>CAZVCD010000017.1:0-26002 GCA_964625675.1 uncultured Victivallales bacterium | reverse complement strand
TTTTTTGAGCTCAAAAACATATTTTCCCAAAAAATAGGGGGTTTTCTCCCAAGCATTATTTAGCAAATATTGTTTCGCTATGGGAATAATTTGGCGCTCCAATGAAAATAATTTTATCATAGGAGCATTTTTATATTGTTTATTTTTTTAAATACTCCGGAACTGATGTTGCATTCAGCATATCATCAAAAGTTTCACGTTCTCTAATTAAACTACTTTGATTACCATTAACAAGCACTTCCGCTGGACGAAGTCTGCCGTTATATTGATAACTCATTCCATAACCATATGCTCCGGCGTCAGTCGCTACCACGATGTCACCTTCCTGAACAGTTTTAGGGAAGGTTCTCTCTTTCACCCAGAAATCAGTATTTTCGCAGAGTTGTCCACATAAACCACAATTTTCTGTCTGATCCCCTTCTCTTCCATTAAAAAGAATATGGTGGTAAGAACCATAAAAAGCCGGTCTGGCCAATATATTCATTCCAATGTCAGTACCAATAATTTTCGAATAGGATTCTTTAATGGAATGCACCCTACCTAGAACAACTCCGGCATCACCAACAAAATATCTAGCAGGCTCCATCATTAACCTAGGCGATTCCATGCCGTATTTTTCTATAGCTTTCTTAAATGTATCAGCTACAAGTTCGGCTGTTTTTTCTATATCAAGACCTGGCTCATCATCCTTATAAGGAATACCTAGGCCACCGCCAAGATCAACAAATTCAAAGTTTATTTTCAATTCACGCGCTGTTTTTCCTACTATTTCCATTAGGAGGTTGGTTACAAACGAGAAATAATCAGGCTCAGTTATGCACGATCCCGGCATCATATGAACACCAAAACGTTTCACTCCTGCATTTTTAGCCTGCCTATAAGCCTCTGTAACCATGTCAGGGTGCAAGCCAAATTTAGCACCGGGTCCGGCATTAGTCACATATTCGCCTACATTGCTCTTTCCATATCCAGGATTAATCCTGAATGACAAAATTTCAGGTACATTCTGTTTCAAAACTCTAGGCAGAATTGAAATATCATCCAAATTAAAAATAACACCACTATCCAGCCCCTGCCTAATATCTTCATCAGACAGAAAATTACCACTAAACATCACATCTTCTCCACCAAGTCCAACTTTTTTTGCAAGAAGAATTTCATTTATACTGGCAGCATCAATTCCGGCACCCTCCTGTCGTAAGATATTTACAATAGCAGGATTGTTACATGCCTTTACGGCATAAAAGAACTTAAAGTCAGGATAATAAGATGTAAATGCTGTATAGGCTCTCCTGAAGTTTTCCCTAATCCGCTTTTCACTATACACATATGTAGGAGTTCCATATTGTTCTGCTAATTCTTGTACACTGAGTTCGTCAATGTAAATCTCTTTTTCTTTGATATTGTATGTATTCATCGTTCCATTTCTTTTGTAAATATTTATACTGATAATATATTAAAGCTTTTTGTCAGCCTATATTCTTTTTATGATTTAAGGTAAATCATAAAAACAAGAGAAAGAATATAGTTTAATATTATATAAATTACTAATTTTTATTTTGAAAGATATAATAAATGAAAGCAATAGAGTTAAGAAAAAAATATATCGACTTTTTTACACAAAAAAATCATAAATTAATCAAAAGTGCTTCACTGGTTCCAGAAAATGACCCGACGGTTTTATTTACAACAGCCGGCATGCACCCATTAGTGCCATATCTTATTGGAGAAAAACATCCTGCTGGAAAAAGATTAGTAGGAATTCAAAAATGTGTAAGAACAGGCGATATCGACGAAGTCGGCGATATATGCCATTTAACCTTTTTTGAAATGCTGGGGAACTGGTCTTTGGGGGATTACTTCAAAAAAGAAGCTATTGAATACAGTTTTGAATTTCTTACAAGCCCAAAATGCCTAAACCTCCAACTTGACAGATTGGCATTTACGGTTTTTAAAGGTGATAGCGACGCTCCATTTGACGAAGAAGCCTATAATCACTGGATAAGATTAGGTGTTTCCGACAAAAGAATAGCAGAACTGTCAAAGAAAGACAACTGGTGGGGACCTGCCGGACAAACAGGTCCATGCGGCCCTGACACTGAAATGTTCTACTGGGTAGGCAAAGAACCGGCTCCGGCTATATTTGACCCGAAAAACAAACTTTGGGTTGAAATATGGAATGATGTTTTCATGCAGTATCACAAAAACAATGAAGGAAACTACGATCCTCTTATACAAAAAAATGTTGATACCGGAATGGGACTGGAAAGGGTAACTGCAGTCCTTCAAGGCAAAGCCAGCTGTTATGAAACTGAACTTTTTCTGCCTCTATTCGATAAACTCGATGAAATTCGCAAGACTGCTAAAACGGAAGAAAGAACCGCATCGGAAAGGATAATAGTAGACCATCTCAGAACTGCTACTTTTATGATAAATGATGGCATTTCACCAAGTAATGTAGATCAGGGCTACATCCTTAGACGCCTTATCAGAAGGGCTATTCGTGAAGCCCGAAAACTTGGTGTCAATACTACATTTACATCTCATATTGCAGAAGTTGTTGTTAAGGAGTATTCATGCGCATATCCAGATTTAACCTCCAATTCTGATACTATTAAAAAAGAATTAGACCTGGAAGAAAAGCAGTTTGCACATGCTCTTGAAAAAGGAACTCGTGAATTTGAAAAACTCATATCCAGAGTTCCTGCTCATATTACAAAGAAAGTCATTAGCGGCAAAAATGCCTTTTTCCTATACGAGACTTATGGGTTTCCAATTGAATTAACAGAAGAAATGGCTCTGGAACGTGGGTTTATCGTCGATAAACCAGGATTTGAGAAAGCTTATAAAAAACATCAGGAACTTTCTCGGCAGGGCGCTGAACAAAAATTCAAAGGAGGACTGGCAGACAACTCAGAACAAACATCCGCGTTGCATACTGCTACTCATCTTCTACACGAAGCATTAAGGCGAGTACTAGGTAACCATGTCGCTCAAAAAGGCTCAAATATTACAACTGAACGACTGCGCTTCGACTTTTCCCATCCGGAAAAAATGACAAAAGAACAAATCATCGAAGTTGAAAACATGATCAATAAAATTATCAGCCAAAAACTGCCTGTTTCCTTTGAAGAAATGACCCCGGAAGAAGCAATAAACCTAGGTGCTATCGGTTTATTCGGCGATCGCTATAGTGACAAAGTCAAAGTTTATTCTATTGGAGACTTCAGCAAAGAAATCTGTGGTGGTCCACATGTCGATAATACAGGAAAGCTTGTAAAATTTAAAGTTAAAAAGGAAGAAAGTTCCAGTAAAGGTGTCCGAAGAATAAAGGCTGTACTGATGCCCTAATGTCCTAACGCCTTCCCACCGTTCACATAATCAAAGATGAAGGTTATAAATGTTGTTTTTCAAATTAAACTTGTTTTATTACTTTCTTTTAATTCGAAATGTGATATTATTGTCTATCAGAAAATTTAAAAGCAAAGTTCTATACTTATGGATATGAATAAAGCAAATATAGTTATAGCTCGTGACAACGACGACTGCAGCATTAAAGTCGAAGGAAGAGCTACTTTTGAGTGCAGTTCCCCAATTAAAAATTTTGCTGATAATATTGTCCCGGGCGTTATTCAAAACATTACTGTAGATTTAAAAAAATGCTCTTGGATGGATAGTACATTTATGGGAACACTGGCTACACTTGGACTTCATGCAAAAAAAGCTAAAATTGTTATTAATATATTAAACGCAAACGAAAAAAATATAAAACTGCTCAAAGAACTTGGCATTTATAAACTTTTTATTTACGATTCAAACACTTCTATATCTACATATAATCCCTGGGAGGCTATTACCTGCCAGTCCCCAAAAAACACTAAACAAAGTATTGCCAAAACAGTTTTGGATGCTCATGAAACACTAATGTCTATGAATGAAAAAAATGTAACTAAGTTCAAAAAAGTAGTCGAGCTTGTAAAAAAAGACATAGCAAACAACAAACAATAGTTATTATCAGTGAATAAAAAAAATAAAATTTTAATAGTAGATGATAATAAAATAAATCTACTTATAGCAGAAAAACTTCTACTGGAATATGATTATCAAATAGAAACAGCCACTTCCGGTGAAGAAGCATTGTCTAAAGTCTTAGCTAGTCGTTTTGACTTAGTCATAATGGATATTGTGATGCCTGGAATGGATGGCTATGAAGCCTGTGTTAAAATAAAAGACCAGGATCCTTATGTTCTAGTAATTATGCTAACTGGTCTGACAGATGACAATGCCCTCCACAAATCATTTGCCTCTGGAGCAGTGGATTTTATAAAAAAGCCTATACACAAAATGGAGCTGTATGTTCGTGTAAAAAATGCTTTAAAAATAAGAAACGCAGAAAAATCGCTACAAAAGACCCTTGCCAAACTGGAAGAGAAGAATCGGCTACTTGAAGTTTTGGCCGATACAGACGGTCTTACAGGTCTTTACAATCACAGGTATCTGATCAATATCCTTTCGTATAACATGAATATTGCAAAACGTTATTCATCTCCATTATCTATTATTATGTTTGATATAGATCATTTTAAATATGTAAATGACACATATGGGCATATAACCGGAGATAAAATACTTAAATTGGTAGCGAGTACATTTAGAGACTACCTAAGAAATGTAGATATTGTCGGCCGTTATGGTGGAGAAGAATTTTTAATAATTCTACAAAATACAAATCTAAAAGGCTGTATTAAGGCAGCAGAACTTCTTCGAAAACAAATAGAAAAAAAAGTAATTACTGAACGAGGAAATAATATAACTATTACCATAAGTGGTGGGGTCTGTGAATATAAAATCGGCTATAATCTACCAAGCTATATATCAACAGCAGACAAACTACTATATACAGCTAAAAAAAATGGTCGAAACAGAATAGAACATTGATTTTTCAAGTTAAACTCCCTGTTTCTCAACAACCTGGCTAATCAGATGACTTGACAACTTGTTTTTTATTATTCTATTAATGAGAATTTATATTGTTGACTGGCAACAAATCAAGATAAATCTTGTTTTTGTCTTTTTACTTCTGTTTGAAATCATGACTATGTTGATTATTAGGAAGTTAAAAAGCAAATTCCTATACACTTAAAAAACAATTTTTTATGCTTATAAATAATCATTCATTGTAGTGGAGGTAAAATGGCAAATAGAGAAAATTGGGGAACAAGAGTTGGTTTCGTTCTTGCGGCAATAGGTTCAGCTGTAGGACTTGGTAATATTTGGAGATTTCCATATCTAACTTATTCTAATGGTGGCGGAGCTTTTCTAATACCATACTTTGTTGCATTGTTTACAGCAGGAATACCAATAATAATTCTAGAAATGTCTATTGGTCATAGATTCAAGCTATCTCCCCCCTCTGCATTTTTTAAAATGTCAAAAAAAGCTTCATGGATTGGTTGGCTGCAAGTTTTTATCGCTTTTACAATAGCAGTCTATTATTCAGTTATTGTTGCCTGGGCTTTAAAATACACACTGTATGCGTTTAATTTGAGTTGGGGTAATCAAACAAAGGATTTTTTCTATAACAGTTTTTTACAAATAAGTTCGGGACCAATGAGCATTGGAGGAATTGTTCCTAGTATTGCCATATTTGTCGTACTTATATGGATTTGTGTGTGGTTAACGCTTACCTCGGGTATTAGAAAAGGCATTGAAATAATAGTAAAAATTTTTATGCCTGTACTTTTTATAGGCCTTATTGTACTCCTTGTAAAAGTAGTTACTCTTGAAGGTGCAGGCAACGGCCTTGACTGGCTTTTCAAACCTGACTTTTCACGAATTTACAGTTTTAAAACATGGGCTGCCGCCTATGGCCAAGTCTTTTTCTCATTAAGTATCTGTTTCGGAATAATGATAGCTTACTCAAGCTATCTACCGGATAAATCCGACATTACAAACAATGCCACAATGACCGCATTTATTAACTGCGGCTTCAGTATTATATCTGCAATTGTAATTTTCAGTGTATTAGGCTATGCAGCACAAGCTCAAAATATACCAATCAAGGAAGTCGCAGGCGGCGGTATTGGGCTAGCATTTATTACAATACCATTAGCAGTAAACCTTATGCCAGCATCAAAAATTGTTGGAATATTGTTTTTCTTTGCGCTTTTTGTAGCAGGATTTACCTCAGTTATATCTATCGTAGAAGTATGCTGCTCAACAATAGCAGACTCCTACAAAATAGTTAGGAAAAAAGCTGTTACAGTCTTCTGTATTATAGGCTGTATTCTCAGTTTACTTTTTACAACAAATGGCGGCCTGTATGCACTGGATATTGTTGATTATTTTATTAATAATTTCGGCATTGTTTTTGCCGGAATATTTGAACTGATTTTTATTGCTTGGTTCTTTAAACTTGAATCATTTGTAGAACACATTAATAGAAGGTCAGATTTCTGTGTGGGTCGCCCCTGGAAATTTTTGTTAAAGTTTTTTGTACCGCTTTTTCTGGGATACATGGCCATAGGTAATTTAATTAACAATATTAAAGTTCCTTATGAAAGCTATCCATTGAAGGCTGTTACATGTTACGGTTGGAGCCTGATTGTTATTGTTATTTTACTAAGTTTAATTATGCCGTTAACCGTCAAATCAAACAAAGAATAGACCATTTTATTTTTGTTCGAATAAATACTTCCTAATATAGAAAGGGGAAATTGAATAATGAGTGTATCCGCTATAATTTTTATGATTTTAGCATTGTTGGTAACCTGGGGTGGTGCTGCAGTATGTATAATAATTGCACTTAAAAAGCAAACAAAAAATAAATCCAAAAACCTAAAAGACTGAATATGCATTTAGTAATCCTTCACGGTTATATCCTCCAGGGTACCGGTTCCAATATATATGTTGCAAATATTGCCAAAGCTTGGAAAAAACAAAATCACCGTGTCACTGTAATCTGTCAGGACCTGGAAGCAGAAAAGCTTCCATTTGTAGACGAATATATTCCTTCAGTCGATAACATCCCTGAAACTCAGCCTGCTCCCGGGACAATTCGAGTTATTACGCCTGATATCAACAATATTCTTCCCGTTTATGTCATGGATGAATATAAAGGTTTTACAGTTAAAACAGTTTTTTCAATGACAGAACAGGAAATTGAGAATCATATAGAGCTAACAGCTGAAGCATTGCGCAAAATAACATGTCAAGGAATAGATAAAGTTTTAGCAAATCATTCAATATTCAGCCCTATTATTGCCAAAAGAGGACTTTCCGGCACTAACATTCAATATGATATAAAAATTCATGGCAGTGCCATTGAATACGCACTTGTATTATATCCGCATCTAATGAAGTATGCCATCGAAGCTATAAGTGCTGCAACAAATATATTTGCCGGAACAAAATATGTTAAAAATAGAATTTTAGAGGTTTTCAAAAAAGAAAAGTACGAATTAAACCTATCTCGTAAAATTAAAATTGTTTCTCCCGGCATGGACCCTGAACTGTTTAAACTATCCTATAATTTCAAAAACAGCGAAAATCGTTTTTTGCAAAAAACAAAATATGAAATAGCTAAAGACAACAACGGAAGAAAACGATATTCAATTGAAATACCCCCTGCAATATCTCCGAAAATGCTTCATAAAAACCTGGTACATTTAGGTAAAACCTATAATCAGAGAACCCCTGATGCAGACTTGATAGAAAAATGGCCCCAACTAAAGGAGAATGAACCCATTATTCTATATTTTGGAAAGTTTATTGAAACAAAAGGAGTCGGAGAATTGTTTGCAACAATACCCGAAGTTCTTTCAAAAATCCCAAAAGCTAGATTCATTTTTGTTGGTTTTGGTATGTATCGGGAGCATTTGGAAGGCTTGAAGCAGGCTTTTACAACAGGCAACATTAACGCCGCTCTAAAAATAGCAAAAGCAGGACATTTTATAAAAAAAGTTAATATTGAAGATAAATTCAGAGTACTGACCAGTGAAGAATTACAAAGAATTACTATTACCGGATTTCTAAATCATGAGATTTTGAGTGAACTCCTCCCATTGGCAAGCCTATGCATTGTCTCCAGCAAACTTGCCGAAGCATTCGGAATGGTAGCTGTGGAAGCTATGGCATCAGGAGCCTTGCCTATATGCAATAATCACTCGGGACTACGTGATGTAATTACAGTTGTTAAAAAAGCGTACCCAGAACTAAGTCCTATTATTTCTACTATTCAAAGCAGTTTTTTTGATAATCTATTCTCTACAATCGAAACAGCTCTGCATTTTTTATATCCAAAAGGATTCGATGATTCTACCTTCCGTAATAAAACAGCCAAGAAGCTACGCAAACTGGCTGTTGATAAATTTTCATGGGACGGTATTGCAGAAGAACTGGCTAAATCCTAGCTAGTCAATCATATTATAAGTCTGCTGAATAATTCGCATTAGAGCTTAGCTTTGTCATATCTAATATACCACCATCAATAAAAGTGTCGCCTGCCCCCCAATAGAGGTACCATTTTTCTAAAATTTTATATAAACCCGTGGTGAAGACATGCTCATTATTAATCGAAATGATAGACTCATCTGCTCTATATAACAATTTTGAAGGATCATTTTTATCAAAAAGGCACCACGATGTTTTATTAATATGGCCATTTTCATCCCAACCATTATAAATCAATAAAATTCCCTGTGGAAGCACAGCACAGACTCCCGGTTCAACTCCATAACTGTCAAAATGGCCCTCTCTAGGAGTCAATACCGGTTTTTCTCCGACCTGTTCCCAGTGAATTAAATCATTGGATTCAGCTAGGCCAATACTTGTATGCCATGGTTTATCCTGTCCGAGATAATACATATAATATTTTCCGTTGATTTTGCCAGGTATTGGTCCAGGCGCTTTTATCTGACCCATTTCCCACTCATATTTAGGTGAAAGAATCAGACCGTGCTTTTTCCAATGGATTAAATCCTTAGAACTAGCCAAACATATATGAGCCGGCCCCAGGTTGTTATTTCCTACATAGAACAGGTAATACGTATCTCCAAATTTAACTATTCGGGGGTCTTCACATCCTAAACTGTCATATTTTTCATCGGGTTTTAAAATAGGATTGACATCTAAAAACCTGAAGTTGATTCCATTATTTGATTCTGCTATACAGAATATCCCTGTTTTCGTATTTTCCCCCTCAGCTCTTATAATCATATAAATTTTATTTTTATATTCCGTGACTGTAGGATTATAAACTCTGCTAATTTCGTATCCCCGCAATTTTATAGATTCCGGGGCTATTAGTGGATTTTTTAGCAATTGAATGCAGTTTGAAACATCTTCTTTCATAGGGGCAGTTTTATGGGACTGATTATCTGTCTTTGTTATGCACTTCTGAGAAAAAGTACAACCATTTAAAATAATTAACATGCTGCCAATAGTTATAACACGTATCATTGCCTTAGGTCTCATTTTCTAAGTATCCTTTCGTGAATATTAAAATTTAGCATAGCAAATCAGAAATCTAAATCACTTTCTTCTACGTCTTGGAAGGCGTACAAAATTAGAATTTCCTTTTTTATCAACATTTATTCCATTTGTAAATAGCAAGTTTTTCAGACAGGCAGCGGATATATTTTGTACTAAATGAAGCTTGTTTTCCATTGGGCAGTTCCAGTCATCAGGTTCTTTTATTAGCTCTACTTCAAAGTTGTCGCTAATATATAAAAGTCCCCACCCATCAGCCAGTTCGTGGGGGTGAACAGAACCAGCAGGTACAGCTAAAAAAAGATGATCAGCAAGCTGGGCCTGTCTTATCTTGTCAAATCTGCTTCCATTATACAAAGCCAGCTCAATCTCATTAATTCTGTATCTGCACTTATGGTATTCTTTATTATTGCTGTGAGCGTAATTCCAGCTTTCATACTCTGGAAAAAGGTTATCATCTAATTTTAACTCCGGTTCCTTTTCACGAACTACAGTTTCCAGTTTATCTCTTTTCTCTTTCTCTGCTCTCAGCATTGGAAGCAGCTCGTTTTTTGCAGCGCAATCAGGCCAGCACTGTTCTCTATCATGTCTTATTTCTACAATAACAGTTTTAACAGGATATAATATCTTACGTCCCTGCTGTCTAATTGATTTTGACCAAAAAGCAGCTACATCCGCCTGAAATCTTGAAATTCTGGTGGGCACCATCGATCCCATACCCGACGGTTCTTCCGGCAGCAGCCAAGCTACAATCGCACGACGCATATCTTTAAAAGAAATAACTTCAGAAAATGAAGGTTTCCCTTTCTTTTTGAGAACATTATCATCTTCAATTTTGCGCTCAAAATTAAAAATCAACTGATAATCATCATCCATGTTATCTCTCAGTCTGCTCTTCTATTAATTGTTAATTGTTAATTGTTAATACAAACTATAACCATATTGGTAGATGTCCACTGCTATTTCTACTGAGAGAAGAATTATTCAATAGAATATTCAATGAGCTTAATAATGCTTCTTTATCTTTAGGAAATCTTGCGGCAATAGGAATTGGGTTAGACGCATGATTAGCTCTGAACACTGTATTTTGCAAATCCAGATTTTCCACCATCGTATAAAGTTCCTGAACAACCTCGTGCTCAGAAAGAGTTTCGTAACCATTAAACATTTTTAAACCGGGAGCCTGTACAAAACGCAGCGCTGCAAGAAATTTCGGAGACATTTTATTTACAGTTAAGGCCGTTTGTTCCGCATGTTTTTTACTCAATCTACTCCCGGCAAGCCCAAGCAGAACCATTACAGACATCCTAATTCCTGCTGTCTGTGCCAGCTGAACAGCCTCTATCATCTGTTCAGTTGTTTCCCCTTTACGTACAAGAGACAAAACTTCATCATCACCACTTTCAAGCCCAAGATATAAAGTAAATAGTTTTAGCTTTTTTAATGTTTCTAGCTCAGCAGAAGATTTACCAAGTATTGAACTTCCATTCGCATACATTGAAATCCTGGAAAGTTTCGAAAAATAGCTGTTTAGATGAATGAAAATCTGTTCCAAATATTCAAAGGGAAGACTCATCACATCACCATCTGCAAGAAAGATACGTCTTGCACCCGAATATTTTTTTGAAGCCTTCTCTATTTCTTTCAGTACATCTTCAATTTTTCTCACAGAATAGTTTACACCTTTATACATGGGACAGAATAAGCAAGTATTGTGTGGGCAGCCATAGGCTACCTGAAAGATCAAACTGTCGCCTTCCGATGGTGGCCTAAATAAAGGTTCTTTATATCTCATTTGGTTCTTCTCATATAAAAACTATGCCATTATAACGTAAAATTGTTATAATGGCATAGTAATAGATAATTTAATTCAGTTCTTTACCAGTAAGAGCCTTATACGCATCAAGATACTTTTGAGCTGTTTTTAAGACAATGTCATTTGGTAGTTCTGGCGCAGGAGGTGTTTTACCCCAATCACAAGTTTCCAGATAATCACGTACAAACTGCTTGTCCAAACTTGGAGGACTACAGCCTACTTTATACTTCTCCGCAGGCCAAAAACGGCTAGAATCAGGCGTCAGGACCTCATCAATGAGGATTATCTCACCATCATAAAAACCAAATTCAAATTTAGTATCTGCAAGAATAATTCCTTTTTTTGCAGCAAAATCAGCAGCTGTAGAATAAATTTTCAAAGTAAGCTCTTTTATTTTATCCGCTGTTTCCTTCCCTATAATATCAATAGCTTCATCAAAGCTTATATTTTCATCATGTAAGCCCTGCTCCGCCTTTGTTGAGGGAGTAAAAATAGGTGAATCAAGTTTTTCCGCCTGTTTATAATTATCACGAAGATCTATGCCGCAAATTTTACCTGTTTTCTGATAATCCTTCCAACCACTGCCTATAATATATCCACGAGCAATACATTCAACCGGTAGCGGTTCAGCTTTTTTTACAATAATTGAACGGTCTTTCAAGTCTTTTTTATATTGTTGGAGAACATCCGGAAATTTAGAAAAATCGCTTGTGATTAGATGGTTGGGTATCCAATCCATCATTTCAAACCAAAACAGTGAAACTTGAGTAAGAACTTTACCCTTGTTCGGAATGCCATTCGGCATTACACAATCAAAAGCACTAATTCGATCTGTCGCAACAAAAAGCAGACTGTCGCCAAGATCATAGATATCACGAACTTTTCCTCTGTTTAATAATGGGACTGAATCTATTTCTGTTTTCAGTAAAGCACCGTTTAAATCATAATCCATAATAATACCCATTTAATTTTTCTACAGACATACTTTCTAATCTGCAGAGATTTCAAAATACATATAATTTCTACATGTTATAGGATATACCGGAGGTATTTTTAAATCTAGCATAAGTAGTAATTTTTTGCAGTTAATTTTTTGCTCTATAAACAAAAATTACGACAATGATTAAAATAATTCGTATTCGTATATTTTAATCTTTATCGTAATCTTAAGACAAAACTGTAACAACTCAGTTTTTTGTAGACAGCAGTTACAAAAATAATTAATTATATCCGTATTATGCTACTTCAATACTGGAAATTTTAATTTTAGTCAAATTTTGACGATGACCAACTTTTCTGCGATAGCCTTTTCTTTTTTTCATTTTAAACGCAACAAGTTTTTTGCCACGGAAATGATTTATAATTTCGCCTTCAACTTTAGCACCTTCAACAACCGGTGAACCAACTTTAATTTCTTTACCTTCACCAATTGCAAGCACTTTAGAGAATTCAATTTTTTCGCCAACTTCGCCCTTAAGGGACTCAATATCGATAACCTCTTCAGGTTTTACTCTATATTGTTTTCCACCTGTTACTATAACAGCATACATTATACTATTCTCCATAATAATTATTTTTTATAACGCAAAGGTTTCAAATATAGACTATTTTCTAAAACTTACAAATGATGGGGGGAATTATTTGAGTGTTTTTCAATACAAGATAAATCTTGTTTTAGTCTTTTTATTTTATTACGTCACTTAATATTGTTGTATATAAACATGTTAAAAAGCAAATGACTGTATATTCAAATTACTTGGGTCTGGCAGATATCCTTACAACCTGGGTGCCGGAAAGTATATCATGCAACGCTCTATTTCCGCCTGACACATATACAAAAAAAGGAGAAAATATACCAAAAAACAACATAAGCACAGTATACAAAAATGCCCTTCCTAAGTATACCGGCCGGGCATCATCTCCATTACAAACAAGAAGTATCCCCCAAAACCACATTCCGAAAGTCTGGGCAAATATACCAAAACATATCGCAAAATATATCAGCAAAAAAATAAAAGAGGCAAAAAAGAATAAATAAAATACCAAATTTATATTTCCATCAAAACTCGTTCTAACAAAAGATGCAATAATAAAAAAACAGAAAACTACAGTACCTATTAAAATATAATCAAACAGTGTTGCAAAAACTCTAAGGCTAATGGGTGCCGGGTTCGGCAAAAAAGGATTATTATAGGTAGTAAGGCATTCTTCCTTCTTAATATTTTTATCTTTAGCTGCTATCCTCAGCTCATTTTTTGAATATCCCGCACTATTAGCGCCTTTGCTCTGTTTACCCTGATCAACACCACTTTTTTGCTTCATAAATGAATCAGCCAAAAAATCATATTCTATGGCTTTATGCCAATTATTCAACATAGAACTTCTAACCTGGGTCTCAGGCAAAACACGGCCGTTTTCCACCCATTTAATCAGGACATCAGCACTGATAGGCCCATATTCTTCTATTTCAATTAGGACAATGTATTTCATAACCGCTTTTAGTATCTTCTGTTAAACTATATATTATAAGATAGTCTATAATCTGCAATTATTATGCAATAATTGCAATGGCAAAACCACGTTTTATTAAAACTATGTATATTCTACTATTTTTTAAAAAAAAATATTATTTTCCCGCTTTTCCTTATTGCAATAATCACAGTCTCCTATATACCTAATAGCAAATAGCATATTATTAAAAGCACTAGTAAGGAAAATTGAAATGAATACCCCCAAAAACTTTCTATATACAAAACAACATGCATGGGTACAAATTAAAGATGATATTGCTGTAATAGGCATTACTGACGAATTACAGGAAATACTAGAATTCATAGATGAAATAGATTTACCTAAAAAAGGCGACGAAATAGAAATGGATATGGAATGTGTAACTCTTAATTTCGATGGAGGAACACACGATTTACCTTCGCCTCTTACCGGGCGCATAACCAAACTTAACAATGACCTAAGGTATAATCCAGAACTAATTCATTCCTCCTGCTACAATAAAGGCTGGCTTTTTGAAATGGAATACGATGAGCCAGACGAGTTAGAAATGCTCTATTCAGCAGCAGAGTATGAAGATGAAATAGAAAATATGCCTGATTTATAAATCATTGTTTTTTATCCAGGCACCTTCCCGCACAAATAATCAGGATATATATTTTTTCAACTTTGGAGCAAAAATAGCCATTATTATACTGACTATCAGAGTTGCAATGCCTAACTTAAAAAACAAATCAGTATATATGTGCAGGGTCTGAACCGGATTAGTTATACCTTCAGGAATACTGGCAAAAGTGGCCACAAAACCTCCAAGAACCATTGCAATAGCAGTCGCCATAAACCACGCCCCCATCATAAACCCCATCATTCTCTGTGGAACAAGACGCGCCACCATTGCCAATCCGATACCGCTTATCAATATTTCTCCAATACTCATTAACCCCACACCGAAAAACACCCATTCACCAGCAACTAAACCTTGTTTGTCAGCGAAAAATTGTGCTACTTTAAGTAACAAAAAACCACCTGCACATAAAAACATTCCAAATGCAAATTTTGATGGTAAAGACATATCTTTTTTCTTTTTTGCAAGTTTCGTGAAAATAAGTGCAATAATAGGACTACTTACTATTATCCAGAAAGGATTAAAAGATTGAAAAGATAATGGATTTAATGGAATACCAAAAATAAAATAACGAGTATTTCGGATAACAAATAAATTTAAAGATGTTGCCCTTTGCTGGTACAAAATGAAAAAAACAACAGCTTCACATATTAAAATGACACATACAACAAGCTTAGGTCGCTCTTCAGGAGTAACTTTTATGATAATTTTAATAAAAAATAAAATAACAACAATAATAGCCGCATACAACAGTAAATGTGCTATAAAAAGATGTTCAAGCAGAGCAGCGGAAACTAATGCTAAAACAACGGTAAAAACAAGCACTTTAAACAATCCAAGAATATTTAATGGTTTAAAATCCGGTTCTGAACCTGATTTAGATAGCACCTTATGAAAAAGCATATAACTGAACATTGCTACTAACAATCCGCAGAAACTGACAAAAAAAGCAGCGTTCCATCCCCAGTACTTTGCAATAAGGGGGCTGGACAGGCTGGCCGCGAACGAACCAGTATTAATAGCCATATAATACATAGTAAACGCGCCGTCAATCCGATGATCATCCGGAGCATATAATTTTGAAATAAGACTTGATGGGTTTGACTTGAACAGTGCATTACCGGCAACAATAGTCCCTAACCCATAAAATAAATACTCTTGTGAATTAAAGCCAAGAATTAAATATCCCAGTGCCAAAACCAGCGCACCGAGAAGAATTGTTCGTTTACTACCTAGTATTTTATCTCCGATATATCCGCCTACGCTCAAAAATGCATAGGCCAACGCAGCAAAAGCACTGTATGTATTCTCTGCAAGCGCATCACTAAAATTCATTTCCTTTATCATAAAGTAGACTAAAAGGGCCTGCATCCCATACCATCCGTAACGCTCCCACAACTCAACAAAGAATACAAGTGTAAATGGTTTCAGTGGCTTTTGCGCGTACATATTGTGCTGTTCTAATTCTGACATGCTTACTCCTTTTTTAAAAAATTTTATATTTTAGATTCTAAATATTAAGAGAGTTTTGTTGTTCTAACACTCATACAAAGCTTTAATTATTTTCATCAGATAATAATGGTCTTTTACGCCGCAAAACTCCCTACAGGAATGCATAGCAAGAGAAGGAACACACGAAATCTTCCTTCATCTCTTACCGGGCGCATAACCAAACTTAACGCAGCAGAATATGAAAATAAAAGAGAAAATATGCCTGATTTATAAATCGTTGTTTTTTATGCGGGCGCCTTCCCGCATAAAAAAATCAGGACATATATTTTTTCAACTTTGGTGCAGATATAGCCATTATTATACTGACAACCAAAGTTGCAATACCTAGCTTAAAAAACAAATCAGTATATATATGCAGGGTCTGAACCGGATTAGTTATACCTTCAGGAATACTGGCAAAAGCAGCTACAAAACCACCGAGCACCATTGCAATAGCAGTCGCCATAAACCATGCCCCCATCATAAACCCCATTATTCTCTGTGGCACAAGACGCGCCACCATTGCCAACCCTATACCACCTATCAATATCTCACCAACACTCATAAACCCTATACCAAAAAACACCCATTCTCCTGCCACTAGCCCCTGCTTATCTGCAAAAAACTGCGCCGCTTTCAGCAATAAAAAACCGATTGCACATAAAAACATTCCAAATGCAAATTTTGATGGCAAGGACATATCTTTTTTCTTTTTTGCCAACTTTGTAAAAATAAGAGCAATAAAAGGACTACTGGCAAGTATCCATAGTGCATTAAATGATTGAAAAGACAATGGATCCAATGGAATTCCAAAAATATAGTAACGAGTATTTCGTATAACGAATAAATTTAACGAAGTAGCTCTCTGCTGATACAGAATATAAAAAATAACCGCTTCACAAATTAAAATAATACATACTACTATTTTAGGACGTTCCTCGGGGGTAGCTGTTACTATAATTTTTATAAAGAACAGCGCAACAACAATAATTGCGGCATACAGCAGCAGATGTGCGATTAATAGATGTTCGAGCAGCATTGCTGAAATAAATGCCAAAACTACAGTAAAAACAACGACATAAAACAAGCCAGCTAAATTTAACGGCTTAAAATCAGGTTTTGAACCTGATTTAGATAGGACCTTATGAAAAATCATATAGCTGAACATCGCAACTAATAAACCGCAAAAGCTGACAAAAAATGCCGCATTCCAGCCCCAGTGTTTTACTATAAGAGGGCTTAACAGGCTGGCCATAAATGCGCCAATATTAATAGCCATGTAGTAAATTGTAAACGCACCGTCAACCCGGTGGTCATCCGGAGCATACAGCTTTGAAATAAGACTTGATGGGTTTGACTTAAACAATGCATTACCGGCAATAATAGTCCCCAAACCATAAAAAAAATACTCTTTACAATTAAGTCCTAGAATTAAATATCCCAGCGCCAATACCAGCGCACCGAGGAAAATTGTTCGTTTACTCCCTAGTATTTTATCCCCGATATATCCACCTACACTCAAAAATGCATAGGCCAATGCAGCAAAAGCACTATAAGTATTCTCTGCAAGCGCATCACCAAAATTCATCTGCTTGATCATAAAGTAGACTAAAAGAGCCTGCATTCCATACCAACCATAACGCTCCCACAACTCAACAAAAAATATGAGTGTAAATGGTTTGAGTGGTTTTTGTGCGTAAATATTGTGCTGTTCTAATTCCGACATACTTGCTCCTCTGCAGTTATTTAAATTTCATACATTGATTTTATTATTTTCATTAGGAAGTAATGGTCTTTTATGCCACATAGTTCTCTACAGGAATGCATGGCAAGAGAAGGAACACCAACATCAACAGAACGTAGTTCCAAATGAGTACTGGAAATAGGGCCAATAGTTGACCCCCCTTTTTCATTTGAGTGATTAACAAATACCTGATATGGTACTTCAGCACGATCAGCTATAGCTTTATAAACAGCAATTGATTCCGCATCCGAAGTATATTTTTGGTTAGCACTTATTTTAATAGCAGGCCCTTTATTCATAAGAGGTTTATTTGTAATATCGTTTTTTTCAGGTTTATTCGGATGAATACCATGCGCACCATCAATTGAAAGCATAAATGAGTTTGAAACTGCTTTTAAAAAGTCATCCCTATTGCCACCTACATTTAAAATTATTCTTTCAAGAATATTTGATAATAACTGTGAATTGGCGCCCTGCTTAGTAGAACTTCCAACTTCTTCGTTATCAAAGCAGACCATTACATTTATAGTTTTTTCATTATGTGAAGAATTTATGATAGCATCAATTCCTGCATGAACAGCTTCCAGGTCATCCAGTCTAGATGAAGAAATAAATTCATTTTCCGCCCCTACAATAACTCCTTTGTCAAACTCATATAGAAGCATATCAAAATCTAAAATCTCCGAAACATCTACTTTTAACGTCTCACCAATAAGTTTTAACAAATAGTTTTCTTTTTCAAAATCTTCCGAAACAGTCTGTATAATCGGTAGCAGGTCTTTCTGGTTGTCAATAGCAACACCATTGTTCATTTCTCTATTCATATGAATAGCAATACCTGGAATAATCATTAACGGCTTATTAATGTTAATCAACCTCATTTTAGGTTCAAAAGGATTATTACTTTTTAACATTACCCGTCCTGCCAAAGCAAGAGGACGGTCAAACCAGGTATTTAAAATTGGGCCACCGTAAACTTCCGTATTCAACTTCAAATAGCCTTCAGACAAAAGTTCAGGGTTAGGTTTTATTTTAAGGGCAGGAGAATCTGTATGAGCCCCCGCTATTCGAAAGCCGAATTCAGCAGTATTTTTCCCAACAATAAATGTAATCAGCGCAGAATCGTTTTTAGTAACGAAATATTTTCCACCCTTTTTTATGTTCCAGTCTTTAGTAAGATCAAGTTCAGTAAAATTATTTTTTACAAGAACATCTTTTGTGTTTTTGACAGCATGGTAAGGTGTAGGACTGCAATAAATAAAATCAATCAGTTCACTTGCAAATTCGGCATCATTCATATTCAAACCTCTCTTTATTGCTCATATTGTGAGTTATGATTATCTAATACTGATTATTGTGCCAGTCTTCAAACGACGATTCACTGCTCCTATTACTATTACTATTCCCATTAAAATTTCCTCCGGAATACGTATTCTGCCTAGTAGCTGGCGGTGATTCAAAACCACGAGAAGCCTCTTCTGCATAATTTTCAGGCAATGGATCTGTTGCATTAATTTTCTCAAACAGACCAGTAACACTACTTTCAAACGTAGCACAGCCTGAAAGTAGCAAAAAAACAAAAAGAAGAAATAGTAATCTTAAAGTATAATACATCGTTTTCTTTATAAAAAAAATTAAATTTTTATTTCAACTGGACTGACGTTCCAGATCTCTTCTGCATATTCCTTTATTGTTCTATCACTGGAAAAATATCCCATTCTAGCACAATTAATTATAGCTTTTTCTGTCCAAGTCTTCTGATCCTGGTATAAAGCGGACACTTTATCCTGAGCATCAATATAAGCTTGGTAATCAGCTAATAATAAGTAGGTATCACCCTGATTCACAAGAGAATCATATATTGGAAGGAATAAATCACGGTTTTCTGGATTAAAATGACCGTCTCTGATCAAGTTCAGAACATCACGTAAGTCAGAATTATCATTATAATAATCCCGTGGATTATAACCCGACGACTTAAGCTTTTTAACTTCATCAACAAGCAACCCAAAAATAAACATATGTTCTTTGCCTATATAATCCGCCATCTCAACATTAGCACCATCCATAGTTCCTATTGTCAAAGCACCATTAAGTGAAAACTTCATATTACCAGTGCCGGATGCTTCGTAACCTGCAGTGGAAATCTGTTCTGATAAGTCTGCAGCAGGAATAATTATTTCAGCTAACGAAACAGAATAGTTCTCAAGGAATATTACTTTAAGTTTCTTACTAACAACTGGATCATTATTCACTTTTTTTGCAATTGAATTAATCAGTTTAATAATGAGTTTGGCTGTATAATATCCCGGAGCAGCTTTACCTGCAAAAATTACTGTACGGGGAACAATATCCAAATCCGGATTTTTCCTAATTCTATTATATAATGAAATTACATGAAGAACATTTAAAAGCTGACGCTTATATTCATGCATTCGTTTAATCTGAACATCAAATATCGAATTTTCATCAACATCCAGGTCATACTTTTCTTTTATATGCGCCTTCAGCCTTCTTTTATTGTCAAGCTTAATACTAGCCCATTCCTTAGTAAATACCTTATCATCAATAAACTTTTCAATTTCAGCAATTTTATCAAGGTCTTTTATATATTCGTATCCAAGCTTATCAGCAATTAATTTAAACAATTCAAAGTTGGCTTCTTTTATCCATCTTCTAGGAGTAACACCATTTGTTTTATTATTAAACTTTTTAGGTTCAAGTTCGTAGAACTCTTTGAATAGATCATTCTTGATAATTTCAGAATGCAGCTTTGCTACTCCGTTTACAGAATGACTTCCTACTATAGCGAGATTGGCCATTCTTACTTTTTTTGCCTGTCCTTCTTCAATTATAGACATTTTACGTACAATTCCCGGTCTTTTAGGGAATTTTTCTTTGACTCTATCCAAAAATTTCTGGTTTATATCAAAAATAATCTGAACATGTCTCGGCAAAAGCTTCTGCATCATTCCAAGAGGCCATTTTTCAAGAGCTTCTGGTAATATTGTGTGGTTTGTATAACCAAAAGTTTTAACAGTAATATCCCAGGCAACACCCCATTCTAAACCTTCTTCATCAATCAAAATTCTCATAAGTTCCGGAATAGCTAAGGCAGGATGAGTATCATTCAATTGAATTGCTATTTTTTCATGGAATATTGTAATATCATCATGCGTTAATTTATACTGACGCATGATATCTTGAAGTGAAGCAGAAACCAAGAAATATTCCTGTTTTAACCTGAGTACTTTACCTTTAGTATAGTTGTCATTAGGATACAGTACCTTCGAAATATTTTCATGAGTATTTTTGTCAAGTACCGCTTTTATATAGTCACCGCTATTAAAGAAATTAAAATCAAACTGTTTTGCCGCTCTAGCCTGCCATAATCTCAAATAATTAACTGTATTATTCATGTAACCAGGAATTAGTACATCATAAGCAAGAGCGTCAACAACATCAGTGTCACACCAACTCTTCTTCTTATTTCCTTTTTCATCTACAACATCTTTTACTTTACCACCAAATTGTATTTTAAAAGTATATTCAGGTCTTTGAATTTCCCATGGATTACCATGTTCGAGCCAATTGTCTGCTTCTTCCTGTTGAAAACCATCTACAAATTTCTGTTTAAATATTCCATGTTCGTATCTTATAGTATATCCATATGCCGGTAATTCAAGAGTTGCCATTGAGTCCAAAAAACAGGCTGCAAGTCTTCCAAGTCCGCCATTTCCCAGTCCCATATCAGGCTCTAGTTCTCTGATTTTCTCTAAATCAAATCCCACATCTTTCAGAATTTTAGCACTTTTTTTATACTCAAAAAGATTCATAAGCGTATTGCCTAAAATTCTCCCTATGAGAAACTCCATAGAAAGATAATAAATCTTTTTAGCATCCTGCTTTATATACTCATCTTTTGTTCTCAGATAATTATGAACAAGTTTATCTCTCACTGTGTATGCAAGAGCTTTAAATGTATCCTCCTCTGTAATAGTCTGTCTGTCTTTTACAAGAGTGTACTCCAAATGTTCAAAAAACGTTTCTTTCAGTGAATCTTTATGGTGATCTTGGCTGTCAGTAAAAAATGCATTGTCTTTACTACTCATATATCCTACCTTTTATTATATTATTAATAATTATATTATAGACACAAGGCGTATAATATAGCTATATTATATTACCTTTTCAATATATCGACATCATTATTTGTTATATCATTATAGAATATAATATTAACAGCATTTTCCAATATTTTTTATGTAAAAAAAATATACTTTTCGGTATATATTTAATTATTCCAAAAGAAATACTCTGCCCTCAAAACCATCAAGCTGAATATTAAGTTCTCCGGAAGAGGATACATCATTAACAAGTTTCTCTGGATGTAAAATACCTACAGACGAACAATCTTTTACAGTTTTAAACTTTAATGTTGCATCCACACTTTTAGGTGAGAAGTTTAGAACAGTCACCTGTTTACCCAAATTATCTGGTAAAAGATTAAGCATCGCTACAACACTGTCACTGGCAACTTCCGGCAGCTCCACGAGTTCAGCTTTATAAATTTTATATTTTTCTCTGACTTCCAATATTTTTGTTAACTGAGCCACAAATGAAGCAGGATTTTTCATCTGTTCATGAATAGGACCATACAGCGCCTGCGCTTTCGGTAATCCGCTTGAAGATTTCTTAGCATTTAAATTGGAGTTCAGAAGGTCAACAGCCCCACGATTAACCCAGCGAGTATCACCATCAGCAAGTAGGTCCTCAATCAACTTCTCATCTAAAGGCAAAGCTCCCACCAAATCCCAACCCGAACATGCGAAAACTCCCGGTTGCATGGCATTATACATAACCATTAACAAGTGGCCTTTTTTTATTTTATTTATCTGTTCCTTGTCTAAATTATAAATATCGCTAATACCGAGAGCGGTGGCACAAAGCCCCGTAAAAGTAGTACAAAGGCCATTTCCAGATAATTTATTGTATGTCGTTTTTTCATTAATAGCAGCCTTCTCCATTTGGCTTCTAATTAATTTTCTTATTTCTGCACCACTCGTTTTCTTTCCCTTAAAATCAAATTTGTCATTACCATGTCTTTCAAAATGTACCAGCTCGTATGTAATCTCATCATGATTCTGCAATGCATGAATTAAGCTTATCGGCTTAATTCCATATTTCATCATCAGCTTTAATGTTAATCTCAATAACCCAACATCTCCTGTTAACATTGCATGGTTATATGCAGGCCTGGTAATAAAATCATAAGAAAGGTCAGCTCCATACTGTGAAAACTGATCAACATCATCAATGGTCAGATTCAACTCCTGAAATGACCATCCGCCCAATTTTCTCATCAACCAGGCAATATTATTTGTTGCTGTAACAGATAATGGGTGTCCTTCCGACCAACATTTTTCAGAACCTTCTTTTATTTCAATGCCCAAGAATGGATTGGCATCAAGCCTGAGAACGGTTGCCCCAAGCACTGATTTTGTTTTAATAATATCACCGGCTAAAATTTTATTGGCAGCAAAAGTTGGATCAAGCCAATTTAAAGTCGGTTGACCTTGTTTAAAATAATGTAGATATACCCAGCGTCTTTTAACATCATCAACACCTTTTACAACGTCAGTAGCATCCCATGCTGTTACTCCAGTTACTCCAGGAACGCTAAAAAGTATTCTCTGTAAATGGCCGACAATATACCCTTTCTCTTTCAGGATATTCACTGTATCTTCCGAAAGATTCACGCTATCTTCTCCGTCTGAAACTTTCGGAAGCAATTTCCAGTCTTTTTCATCTATTTCAATTAAATGGTATATACCGGGATAGTCTTTATAATTCCTTAATGCCAGTTGAAAGTCGGGCCCTTTTCCAGTATGCCCAGGTATAATATCTCCGGCAATAATTCCACCATGACGCTCCGCCGTCTTGACTAATTCTTTATATTGCTCATCTGTCCCATAGTGGGGATCTATAGACAAAGTTATTCTGTCAAACCATCCATCAACAGTTTCTGTATACTCACCATCTTTTACCCCGCCAGCCCGTTTCATTGGGCCTGTATGTATTGCTTTGATTCCAATTTTCTCAAATGCCTCCCAAAGTTCTTCACTACCTAAAGCCTGAAGCATACTTTCTCCATCTTTAGTGATTGTAGATGGCGGATAAGCAGAATACCATACAGAAGCCTTCTCTACAGCTTTTTCAGGTTGTGGCATTGCATACGGCCTCTGCCATTGAGTTTTATTGCCGGAAATTTTTCTAGCTAAACGCTCCGCATTGTATAGCATTGACTGTTTTTTGAGCCATTTTAGTTTTTTCTTTTTCATATTGCGCTACTCCTGTTAAAAACGTATTTAAATATTAATTAGCTAAGCCTAAAATTGTCAAGATAAATCTTGTTTTTGTCTTTTTACTTCTGTTTGAAATCATGATTATGTTGATTATGAATAAGTTAAAAAGCAAATTCCTGTACACTTAAAATTAAGCAGTCTGAGTTTTTCTTGCTTTTCTATTATCTCTCCACTGTAATCTCAACATCAAGAAACCGGCAATAAACATCATACATCCCCCCAAACACACAATTTCCATTGAATTATTGTGGAAGAAATCCTGTGCAATTAAAGATAGAGCCAACGCACAGAAAATCTGCGGTATTGTAATTGTCATATTGAACAGCCCCATATATACACCAAGCTCTTTTTGTGCAACTTCACGCGCTATAATTGAATAAGGCATTGTCATTACTCCGGCCCAGGTAATACCTACACCAACCATACAGAGTATCAATAAATATTCGTTGTGAACAAGAATAGCACAGGATAAACCAATAGCTCCGGCAAAAAGAGTTAAACCATAGGCTGCCTTTTCTCCAACCTTTTTGGCCATTGAAGGAAGAAAAAATGAAAAAATGAAGCCTACGCACTGGTATGCGGCAAAGCATACTCCACACCATGCAGCCCCACTCATCAGATCTTGTGAAAAAATAGCATTTCCTTTAACAACAGCGCCGGCAGGCAGACCATAAATATTTTGGGCAATTCCTATACCAAAATATATCCACATACAAAATAAGCCAAACCATAGAAAAAATTGAGGAATCCAAAAATCTTTTACAACTTGAGGCATTTCAACAATATGCTTCCCTAAATCTTTAGCTCCCTTACCTATCTTTATTAAGATTGGGGCCTGATTTTTCTTTTTTTCAGCTAGAAAAGCATCCATATCTTCAGGGGGATGCTCTTTAGTAGTAAATATAGTCCAGCATACAAAAAACAGAAAAGAACAGGCACCAATATAAAACGCCAGTTTTATAGACAGAGGTATATCACTTCCAGCAGAATCACCGGTAAATCCAAACACATTAATCATGATCCACGGCAGAAGAGCAGCCAACATTGCGCCGCCACAAGCTAAAGCTGTCTGAATCGCAAAAGCTTTTGTCATCTGTTTACCAGGCGTTATATCTCCAATCATAGCTCTAAATGGTTCTGTCGCACCGTTATTTGACAAGCCTAATATCCATAACAGAATTGCAGCCATAAGCAGACAGCTGGAATTGGGCATCAATATAAGAGAAATAAATGCGAGAACTGAGTATAGTAAAATGTAAGGCTGCCGTCTACCATATCTCCCTGGCAGAAATTTCAACCAACTTTTATCACTCATGAATCCAATGATAGGCTGAGCAAGTAATCCCGTTATCGGTGCAGCAAGCCATAAAAAAGCCATATGGTCTACATTCGCCCCTAAATACTTATAAATAGTACTCATGTTTGCCATTTGCAGAGCACTACCGAACTGAATACCAAAAGCGGCCAATGACATATTTACCATCGGCTTAAAATTCATCTCTTCTTTTATCATCAGCTTTTCCTTAGTTTATATTTTATAATAGTAAAAACATAGTTTTAGTTTTTTATGGCAAACTTACATTCATTATAAGGTATTTGAATTAAAAAACCATTACCATTTTTTTACAAAAAATAACAATACACCATAGGTACATGCCTTTGGCTTGTTAAAATTCTTATTACTATTTTATTGCCATAGGTTTATGCATCTTTACTGGGCAATTAAACTTTGTTGGATTTTTTATCTCAATTATTTTTTACATTTACCGAAAACCATTTCGCTTTGGGTATATCAAAAAGTAAACAAACTAAGCAAGTTATAGACACAATTGAAAAGATAAAAATATATATAAAATTTATAAATTTCCTTTGACCTTTGATAAATGGTCATTATATTAAGCGTACAAAAATCGGAGAGGTGACTGAGTGGCCGAAAGTACCAGTTTGCTAAACTGGCGTACGGG
>CAZVCD010000016.1:0-26144 GCA_964625675.1 uncultured Victivallales bacterium | reverse complement strand
TCACCTGAAATGTTCTTTGTGTCAGGAACTTGTTTTACAAAAACAATTAACTGGCGTTTCACAGTGTTATTACTCCTGTTTTTTTATTTTAATATTACGAAGTACAAGACAATCAAACTGTTTAATTAAACTCAATTAAACTCAATCCAGAATATAGTACAAAATATTATTATTTTCAGCATAATTTCAGAAAAACATTACAATACTCTCTAAAATGCATTTAATTGCGCTCGCATTATTACAGAAAAAGTGATAATTATAAATTAATTCATTAAAACAATTTAGTATCATTTTACCAAATAAATTTCAAAATTTCCACACCTAGGGAGCATAAAATGAATAAATATCTGTTTTTCTTGCCTGCAGTTGCACTTATTTTCCTGTGTGCGGCATGCTCAAGCTTTAATTCTCCAGAAAAAATAGTAAAACTTAATACCGCCGAACAGAGCGAACTTATTATTGCAGCTAAAAACACACTTCTAAAAATGCCGAATTACAAAGTTTCGAATACTGATAAAAGATATATTAAAAATAATGCTCCGCATTTTAGAGTCAGGTACACTGGTAACAAAAAAGGGAAATATACCATTAGATGGGAAATTCCTTCCGGACTAACTCTACAGGTTTTTGGTAAAGGAGATTTGCTTGATTTCAAGGACTCTTTTGAAAAAATCAGTATCGTATCAATAAAAGTGAATAACTCTAAAAATTAATCCAGTAATAAATAATCGTTGATCTGTAATAGGCAGAAGCACAAAGACTAACTAACTATATGGATGGATTAGTGGCTAAAAAAAAACAAGAAGATTATCCCATTATCTCTCCGCTACCTGGAGAGAACCATATTCTCCTTCATTCGTGCTGCGCTCCTTGTGTCTGCGAAATCATGGAGACCTTAAAACGTTCTAATATAGACTTTACCCTTTTTTTCTATAATCCGAATATAGACACTGAAGACGAATACGAAAAACGGAAAGCTGAAAACATTAGATTTGCAAAAAAGCTAAACATACCTTTTGCAGATGCTGATTATGACAATATTAATTGGCTAGAAACTATTAAAGGTTATGAAACTGAGCCGGAACGTGGAAAAAGGTGCACTCTATGCTTTGAAATGAGATTAATACGCACTGCGCAGTACGCATATAATAACGGCTTCAATGTTTTTACAAGTTCTCTGGGGATTTCTCGCTGGAAAGACTATGAGCAGGTTACTCAGTGCGGAATCAAAGCGGCAGCGCTTTTCCCAAACCTAACCTACTGGACATATAACTGGAGAAAAAAGGGGGGGGCAGATAGAATGGCACAAATTTCTAAACGGGAAAATTTCTATCGCCAGCAATATTGCGGATGTGTTTTTTCAAAAAAATCAAGATAAATTTTGTTCTTCTCTCTTCATTTTGCTTCATTATTTAACCTTTCCAGATACAAAAAAGTTAAAAAGCAATTTTCTATATATTATTTTTTTAGTCCTATTGACTTAGCCTACCTGTTAAAATATAATTTTAATAAAGTGTAATACACATTAGTTTGGCGTCAATAACGTTACACATTCCTCTATTCTCAATTCGGACTTAATGTTAAATGAAATACATTATAAAAATATTTAGTTTTTCTTTTATTCTTTTTTTAATTGCGTTTCCTTTGTGTTCATCGGACAAGACTTCAGTAATCGGTTATTTTCCGGTTACAGAAAAAATATCCAACAACACTGAACTTTCTGATGATATAGATATTTTCTTTGAATATTCAGATGCGCTTCATACTCTACCTGATAGTGACCAGCCTACAGATATTTTCCACGACCCTGGAGTCTGGGACCCCATTGAATGTTATAACAGAGTCGCATTTTCATTTAACATATACTCAGCAAAGTGGGTCATGCAGCCACTTGCAATGGCTTACTCTTTCGTAATACCAGACTACGTGAGAAATGGTATAAGAAGAATAGACGCTAACATACAAATGCCGGGAAGACTGATTAATTCAATTTTACAGGCAAAATTTATACGTGCCGGTGTTGAAGTGGGACGTTTTGCTGTTAATACAACAGTAGGTATTGCAGGTTTTTATGACCCCGCATATGCATGGCTTGGCATGGAACCACGTATCAACAATTTCGGACAGACGTTTGCATACTGGGGTATAGGAAAAGGTTTTTATTTCATAGTTCCTGTTATGGGAAGCACCTGCCTTAGAGATGGCGTAGGCTTGGTTGGAGATTACTTTGCCAACCCGATCACCTGGATTCCCCCGTATATATTCTGGAACTGGATAAGTTGGGGAATAAAATTCGGTCTTGGCTTTAACAATATGACCCTAGACCTTGAAAATTATCTCAGAATATGTCAGTCAAGTGTAGATCCGTACGAAACAGTAAAAACAGTATGGACAATACTTGAAAATTTAAAAAACGCTAGAAATGCAATGAGCAAATAAAACTTGGAGCAATAAGTACACCCAAAACAAAATGTTTTTCGATAAAAAAATAAAAATAATTGAGGATAAATATCCCGTAAATTTTAACAAGCTAAAGGCATGTACCTTCGGTATAAAAAAATGAAAACCATAAAAAAAACTGTTTTAATATTTTTTCTGCTCTCTATGATCTCTACTTCTGTGTTTGCAGAACTACAGATTCTTACAGGTTACAACTCCCAGGACCCTATAATTGATACACTAAGAACACAGCTTCTTTATTACGGGGATAAATCAAATTTCTGGAAAAAACAGTTTTTCATGAATTCCTCATTTTATAATCAGGGGTTCGAATATACAATTCCAATACTTAAAGATCATCCTGAATTAGCATATAAATTGTGGATGCAGCCAGAACCTGCGAACTTAGTGGCTATTTTGCCTGGACTTGGCTCGTTCTATACAACATCTATGTCTACCGCTCTTGCGCAGGCAATATATAATGCCGGATATTCTGTTTTTGTCATTAGTAACGCTATGAATTGGGAATTCATGCAATCCGCAGCGACTACACTGACTCCGGGATATACTCCGCAGGATGCCGAAGACATTTATTATGCCCTTTATAAAATAATTTCGCGTATTCAAAAAAAATACAAGACAAGAGTTACCGGAAATTCTTTAATGGGTTATTCGCAGGGCGCACTACATACACTTTTTATCGCAAAACTTGATGAAGAATATAAATTGATTAACTTTAATCGGTTTCTTGCTATAAATCCTCCCGTAAATCTTCTATACGGTTTAACAAAAATTGATGATTTCTTTTCGGTTTCCAAGGCCTGGTCTAAGGGAAAAAGAGAGCAGAAAAAAATTAAAGCAGGCACAATATATGATCTAATTATAAAGAAAACGCTTTCTCAGGGTTCACAAATGCCATTCAATACTACAGAAGCAAAATACCTTATTGGATATGTTTTTCATATGTCACTTGTTGAAACTATTTTTTCCATCCATAAAAGAAAAAACTTTGGAGTTTTAAAAACCCCATACAGTTGGTTTTTCCGCAACACCTTATATAAAGAAATCGGAACTTTTGACTATTACAAATATCTTAAACTGTTCGTAATTCCATATTATTCTAAAGAACTCGGACATACAGTAACCATTCAGGAATTAAATGAAAAAGCCAGTCTGCCGGCAATCACAGAGACCTTGAAAACCAATGATAAAATCAGGGTTGTACATAACGTTGATGATTTTCTCGTCACAAAGGAAGATATGAAATGGCTTGAAAAAACACTAGGAGATAGAATTCTTCTATTTGATAAAGGCGGACACCTTGGCAACCTGTATCGTGAAGACGTACTCGATTGGATAGTTGAAGATATTACCCCGCCGCCATCTACAAACCGCAATCCCATGTAGAGTCGCCCAATTTGGGGGTCTCTACACGTGGTAAAATTGCAGGAGTAATCGATACCAATGCATTTTTCATTTGTAAAATTGGATACATTTACGATCATGCCAAACCATATTCATGGTATTCTTATTGATAATAACAAATAATAAATATAATGAAAAAAGGCGATAACGTTGGGCGTATAACAATAAATCATGTCAGAAAAATTTCAAAACAAATACCGAATACCATCTGCCCGTTTGCAAAATTGGAATTATGGGTGGGATGGCGCGTATTTTATTACCATTTGCACAAAAAACAGAAAACATTGTTTGGGAAATATCGTAAAGACGGCCAATTTGGACGTCTCAATGATACATTTATCCAAAACGGGTAAAATGGTGAATAAATATTGGCATGAAATACCGGTACATTTTCCATTTGTAAAATTGGGTTCGTTTGTGATAATGCCAAACCATATCCATGGAATTATTATTATTGATAAAACAGATAATGATTCCGGTGATAACGCCGTTGTAGAGACGCCCAAATTGGGCGTCTCTACACGTGGTAAAATTGCAGGGGTAATCGATATCAATGCAAAACAAACCGTCGCGGCATCAAAAAAATGGAATCCTGCATCATTGGGGGTTATAATCAATCAATATAAACGCATCTGCTCCATTAACGCCCGTAAAATTAACGCTGATTTTGGCTGGCAATCACGTTTCTATGACCATATTATTCGTAACAATACTGAATTTTGCAGAATAAAAGATTACATTGTCAATAATCCAAAAAATTGGAATGGTGACAAATTAAATTCAAATTTGGATAAATAAATTATAACAACACAGCATGAACAAATACTGAAAAATAATCTTGTCATTCAGTTGGAACTATAAGGTTGAAAATGTGTAGTCATAAAAAACTTTAAAATTATTTCGGGATATAATTTTCCTCTAAAAAATCAAGTTCTTTCCGCCAGTTTGCTATTCTGAAAATTTTTGAATGCACACATTCTTTATCTGACAATTCACAGCTTCCATCAGCCTTTGTGCCTCCACATGGTCCATTACGCAGTTTTTTGGGGCAAAGTTCCGGGCAAACAAAATGAGTAGCAGGCAAGTAGCAACAATTTGACTTACATCTCACACAACCGCCCAAAAACTTTTTCAACAGAAAAAGAATCTGCTTATTTTTCTGTTTAGGACCTGTAAATATCTTTTTTGCTGTTAAATATTTTATTTTTTCCAATTTTGAACACTCAGGAAGGGTGATATTGCTTTCCTTTGTTATATCCACATAAGCGTCTTTAAATAAATTTCTAAAAGCATAGAATCTATATGGATAAGGTGCCATTTCAGATCTGGCTAAATAGTTTAAATATGCTTCTTTCCAGTCATTAAAGTTTGTAAACTCTTTCAAGGCTTCGCTTATTTTAGTTATAGCAGTTTTCATTTCAGGAGCATTTTCTATACCCGCAACCACTATCCCGCTGTATCCAAGAAAATGCAACCCTGCAGCATTAAGCTGTATTCTTCTCCATTGGGCGGCCATAAACTGTGTATACCCAAACTTAGATTCTCTCCTTAGAATACTCAGGAAGTCAGGAGAGATATGTATACCCGGATAGGCACCTGATATAATCGGTTCAATCAAGTCAGGTTTTAAAAAGAGAATACGGGCAAGTGATGGCACATAATATTCTCTTCTTTCAAGAAGCCATCTCAGTTCCTGATGTTTTAATAAGTCCCAGCCAGTTTGAGTAACAATAAAATTAGCACCAAAATTAAGTTTTTTTATAAGCTTATAATACTGCGAATACAGGTCGGAAGGCGTATATTTAAATGGATTTATTACACAGCCCGGAAAAAAATCATCAGTACTGTATTTCTCTTTAAGATGGTAGAGTGCATCAACACTTTCGGTAAAACAAACTTTACTTATGCCCCGGATATTTTCGTCTAAAAGTCCCTCCCCTGAAACAGGAACAATATTAGTAAAACCCAATTGATTACAAGCCTCAACTGTCTCGTGCATTTCTTTCTGATCGACTCCTCTGCCGGAAAGAAAAAGTATATGTTTATCTCTGTCTTTTGTACAAAGTTCAGAGGCAAAATCCAGAATATTATATCGGTCCGGATAGTAGCGTTTATCTGTTATGGCAAAAGCAGCATGAAACTCTTCGGTATTTTCTAAAAGCAAAGTGCAGGCTTCCAGCCTGGAAAGGACTGTTGATAAATCACAATCACGTGCAGGTGTATTTATTTCAAAAAAAACAGAAAAATTTCCCTTTTTTAATTCTTTATGAAAACGGTTATTTCTACCGCTAAAATTTAGTTCAAATTGTTGTTTTTGCATTATGTTACAGGTGGTTTGATTAGTCAACAAATAAGTACAGATTTTTTATAAACTTATATTTTCAATTTGCCTAATAAACAAAATGTTTCAAGCATTATACCGGAGGTATTTTTGTTTTTGGTTAATTTGTGAGATTTTTACCCTCTATTTTCAAGTTAAACTTGTTTTTGTCTTTTTATTTCTGTTTGGATACACAATCATGTTGACTATGAATATGTTAAAAAGCAAGTTCCTATACACTTTAATTATTTTCTCCTTCGCTCTACGAGCTATGGCGGATAAAATGGCGGAAAAAATGGCGGAAAAATACCAAAAATCATTTTGCTTTAGGTATACAACCCTCAAAAAAACAATTTTCATTACATTTACAGCATTTTATTAGTGTAAATTAGGGATAAAACATATAGATTATAGTTTTAATAAAGTTTCAAGATAAACCTTCCCTATTATTCAACATTATGTTCCGTTGAATAACTTGGAATACTTTTTTTATCTTTTCCCTTTAGTAAATAATATAACATTATTGTCTATCAATAAGTTAAACTTTGAGGAGCAAAATGAAGAATTATCCTGACTACAAATACCCTGAAAAAGTGGAAATTAAAAATAGAAAATGGCCTGGCAATATTATTAAAAAAGCCCCCATTTGGTGTTCTGTTGACCTAAGAGATGGGAACCAGGCATTACCTATTCCAATGAATCCGGCACAAAAAAGCAGATATTTTAAGATGCTTACAGATATTGGATTTAAGGAAATAGAAATTGCTTTTCCATCTGCATCAAAAGATGACTTTAATTTTGTCCGTAATCTTATTGAGAACAATTTAATACCTAAAGATGTTAAAATTTCCGTATTAACTCAGGCAAGAAAACATCTAATAGAAAAAACCGTCGAATCTTTAAAAGGAACAAAAAATGCAATTCTTCACTGCTATGTAGCGACATCTGATCTGCATTCAAAAATAGTTTTCAATAAAACACGCGATGAAGTAATGCAAATGGCTGTAGAGGGAACAAAGCTTGTTGTAGAAAACCTCAAAGCCGCCGGATTAAGAGACTACGTTTCTTATGAATTTTCACCTGAAGAATTTACAGACAGCAATATTGATTTTGTAATTGAGCTCAGCGAGCGTGTAAAAGAAGCATGGAACCCAAAAAACAAATCTGATTTTATCCTTAACCTTCCAGCAACAGTAGAAAGAAAACCTCCCAACTACTATGCAGATATGATAGAATATTTCTGCTCTAATTATAAATATAGAGAAGAAACAATTATCAGTTTACATTCCCACAACGATCAGGGATGCGCAGTAGCAGCAACAGAACTGGCAGTGCTGGCAGGAGCTGATAGGGTGGAAGGTACTCTTCTAGGACATGGCGAACGAACAGGTAACGTGGATCTCATCACTTTTGCTCTAAATCTTCATTCAAGAGGAATAAAAACAAATCTTGATTTTTCAAATCTGCCTTCAATCGTTAAAACCGTTGAAGAATCTTCAGGGATACTTGTTCATCCACGCCATCCCTATGCCGGAGATTTGGTTTTTACAGCCTTCTCGGGTTCGCATCAGGATGCTATCAGAAAAGGTATGCAGGATAAGGATAAAGCAACAGAGCTATTCGGTGTTAACTGGAAAATACCTTATCTCCATATTAATCCTCTTGATGTTGGCAAAAAGTATGAACAGCTAATCAGGATTAACAGCCAGTCAGGAAAAGGCGGAATTGCCTATGTTTTGGAAAAAGACTTTGGCCTTCGCTTACCAAAAGCCATGCATCCTGAGCTCGGTGTATACGTCCAGGCACTGGCTGATAAAAAAGGAAATGAAATCTCTTCAAATGAGGTTTATGAACTGTTTAAAGAAAAATTTGTCCAGATAACTGAACCTTACAAGTTCATTTCTATCGAACATATTAACCAGTCACAATCTAACAGCAATGATACTTCTATTAAAATAAAAATTGAAATTAATGGAAAAGCAGAAGAGCTTACAGGCAACGGAAACGGTCCTATTTCAGCAGTGGTTCATGCTCTCCAGAAGACAAATAAAATAATTGACTTCAACCTTGAAGATTTCCAGCAACAGTCAACAGGACAATCTGCAGACTCTACAGCTATGGCATATGTTACAATAAAAAGAAAACATGATGGAGTTGTTTTTTATGGAGCAGGACAAAACTCAAATATCGACTGGGCTGCCATATACGCTTTGATAGCTGCTCTGAATAAATCCGCCGGAGATTAATAATGAGAAAATTTATTACTTTTTTGATAGTACTGATTATACAGATAAGTATCATTTATGGTTTATATAAATGGTACGTAAGTTATGATACTAACTCTTTAACTACAAAAAACAGTAATACTGAAAGCCCGGCACCACCTTCTGAAGCAAAGAAACTTTCTACTGTTAAACAGGAAAAAGTAAAAAATCAAGAAGACACCAATTCAGGTCAATTAACAAAAAATAATGAAAAAAGTACCAGCGTCAAGAGCACAAAAGCAGACAATGCTTTAATTTATAAATATGCCGTTTGGGGTGATATACCTTCCTTAAAAAGAAGTAAAATGGCCCAAACAGGTATTCTTGTAGACATTGACAACCGAAAGGTCTTATGGGCAAAAAAATGTCGAAAATCTGTCCCAATTGCTTCAATGACTAAAATGATGACTGTATTACTGGCTTTTGAAGACATCGACAATAAAAACAAGGATATTACTCTTGAGACTGTAATCCCTGTTACCAATGAAGCATACAGAATTGGCGGAAGCCAAGTATATCTTGACCCAAGAGAAAAATTTCCTTTAAAAGAGCTCTTGAGAACAATTATGATAAGCAGCGCTAATGATTCAGCGTATCTGGTTGCACAATACCTTGGAAATGGAGATGTTAGTATATTTGTTAAGGCAATGAACAATCGGGCAAAAGAGCTTAACATGCCAAATGCACATTTTTCCAACCCTGACGGTCTCCCCGAAAAGTATTCCGGAGAAGACAATAAGGCAACAGCCGAAGGCCTAGTTTTTCTTGCTGAGCAATTGCTAAAATACCCACCTGTAACAGAGTGGGCAACTACACGTCTTGCCTACTTCAGAGAAGGCTCAAAAAAGCCAATGATGCTTGTAAATACCAATCGCTTGGTCAGAGATAAGTTTAATGGAATTACAGGATTAAAAACAGGCTATATAAGAAGATCCGGTTTCTGCTTAACCGCAACATGTGATAGAGATGGAAAAAGATTAATAGCAGTTGTTACCGGCTTTAAAAGCAGCAAAGAAAGAAATATGTTTGTAAAAAATCTTTTGAACTGGGGCTATCAAAAATTAGAATCAACTTCAATAGAAGATAAAAAAGAATTATCACAGGAGTAAATATAATGAAAATTATTGTTGCCGGGGGTGCCGGTTATATTGGGAGTTCATGTGTTGAATATCTGCTCAATCACGGGCATGAAGTTACTGTATTTGACTCTTTAATTACTGGCCATGAAGAAGCAATTGATTCACGGGCAAACTTTATCAAAGGGGATTTAGCTGATAGAAAGCTAGTACTTGAAGTTGTAGGAAACGGTAATTTTGATGGAATCATGCATTTTGCTGCGTTTTCTCTCGTAGGAGAATCTATGCTGAATCCTGGCAAATATTTTAGTAATAATGATGCTAGCGGTATTAATCTGCTTGATGCAGCTGTAAAAGGAAAAGTAAAAGCATTCGTTTTTTCCAGCACTGCTGCTACATTTGGAATTCCAAAAAAAATGCCTATAACAGAAACAACGCCTCAAAACCCAATAAATCCTTATGGTGAATCAAAGCTAATCTTTGAAAAAATGCTTAAATGGTACAGTGAGATACATGGTTTAAAATACACGGCACTGCGTTATTTTAATGCAGCCGGTGCAACTGAAAACTTTGGAGAAGACCATACCCCTGAAACTCATCTTGTCCCTCTCATACTGCAGGTCGTTCTAGGCAAAAGGGACAGCATCAAAATATTTGGAGATGACTATGACACACCGGATGGTACATGTTTAAGAGATTATATCCATATCACGGACTTAGCACAAGCGCACATGCTTGCCTTAGATGCACCCAGAAGCGGTCATTACAACCTTGGAACTGGCAACGGCTTTAGCGTTAAAGAAATAATTGAAGTTGCAAGAGAAGTTACAGGACACCCTATCCCAGCAGAAATAGTAAAAAGGCGCCCCGGTGACCCGGCTAGGCTGATAGCAGGTTCGGCTCTTATAAAAAAGGAACTCGGTTGGGAACCTCAATTTGAAAATGCAAAAGATATTGTTTCTTCTGCTTGGAACTGGCATCAGAAAAATCCTAATGGATATGGAAAATAATTAACCCAATGTTTAAATAATAAAAATAAATCATAAATCAAAATACCTATGGTATAAATGGAGATTACATAATGTCTGAATCCTATGATATTTGTGTTATCGGTGCCGGCCCTGGTGGCTATGTAGCAGCAATTCACGCCGGACGAACAGGCGCAAAGGTAGCTTTAATAGAAAAAGAGCATTTTGGAGGTACGTGTCTAAACGTAGGCTGCATTCCTACTAAAGCACTTCTTGCATGTACAGATACGTTAAGAACTGCAAGGCATGCATCAAATTTTGGTGTAAATATTGACGGTGAAGCTTCCTTTGACTGGAATACAATGTTAAACCGCAAAGACTCAATTATTGAAAAGCTTCGTGCCGGTATAAGTGGTCTCTTAAAAAATGCCGGAGTTGTAGTCTATTCCGGAACTGCCTCGTTTGAAGATAAAAACAATATTACTATTACGACTGAAACAGATGAGACTGAAACAATAACATCAACAAATACAATTATAGCAACGGGGTCGAAACCTGCTATGCCGGGATTTATTCCAAAATCCCAAAAAATTCTAGACTCAACAGACTTACTTAACATACAGGATGTACCCAAAAGTTTGATTATTCTCGGTGGTGGAGTTATAGGATGTGAATTTGCATGTCTGTTTTCAGAACTTAGTACAGAAATAACCGTTGTTGAAATGCTGCCTGATATCCTTCCCGAATTGGACATAGAAATTTCCAAACAAATGGGTCGAGAACTGAAAAAACGTAAAATAAAAGTTCTCACGGGCAAACCTCTCGAAAATATAACCGTTACTGAAGAAGGTGTCGCGGGAGTAGCAGGTAAAAAAGAACTTTCCGCTGATTTCATGCTCGTCTCTATTGGTCGTCTTCCTGTTACAGATGGACTGAATGTCTGCTCAGCAGGTGTACATGTTGATGAAAGAGGCTTTATACCGGTAAATAATCAATGCGTAACAAATGTTTCAAATATTTACGCAATCGGCGATGTCACTGGTAGAATACAACTAGCACATTTGGCCAGTGCTATGGCTATCACTGCCGCTGAAAATGCCTGTAACAATGATGATAAATTCAGTGACAGGTTTGTTCCCGGTTGTATCTTCACTAATCCGGAAATAGGAAGTGTTGGATTAACTCAACAGCAATGCGCAGAACAGGGCATTGAAGTTAATATAGGAAAATTTCCGTTTGCTGCTTTAGGAAAAGCAATGGCAATTAATGAACCAGTCGGTTTCTGTAAAATTATTGCTGATGCTAAAAATGACAAAATTCTTGGTGTTCATATCATAGGCGCACACGCGACAGACTTAATAGCCGAAGCAGTAACCGCACTCGAACAGAATATGACTGCAGTAGAACTTGGAAAAGTAATACACGCACACCCAACACTGGGCGAAATTATGATGGAAGCTGCACATGCCGTGCATGAGAAGTCGGTCCATATCCCGATCATGAAAAAAAGGTAGGCAAAAAGCCTACCTCTCTATTTTTCCTTTTCAAATAGGACTTATAGGTCTCATTAGACTCGTAAGTTCTATTTTCTTTTCATACAATCTCAATCATTTGCAAAATAAATGAGATGACCACAAGTATCACAATTTGCAATCATTTCTTTCTTGGCATCATTCAGAGTTTGCGGTGTCAATTTCAAGTGGCAGTTTCCGCAGGTATTATTACGTATTCTGGCTAAAGGCTCACCTGGCTTCTTTATTAGACGATTATACATAAGGAATAAGTCAGGATTCACTTTTCCAATCAACGCTTTCCTGGCACTTAACATCTCATCTATTTCAGTCTTAAGGCTTTCGGCAAGTTCATCAAGCTCTTCCATATTTTCATCAACTTCACTTGTCATATATTCAAAAGCTTTTTGAGCAGCATCCAAAGCTTTTTTACGTTCATCCAATCTATCCATAATTTCAATCTGCTTGTTTTCAAATCCACCTATATTAACTTTACAGGTTTCTATTTCAGAAAGCAGAGCTTTATATTCATCATTTTTCTTAACCATTGCCGACTTGCCAAGCAAGGTTTTTATCTTATCTTTTATTACATCAATCTTTGATTCAATTTTTTTTATTTCTTTTTCGACTTCTAATAATTCTTCTTTTGCTTTGGCCTCTTTACCTTTTTCTGCAGATAAACTATTTTTAATTTCTTTTTTTTCCTTAGGGATTTCTTTAAAACGTTGGTTCATTTTTTTAGTTCTAATATCTGCTGCCTGTAGCACCAGTAGGTTTTTAATCCAAGCTTTCATTAAGACTCCTGTTTAGCAGCATTGTTTTCATTAAACTCCTGCCGTTTTTAATTACATATGACTAATTATAATAAATTTGGTTGACTATCTATTGAATTTTGAGTATTTAAGCTTTCACAGCCCATTAATTTTTTAGTTTTTTCTGTTGCTACTCTTCCTTGCCTAGTTCTCATCATATACCCCTCCTGGATAAGAAAAGGTTCATAAACTTCTTCAATGGTTCCAACTTCCTCTGCAACTGCAATAGCAATATTTTTAATCCCAACAGGGCCGGAGTTAAAACGAAAAACCAACGCGTCAAGAATTCGTTTATCCATTTCATCAAGTCCGTTTTCATCAATATCAAGCATATCTAATGCATCAGATGCCACCTTGGCAGTAATACAATTATCTGCTCTTACTTGAGCATAATCCCTAGCCCAGCGAAGTAGATTATTTGCAACCCTAGGTGTGCCACGACTTCTTTTAGCAAGTTCCAGCGCTCCGCCATCATCCATCTCAACATTCAATATTCCAGCTGAACGTTTAACAATTTTTTTCAAATCCTGAGGTGGGTAATAATTTAATAGGCAATCCAGAGTAAAACGAGAGCGCAAAGGCGAAGAGAGAAGACCTTTGCGCGTAGTAGCTCCAATAAGGGTAAATTTCTTTAAATTTAATCTTATTGATCTTGCCCCAGCACCTTGGTCTATCATTATATCAATAAAAAAATCTTCCATTGCACTATATAGATATTCTTCTACATTGGTTTGAAGGCGGTGAATTTCATCAATAAACAAAATATCGCCTTCCTGTAACGATGTAAGAAGTCCAGCTAAATCTCCAGGCTTTTCAATTACGGGACCACTTGAAGATTTAATATTAGCCCCTTTTGAGTTGGCAATAATGTATGCAAGAGTGGTTTTACCAAGCCCCGGCGGACCTGAAAGCAAAAGGTGACCTAATGGTTCGTTACGTTCAGTTGCAGCCTGAACAAAAAGCTCTAATCGCTCTTTTACTTTTGACTGCCCTGGAAAATCAGAAAAAACCTGAGGTCTAAGCGTCTCATCTGTATTAATATCTTTTTTATTCAGACTGGATGTAATAAAACGCTCTTCCAACAGTAATTTCCTTAAATAATATTTTATAAAATAGAGGTTTGCTTTTAATAGGACACAATTTGTTTTAAAACTTTTCATTCCAATTAAAATGCAGTATTAAACTAAATATAGACAAGCTATACAATATTTCAAAAGGATATAAACAATATTTGTGGTATAAATAAGGCTAACCTGTATTTATGCGCCTTGAAGTCTCAATATTAAGTGGTAGTTTTCTAGCTTTGTATATCGTATTTGAGGGCAATAGTAGTATCAAAACGCAGACCTATCCTCAAACGCCATGAAACACACAGATTAACAAATGAATATTTGAATGTAAAATATATGACTAAAAATAATATAGAAGAAATTGATAAGCAGGAATTTACTAACGAAAGCATTTTACCTACAATTGCGATTGTAGGACGTCCAAACGTTGGAAAATCTGCGCTTTTCAATGCTATTCTCGGAAAACGAATATCAATAGTCCATGAAGAAAGCGGTGTAACTCGCGACAGTGTTATTTCTCCTAAAAGATGGAGAGGTAATTATTTTCAAATAATTGATACTGGCGGATTAGGTTGGGGAAATATCGAACCCTCGAAAAAAGCTTCTTTTTTCGACTCTAAAATTTGTGCTCAAGTCGAGGTGGCCGTTAATTCCGCAGACTTGCTCCTTTTTGTTACAGACATAACAGCTGGTATTACTCCGTTAGATGAAGAAGTTGCCGCAACTTTACGTAAATGCGGAAAGCCTATAATTCTTGTAGCAAATAAAGCTGACAATCCAAGCATGGATGCCCATACCGCTGATTTCACCAAGCTTGCTATTTCAGATATCCTCCCCGTTTCCTGCCTTCACAGGAGAGGAATTACCGCTTTAATGGAATGCTTTACTGGAAAAATTACAAAGGTTGACAGCCATACAGAAGAATTCAGAGTGCCCGTTACCGTAGTAGGCCGGCCGAATGTTGGAAAATCATCTATTATAAACAAACTTCTAGGAGAAGAAAAGCTTATAGTCAGCAATATTGCTGGCACCACCAGAGATGCAGTTGACCTGCCTTTTGAACTACAATTGGCAAATGATACAATACCGGCAACACTTATTGATACAGCCGGACTACGCAAAAGAGGAAAAGCAAATACAGCTATTGAATTTTTTAGCAGCATGAGAGCACAGGATGCAATTAAACGCTCAGATATAGTTCTACTCGTAATAGAAGCAGGAGAAGACGGCCCTACATCTCAAGATGCCCATATCGCTAAAATGATAGGCGATGCCGGAAAAGGATGCATTATTGTCGCCAATAAATGGGACAAATGCAGTGGAATAAAGCAAAAGGATGTAAAAGACGAAATTAGACGCATTCTCCCCTTTCTCGCTTACGCACCAATAGTATTTACTTGTGCATTAAGTGGATACAACTTCAAGCCCCTACACACTGAAATTGCTGAAGTCAATGATCAATATAAAGTTAAAATACCTACATCAACAATAAACGGTGTTCTCATAGATGCTATGCATTTCACCTCGCCACCTTGCGTCAAATCTAAATTTTTTAAAATTTATTACGCAACAATGGTATCAAATAAGCCTCCTTTGTTTACACTTTTTGTTAATGACCCAAAATTATGTACAAGAAATTACTTAGCCTACCTTAAAAATTATCTTAGAAAATCTTTTAATCTACATGGTCTTCCGATACACCTGAAACTTATTCCCAGAAAACACAAAGTGCTAAAAAGCCTAAAACCTAAGTCTAAATCTAAAAAGAAGCCGCATAAAAAAAAGGTGATTAAATCATTTTAGAATTTTGAAATTTGCTGTGGAACAGACGAATGATGAATAATGCTTAACGATGACAATGAATAATAAAGCAGATAAAAAAACTTTTTTGAGAAACTCCATCACTTTTGCAGTTCCAGCTTTAATTATACTAACATCCCTTACAATCGTTCTTTCCAGAAGTAGAAAAAATAAAATTGTAAAAAACAATAGTAATATCACACTGGAATCATCTGTTCCTTTATGCCGTAATTATCCGATTATGGGAACCTGGGCTGAGATCTCTTTATACGGGAACCGAAAAACAGCCAATCAGGCTATGGATGAAATCTATAATTCCCTTAATGAAATAAACAATGCCTGCAGTCGTTTTAAACCTGAAAGTGAACTCTCACAACTAAATGCTACGGCAGCCAAAAAACCTTTCAAATGCAGCAAGTTACTCTGGAATATTCTGGTAAAATCAAAATATTTTTATGAGCTTTCTGACGGGGCTTTTGACATAACAATAACACCATTAATGGAATTATGGGGATTTTATCGAAAACAGAACAAAATACCGAGCGAAAAGGAAATCAAAAAAGCCTTAACTCTTGTCGGGCTCAATAATGTTGTTTTCAATCCTAAAAATAGGTCTATTTTTTTCAAAAAGATCGGCATTCAACTTGATTTAGGCGGAATAGCTAAGGGCTATGCTGTTGATTACGCTTATAGTTCTATCAATAAATACAATATTCAATCGGGCGTAATTAATCTTGGAGGGAATATTAGGTTCTTCCCCACCCCTCCTCCTGATAAAAGTTATTATTCTGTAGGGATTAGAGATCCTTTTCAAAAAAATAAATTAATGGATGGCACTTTGAAATTAGTAAATAGAAGCCTGGCTACAAGTGGTGACTATGAACAATTTATTATATTGAACAATGAACGTTTTACTCATATCATTAACCCTAAAACAGGTTATCCAATAAAAGATATGGCCGCAGTAACAATTGTTGCTAATTCAGCTCTCATATGCGACGCTTTATCTACATCTGTATTCATAAACGGTGTTAAGTTTGCAAGTAAAATCCATGAGCAGTTTCCGGACATAGAAATACTGGTAGTGAAGGGTTATCATGATAAACCGGAAACAATCAAAACTTTTAAGATTGGTAAAATCTGGGAAGTTTTCAAAAAAAACGCATCTAACCTTAAATACTAGAGATGCATTAACAAACACACATGATAATGCAAGATTAAACAACTTAAGGGATGGTGTTAACGGCGACGTTTACGGTGCCTTGCTGAAGAAGAAGATAAAGCTCTGGCCATTGCATCCATTTCTTGCAATACAATTCCTGTCCCTATAGCCACAGCCTGCAAAGGATTATCCGCGACAAAAACAGGTAGCCCGGTTTCTTCGGTAATAAGCTTATCCAAGTCTCTTAATAAAGCCCCACCGCCAGCAAGCATTATTCCTCTATCTATTAAGTCAGCTGCTAATTCAGGGGGACACTGTTCAAGGGTTGACCTGATAGCTTCTACAATACTGGTGATTGGTTCCTGTAGAGCATTACGGATTTCTCCTCCTGTAATACCAATAGTTTTAGGAAGACCAGAAATTAAATCACGCCCTTTAACCTCCATTTTTTCATCATCATTAAGAGGACTAGCAGAACCAATTCGTATTTTGATTTGCTCAGCTGTTCTTTCACCAATTAATAGGTTGTGAACGCGTTTCATAAACTGAACAATACCTGCATCCATTTCATCTCCAGCAACCCTAATGCTTCTGGATTCAACAATACCGGAAAGAGATACAACCGCTACTTCCGTAGTTCCACCGCCTATATCAACAATCATGCTACCCGAAGGTTCCATCACAGGAAGACCTACACCAATAGCAGCTGCCATTGGTTCTTCTATAAGGAATATATCACCCGCACCGGCTCTTTGTGCACTGTCTTTTACGGCTCTTGTTTCAACTTCAGTAATACCTGACGGTACAGCAACTAAAACGCGTGGATGAAGTATTCTGCGACGCTGGTTAACTTTACTCATCGCTTTTTTTATAAAATAGCGAAGCATTTCTTCAGTTATATCAAAATCGGCAATAACTCCATCTTTCATCGGACGTATTGCTCTGATATGTCCAGGAGTTCTGCCAAGCATCCTTTTTGCTTCTTCACCTACAGCTACAATTTCTCTTTTTTCTCCTTCAGCAACAGCAACAACAGAAGGTTCTGACAGAAGAATTCCGTAATCTCTTACAAAGACAAGACAGTTTGCAGTTCCAAGATCGATACCGATATCCGTAGCAAATATTTTGGCCAATTTTTGATATATCATTTATAAAATCCTGTTAAATTTAATATACATTAATATTTAAACGAAAAAATCATTATTATCTATAGTATGCAGATATACGAATTTAGTACTTAGTTAACCAAATTTCCACTTAATAATCAGTATTTGTACTATTATTTGCGGAGAAAGCTATATATGTACATGATACAACTTATAGCTATTTTATCTGTTTAGCGCTCGAATTTTTACTAGCTTTGTTTATATTAAGTAATTTGTAGTAAAATTACAAGTAAAACTTGTTTTATTATTTTCTTTTAATTAGATATATGATATTGTTGTCAGTCAATAAGTTAAAAGCAAATTTTTACACTCTTTAAATAACATAACCTCAAGGATAAAGTCAAAGTGAAAGAAGTTAAAGTTGGTATTATAGGTTTTGGTACTGTCGGCGCCGGCGTAGCCGCATATCTCTTAGAAAACAAAACAGTTATAACTAAACGAACCGGAATGCTGTTAACATTAATCGGCATTTCAGATATCGATATTGAAACTGAGAGAAATGTCAATGTTCCCAAAGAACTTTTGACGACCGACACAGAAGGTTTGATAAAAAAGGCTGATTTAATTGTTGAATTGATTGGTGGAACAACTATAGCCAAAGATTATATACTAAAAGCCCTAAAACAGGGTAAACCGGTTGTTACCGCAAACAAAGCATTGCTGGCAGAACATGGTAAAGAACTTTTTGCAGAAGCGGAAAATTCAAAAGCAAACATATATTATGAAGCATCTGTTGCTGGCGGCATCCCTATTATCAAAAGCTTAAGAGAAGGCCTGGCTGGAAATCGCATTGAAAAAATATGTGGAATTTTGAACGGGACATGTAACTACATTCTAACAAAAATGGAACAGGATAAAACTGATTTTAATGCAGTTTTAAAAAAGGCCGGAGAACTAGGATATGCTGAAGCTGACCCAAGCCTAGATATTGACGGCATTGATACTGCTCATAAGGCCGTAATTCTCGCATCACTTGCCTATGGCGAATGGTTCGGCATGAATTCAGTCTATGTTGAAGGTATCCGCAATATGTCCCTAATTGATATAAAATTTGCAGAAGAACTTGGATACAAAGTTAAGCTACTCGGTATCATCAAAAAGAATGAAGACAATGTCCAAATAAGAGTACATCCCGCCCTTATTCCAGCACAAAGATTAATGGCCAACATTGATGATGTAAATAATGGTGTATTTGTCAAGGGCATTCCTGTAGGCGATGTCTTATTTTATGGACGCGGTGCGGGAATGGAAGCAACATCAAGTGCCGTAATAGCAGATGTTATAGATGTAGCCTTGAATTTAAAATTTAACTCTCATGGCAGAATACCAGCATTCAGGACGGGCAAACAATTTAAAAATTTAACAAAAATGAAAGATATTACAACACGTTATTATCTTCGTTTACAAGTAATAGATCAATTGGCTGTTTTTTCGCGAATATCAACAATTCTAGGAGAAGAAAAAATTAGTATTTCTTCTCTTCTTCAAAAGGAAAAACATTCAACTGAAAGTTTGCCTATTGTTATTATTACGCACGAAACACGAGAACAAAATATTGCAAAAGCCGTAAAAAGGATAGAAGCCTTGGGTGTTGTTATCGGCAAAGCAAACATTATTAGAATAGAGGATTTTTAAATGTCAGGATTACATACTGTTGAAAAAATAGGCGGCACTTCTATGAGCCGTTTTAAAGAATTAATGGATAACATTTTTTTGGGAAATTTAAAACAAAATAATATATATAACAGAATTTTTGTTGTTTCCGCCTACTCAGGTATGACAAATATGCTACTGGAACATAAAAAAAACGAGGAACCAGGGGTTTATGCAAGCTTTGCGAAATGTGACGGTAAATGGAAAAAATTACTTGAAGATGTAAGAGAAAAAATGATAAAAATCAATCATTCTCTTGAAGGTATCGGTCTTGATGTAAAAAAAGCAGACTCTTTTGTAGACGAAAGAGTTAACGGAGTAAAGGCTTGTCTGCAGGATTTACTGCGCATCCATTCATATGGACACCTGTCAACAGATAACTATTTACCTGCCAGCCGTGAATTTCTTAGTGCCCTTGGTGAAGCTCACAGTGCTTTTAACTCAGCACTAATTCTACAGGCTAATGGCGTAAACGCCCGCTTTGTTGACTTAACCGGTTGGAAAGAGACAACTACGTCCTCAATAAATAAGGTAATACAAAAAACCTTCAAAAAAATAGACCTGAACACTGAACTACCAATAGTAACTGGCTATACAAAATGTAGCGAAGGAATGATAAGCCTATTTGATAGAGGTTATAGCGAAATAACATTCAGTAAACTGGCTGTCGTAACAGGCGCCTCCGAAGGGATTATACACAAGGAATATCATCTCTGTACTGGCAATCCAGATCTTTTTGGTGCTGACAAGGTAAAAGTTATTGGAAATACTAATTTCGATATAGCGGACCAGCTTGCTGATATGGATATGGAAGCTATTCATTCTTCTGCATCAAAAGAGATGGAAATGAAAAATATTTCTATAAGAATTAAAAATGCCTTTGAACCTGAACACCCAGGAACCCTTATCAGCAGAGATTATGTCTCGCCTTTACCTAAAGTTGATATGATCTGCGGAAGGAATGATATACTGGCAATTGAGGTATTCGATCCTGATATGGTAGGACAATCCGGGTACGACTACAAACTTTTAGGCGCCTTTGATAAATTTGGCATAAGCTATATAGCAAAAAACACAAACGCAAATACGATTACTCATTATATTGGCGAAAACGAAAAAGATCTCAGTGAAGCTATTGATGTAATGAAAAAGGAATTTCCAAAAGCTAAAATCAAAATTCACAAAGTATCTGTTGTATGTGTAATGGGAACAAATATGGCTATTCCGGGATTCCTATCAAAATCGGCAGATGCCCTTGCAAAAGCAAAAATCAACATATTGGCTCTTGATCAGTGTTTGCGTCAGGTCAATATGCAGTTTGTCATAAAAAGAAATGAATTTGAAGCGGCACAGCTGGCACTTCATAAAGCTTTGGTCGAAACAATATAGCTAAAACTTCATATTTCAGACTTACTTATTTAGTCTGAAATATGAAAATAGTTTTATCAACAATGTCTTATTGTTGCTCCTGTATAAATCTGTCTAGGCCGGCTTATTTTCCTATCTTTAGAACCAACCATTTCTCTCCACTGAGCAATCCAACCCGGCAATCTGCCAATAACAAACATTACGGTAAACATATCTTCAGGAATACCAATTGCTTTATAAATAATACCACTATAAAAATCAACATTTGGATAAAGATTACGGCTTACGAAATAATCATCAGATAACGCTTTTTCTTCAAGTTCAATAGCCAAATTAAGTAACGGATCATCTATATTAAGTTTCTTTAAAAGTTTATGACATGAATCTTTTAATATCTTCGCTCTCGGGTCAAAATTCTTATAAACTCTATGTCCAAATCCCATAAGTTTAAATGGATCTGATTTATCTTTAGCCCTTGCAATATACTGGTCGATATTACCCTCGCCATTATGAATCGTTCTAAGCATTTTCATAACAGCCTGATTTGCTCCACCATGCAAAGGCCCGGATAAAGCACTAATTCCAGCTGAAATAGTCGCATATAAATTTACCTGCGCACTACCGATTACTCGTACTGCAGTTGTAGAACAATTCTGTTCATGTTCTGCATGCAGAACCAGCAGCATATTCAAAATTTTTACTATGTCTTTATCTATTTTGTAAGGCTTTGCCGGTGAATCAAACATCATGTTTACAAAATTAGTACAATAGTGCATATCATGTCTTGGATATACAAATGGTTCACCTATTGATTTTTTATAAGCAAAAGCGGCTATTGTCCTCATAATAGAAATCAGTTTGGTTGCAAAAGAATCAATATCATCCTCAACTGATTTTGAATCTACATTAGGATAAAATGTAGATAACGCATTTACCATTGTTGATAAAATATGCATTGGATGGCCTCCTTGTGGAAACCCGTGAAAAAAATGTATCATATCTTCATGAACCAACGAGTTTTCTGTAAGCAAGAGAGAAAAATTATTTTTTTCTTTCCTTGTCGGAAATTCATCATGAAGCAGCAGATAAGCCGTTTCAATAAAAGTTTTTTTCTCTGCTATCTCTTCAATGGGATAACCTCTATATCTTAATATTCCTTTTTCGCCATCAATATAGGTTATATCGCTGTAACATGCTCCCGTGTTTCCAAAACTAGGATCTAGTGTTATATAGCCTGTTTCTTTTCGCATCGAAGAAATATCTATGGCCTTTTCGCCTTCAGATCCTTCAACCATCGGAAACTTGTATACTTTGCCTTCTATATTTAATTCAGCGTATTTTTTTTCCATAATTATCTTTTCCTTTTCTCTATAACAAGTTAAACTTGTCTTAGTCTTTTTGTATTGTCGCGTTGTTAAACTTTATCGGTTATTAGTAAGTTAAAAAGTAAATTCCTGCACACTCAATCTATCCTTTGAAATCAAAGAGGATATCATTAAAGCCCTGTCTATTCCTTATTGATAAAATTCAACGTAAGAAATCAGCACTCTTTTGGGAATTATTCGTCTGTAGCTATTTATAGGTATCAGTATATCTCCGAATATTATATTAAAAATAATCTAAGGATTCAACAAACAAATGAACAGTTAGAATAGCATTAAAAAAACAATTTGTCAATGAAAAGAGTAGACTTTTATTTTTGCAATAGAATTATGGAATATTATATTGCGGCCTATCCACGACTCAGCATAAAGCATTTTTGCAGTAGATATGTTAGATACCTCGAACGGCTTTCTGAATTTCTATTAAAGAAATAGGTCCTTCTCTTAAAATCTCTAATTTCGAACCATTAACTTTAACTACAGTCGAAGGAAGCGAATCAGTAGATATTAGACCAGAATCAACGACAAGATCGGGCATAAGTTTTAATTCTGATAAAACCTGTTGAGGCTGGAAAGCTGGCGGTTCACCACTTAAATTAGCACTTGTTCCGGCCAATGGAAACGAGTGCGATTTTATTAATTTCAAAATAAAATCGCATTCTGGAATTCGAAATCCTATAGTTTTCTCGTCCTTCGTAGGAACAACAACTGTTATCGGCCCGGGGCAGAAAGACTGAACAATTTTCTCAGTAACAGGAGAAATTATACCCCCAAAAGCTTTCACCATACCAATATTTGATGCCAACATCTGAAAAGGCTTATTTTCAGCTCTATTTTTAGCAGTATAAATGTGTTCTCTTGCCAAATCGTCATTCCATGAACAGATAAGGCCGTATACGGTCTCAGTAGGAACAAGTAAAAAAGAACCCGGTTTTTTTAGCAAAACCGAGCATTTTTTCACAATATCATGAAGATTATATGATTTTAATAAGTATTTCTGCATTAAATTTTATTGATTATATCCTGGTCTGCCATAATCACTTTTGCTGTCTGCTCTTTTCTAAACTTATTGAGCTTTTCAACCAGTTCCGAATCAGTAAGTGCCAAAATCTGTATGGCATATAAAGCAGCATTTTTAGCTCCGGCCTTTCCTGCCGTAACAGTAGCTACCGGAATTCCAGGAGGCATCTGCACTGTAGCTAATAAAGCATCAAGACCATTAAAAGGTTCACACGGCATGGGTATTCCAATAACAGGAAGAATCGTGTGTGACGCTATTACACCGGCTAGATGCGCAGCCATTCCAGCAGCACAAATTATCACTTCAATTCCTTTTTCTTTAGCAGATTGTGCAAATTCCGAAGCAATATGAGGGGTACGATGTGCAGAAATAACCCTGACTTTATATTCTATTTTAAAATCATCCAGTATAGAAAACCCTCCTCTAAGGTTAGGCAAATCGCTTTCACTACCCATGAGAACTGCTATTCTTGCTTTTTTTGATTCCATTTTATCGCACCCTCTTATTTAATAATTTGTTATTTTCGACCTGACCCTAATTATATCTTCAGCCATTTCTCATCAATACCAGATACTTTCCAGTAACCTTCAGCCATGAAAAGCGCATCCAGGATGACACACCATGTCATAGCTTCAATAACAGGATAGATTCGGGGAAGCAAACTGGGATCGCGACGAGTAATCGGTTCAAGAACAATGTCCTTCATCTCTTTTATATTGACTGTCGCCTGGGGAACAGATATTGTCGGAGTAGACTTAACGGCACATTTCATGCGAATTTCTTCTCCATTCGAAATTCCACCAAGAATTCCTCCACAATGATTTGTTTTAAACCGCACTCTACCGGTTTTTTTATCAACATAAGCTTCATCATTAGATTCAGATCCCATCATTGAAGCATGCTCGAACCCAGAACCAAATTCAATCCCTTTAACTGCTCCAATAGAGCAAATACCATGTGCAAGCATCGCACTAATCTTATCAAACACAGGTTCACCCAGCCCAGCCGGAACACCCGTTGCTATTACTTCAACTATTCCTGCAGCTGTTTCTCCGATCTCTTTGATCCTCATAACATCTTTTTCCATTTTTTCTGCAACATCGAGGTCAGGACAATTAATGGGGGTTTTTCTATAATTAGCCTTGGCCTCTTCATAAGAAATAGGAGTTTTGGCTTTAATTCCATTTGATTCTATGGTATATGCAATTACATCAATTCCCATTTTTGACAAGACAGCCTTAGCAACAGCACCTCCGGCAACACGACTTGCTGTTTCACGTCCACTCGCTCGGCCTGCACCTACCCAGTCTGCCTTGTCTCCATATTTCTTAAAAAAACCATATTCCGCATGCCCGGGACGCATTTCATCTTTATAGTCTTCATACTGCTTAATATGTATATCCTGAATGTCGTTATTCGGAATTATAATTCCAATTGGCGCTCCGGTAGAAAGTTGATTTTCCATAACTCCCGAGAAGATAAACACTTTGTCTTTTTCCAATCGCGGAGAATCAAGAGGAGTCTGCCCGGGTTTACGTTTATCAAGCTCATACTGAATCATATCAGCTGTAATTTTAATTCCAGGCGGTACTCCATCAACTATAGTCATAAGGCCACCATAAAGCTGTTCTGGAATGGGTAGGTCTTTGCGAAAACCGCCAGCGTATGATTCACCACAGGTTGTAATTCTGAACATTCTTCCGAAAGTATTACCAAACATAATTTTCTCCTTTGTAAACAAGGAAGCGCAAATGTCTTAGGCAATATGTGCTAAAAGAGCTTTATTTATCATGGCTTTTATAGTTTATAAAAAGGATTACTTCTTTAAAAGACCACATAAAAATATCTTGATCAGCTCTTCGAGCAGCAGTAAGACGTAGCATTTCCTAAATAATATTTGTTATAATTATTGACATTTAGATTAAAACAAAAATTATTATACCTCAATATAATAATTTCGCAAGTTTGTATTAAGAGGTAGACATGTAGTTTATTTCAGAAAGGGATTATACTTCTTTTCATTTTTCATCAAAGAAGAAGATCCATGCCCTGGATAGACCTTTGTATTTTCAGGTAATACAAATAGTTTTTCTTTAATAGAATTTAATATTTTATTATAATTTCCTCCGGGTAAATCGGTACGCCCTATTGATTCACAGAACAAAGTATCTCCGCTAAAAAGTATTCCATCATCCATAAAATAAAAACAGACACTTCCCTGCGAATGCCCAGGTGTATGTATAATTTCAAAGCCTTTTGTTTCTATATCTGAAACTGGAATTACTGGATCAACAACAGGTGGGAAAAACGGCATCATACTATTACTGGGACTTAGATATAAATCATAGCCCTCTTTATGTAGATACACCGGTGCATTATCAAATGCTTCCGAAACTTCTTTAACTGCCGCAATATGGTCAATATGTCCATGAGTTAACAGTATTGCATCTAAAGGTCTATTTTCTTTTTTAATCTGTGAAATAATTTGGTCCGCATCACCGCCTGGATCAATAACATATAAATCCTTATCCGTTATTACGACGTAACAGTTTACATCAATCGGTCCTACAACTATCTTTTTTATTCTCATCTATTATATTTCCATGTTTTCATTTTTATTAAAACAAAGCTGTATTTATACCAGAGGTACATGCCTTTGGCTTGTTAAAATTTTTATTTTTTCTATTAATGCTTTAAGATAAATTGA
>CAZVCD010000015.1:0-26723 GCA_964625675.1 uncultured Victivallales bacterium | reverse complement strand
CTGGCAAGAGATGTAATTGTTACTCTGCCGTTTGCTATGACTTCAATTCTCTTTCTACAATCACTAAGTCCCATGATTATTGCTATTCGTTTTAGAAATAAATCAAAGATTGAAGCTAGAAAAAGAGCCATTAAAATAATGAATACTTCATTTTTTATTCTCGCATTTATTGTTTTTTTCTTTGCTTTTTCATGCACTTTGGCTGTATATCACAGCGAAGCAGTTCATGCATTTAAAGCTAATACTTCGTTTTTAGCAATTCTTGTAAAGCATATTCCGGGGGTAACGGTGCCGATTGTTGGTATTGCAATTGATATCTTTGCAGTGATGACATCTTTTTTTGGAGTATTATTGGGGTTTCATGAAGCGTGTGGTGGTTTAGCAATAAATATTCTTATGAAGAAGACTTCCAAAGGTCAAATAGATATGAAAAAACTCTCAAGATATATAATAGTTTTTACAGTTCTTGTTGCATGGACAGCAGCACTCATTAACTTCCCCATCCTATATTTTACCAGTATTTGTAGTCCTATCTTCGGGATCATAGGTTGTTTTATTCCTGTAATTCTGGTATATAGGTCAGAAAATCTGCGTAAATACAGAGGTATTATTCCTTTTATTGTTGTTATTACAGGGATATTGCTCGTTCTTTCTCCATTTTTCGCATTTCTGTAGAAAATTCACATTTGAATTTCTGAGTTTATAAATAAAGATCAGCTTCGATTTACAACCTGGTCGACGTCTTTATCGCCCCTGCCGCTAAGGTTGACAATAATAGTTTTATTTTTGTCCATTTTAGTGCCGTTTTTAAGAACCCATGCGACGGCATGACTGCTTTCTAGAGCCGGCAATATGCCTTCAATTTTATTCAACAGTTTAAATGCTTCAAGTGCTTCATCATCAGAAACCCTATCATACTGAACTCTGCTATAATCATGCAATAGTGAATGTTCCGGGCCTACTGCTGCATAATCTAATCCTGCTGAGATAGAATGAGTATTGCCAATTTGACCGTTTTCATCCTGCAGGATATATGTTTTTGTTCCCTGAAGCACACCAAGCTTTCCTCCTGAAAACCTAGCAGCATGTTCTCCAAGCTTAACACCATTTCCACCAGCTTCTACTCCCACCATTTTTACATTTTTATCTGCAAGAAAAGGATAAAATAAACCTATAGAGTTGCTTCCCCCGCCAACACAGGCGACAAGCATGTCAGGAAGCTTACCTTCCTGTTCTAATATCTGTTCTCTTGCTTCTATTCCAATGGCACTCTGAAAATCTCTAACCATCATTGGAAAGGGATGCGGCCCCAACGCTGAACCAAGAATATAGTGAGAATCCCTACTACTGGCAATCCAGTCTCTCAATGCTTCACTTACAGCTTCTTTTAGTGTTTTCTGGCCAGCTGAGACTGGACGCACTTCTGTGCCTAACATTTTCATTCTGAAAACATTCGGAGCCTGTCTTTTAATATCAACTTCACCCATATAAACAACACACTCAAATCCGAATCTGGCTGCAACTGTAGCTGCAGCCACACCATGCTGTCCAGCTCCTGTTTCAGCAATAATCCTTTTTTTCCCCATTCTTTTTGCTAAAAGAATTTGGCCAAGAGCATTGTTAATTTTGTGAGCACCAGTATGACATAGATCTTCTCTTTTTAAATATATTTTAGGCCCACCAATATGCTCAGTTAAACGCTCGGCAAAATACAGAGAAGTTGGGCGACCAACATAATGTTTCATATAATAATTAAATTCATTTATAAAGTCCGGATCATTCTTTGCCTGACTGTATACCTTCTCAAGTTCCTCCAAAGCCGGTATAAGTGTTTCCGGCACAAAACGTCCACCGTATATTCCAAAGTGCCCCACCTGATCCGGAAAATTGTATTTTAAAAAATCTATTTTATCCATTGTTTTGCCTTTGTACATATATTATTGTTATTTAATGAAAAAGGAAAAGCTTTCTCGTACTTTATGGACTAGGTTTATATAAACTAACATACATGTGGATGATATTATTTCCAACGTACAGGGAAACGACAAGATAAATCTTGTTTTTGTCTTTTAGATTCTGTTTGAAATCATAATTATGTTGATTATGAAAAAGTTAAAAAGTAAATTTGTATACACTAAATTTAGAGGAATAAATATGGAAAAAAATTGTATTTTTTGTAAGATTGTAGCGGGACAGACAGAAGTTGAAAAGATCTATGAAGATGATTTAATTATTGCCTTTTTAGATATTTCTCCTATTAACCCGGGACACATACTTGTTATCCCAAAAGAGCATACTGCGAGCCCGTCTTCTCTTTCAGAACAAATTTCCGGCCGTATTTTTCATGTAGCATCCAGGTTGGGGTTGGCATTAAAAAAAGCTTTGAACGCAGACGGGGTTAATTTACATTTATCTGACGGTATCTGCGCTGGACAAACAGTTGCCCATACCCATCTTCACGTAATTCCCAGATATACTGATGATGCTTTTCACTGGAACTGGAGAAAACTGGCTCATAATGAAGATAATTCAGAACTTATTGATAAAATTAAATCAAAATTAAAAATTATATAAAAATAAAGTTAAGTTCAATATTTTTGTTTTTAAGAAGCTCCTCATAAGGCAAATATTTTTTTTAATAATTGATAATAAAAAAAATTAAAGCCCTATTTCTTTTTTTAATAAACACTGCTATAAATATTATATGATCCTATCACAACACTTTTTCCGCAGAGAAGCTATAAAAGTATAAACTTGCCAATAACTCATTACTATGGAGTTAAGTATGACAGAAGAAGAAAAAGAAAAAGAAAAAAAAATATTCGTCCTTGATACCAATGTTATTTTACATGACAGTTCCTGCATCTATCATTTTCATTCACATGATGTAGTAATACCAATCACGGTGATTGAAGAATTGGACCGCTTTAAAAAAGGTAATGATTCATTAAACTACCATGCAAGAGCATTTCTACGTTCACTTGATAGCTTAAGCGGTGATAAACTTTTTGAAGATGGCATTAAAATCGGAGAAAATAAAGGGAAAATTCTGGTAAAGCTTGAAAAACCTCTTGCCAAAGAACTTGAAACAAATTTTAGACTGGATGTAGCTGATCATCACATTCTTAATACAGCTTTTACCACAGCGCAAGAAGTCACAGACCAGCAAGTTATTTTAGTCTCAAAAGATGTAAACCTTAGACTAAAAGCTAAAGCTCTAGGACTTACTGCACAGGATTATAAAACAGATAAAATCAAAAATGTTTCTGCCTTGTATAAGGGGCGTCGGACGGTAAGCAATATTCCGGTAGAAGTAATCAGTAAAATGTACACTGAGCCTGAAGAAATCGAAGCAGAAGAACTTAAACTCGAAGATGAGCTCACAGCAAACGAATACATAATAATGAGAAACGGGAAAAAATCTGCACTGGCAACATATGATCCGTTTGAAAAGAAAATACGACACATAGAAAAAAATACGGCATATGGAATTGTTCCGAGAAACGCAGAACAGATTTTCGCTCTACATGCCTTGCTAAATCCAAAAGTAAGACTGGTCACCCTTTCCGGAAAAGCAGGTACCGGAAAGACATTGCTGGCATTGGCCGGGGCACTGGAAAGTCGAAAAAATTTTCACCAAATATTGATGGCTCGCCCCATTGTGCCTTTAAGTAATAAGGATATAGGCTTTTTGCCAGGAGATGTAAAATCTAAGCTTGACCCATATATGCAGCCTCTTTTTGACAACCTTGGTGTAATACAGCATCAATTTGCAGAATCAGATTCAAAAAATTTTAAAATTAAAGATTTCCTCGAAGAAAAAAAACTTGTTATCTCTCCTTTGTCATATATTCGCGGAAGAAGCCTGGTAAAAGTCTTTTTTATTGTTGACGAAGCCCAGAACTTAACGCCTCATGAAGTAAAAACTATTATTACCAGAGCCGGAGAAGGTACAAAAATCGTTTTTACCGGTGATATTAATCAGATTGACCACCCATACCTCGACAGTCAGTCTAACGGCCTAAGTTATCTAATTGAAAAAATGCAGGATCAGGAAATTTTTGCCCATATGCATCTTGAAAAAGGAGAACGCTCTGAGCTTGCAGATTTAGCCAGTGATCTACTCTGAGGAATTTAACCATGATTGAAAAAGAGATCCTATCTAAAATAAAAACCATGGAAGAAGCGCAGAAATGGCGTGAAGCCATGCGCCAAAAAGGCTTAAAAGTTGTTATTACAAATGGATGTTTTGACATTCTTCATCGTGGACATGCCACATATTTGATGAACGCTAAGGAGCAGGGTGACTTGCTTCTGCTGGCATTAAATTCTGATAACTCTGTTAAAGCAGTAAAAGGACCCGATAGACCTGTTAACAAAGAGCATGACCGAGCGTTTATAATGGCCTGCCTTCCTTTTGTAGATGCAGTATTTATCTTTGATACCCCTGATTGTGTAGAATTCCTGTCTCTGTTGAAACCTGATATTTATGTAAAAGGCGGAGATTACAATATTGATACCATAAATCAGGACGAGAGAAGGCTGCTTGACAAAATGGGCTGCAAAATCAAGCTTCTATCACATGTACCGGGATACTCAACAACGTCTGTAATTGAAAAAATTAACATACCCAAAATGTAGAACAAGCATCCTGCTTGCCTTTGTCGTTATCGTTGTTCGTTGTCTTTGTCCTATCAAGCTGGAAGCTTGACCTACATTGCCTAAAAATTATTTAAAAAAGGTAGATTAGTTAACTTAAATTTTTCAAGCGCTTTCTCATCATAGAAAACTTCTACTAAAAAAAGTCCATTGGCTGGCGCAGTAACATGTGCCTTAGAACGGTCTTTAGATTCTAGAATTTCTCTTACTTTTCTTGGTTCAGTTTTTCCTTCTGCAACATTAATTAATGTTCCCATAAGACTTCTGATCATTTTATAAAGAAAGCTTTTTCCTATAAATGTAACACACATAAAGTTACCAAATTCTTTTACCTCAATTCTATATATTTTTCTGATTGGATTTTTCTGAGTCTTGCTCAATGCTACGGTAAAAGAAGAAAAATCATGCTCTCCAACCAAAAATTCGGTTGCCTTGCGTAACTTATCAGTATTCAGGCTCCTCTTGCTATGATAACACCAATTGCAAAGAAACGGCCCGGGAGCGGTTGACCTGCAAATAACATATGTATAAGCTTTGCCTACGGCACTAAACCTTGCATCAAATTCCTGATCTGCAGTTTGAACATTTTTTATATATATTGAATCTGGCAAAATACTATTCATCGCCTTCATCAGTTTATCCGGCGAAATTAAAGGTGTATCCGGCGGAGAAAAGGAAGCGGTCATTCCTAAAGCATGAACACCGGCATCAGTTCTACCTGCACCTCTTACTGATATTTTTTTATTTGCGTAAAGATAGCTGAGCTTTTCTTCAACAACCTGCTGAACACTTATACTGTTAGGCTGGTTTTGCCAACCAGCATAATTTGTTCCATCATAAGCAATTTCCAGTTTGTACTTCATTATGCACTCTATATTTTATTAAGATATGTTTTTGACATTGTATCTAACCATTTATTTACTAAATTAACACATCATAATTAATAAACAATTAATTTAATATACTGGAGCAGGAATGAGCTTAAACAAAATACCAGAAGTTCTTTTTAAAGAACAGCAGTCTATTTGCTGTTTTACTGTTAAAGATATTACTTCACTACCAGAAATTAATGCCAAAGCATATCAGATGTATCATGCTAAAAGCGGCGCACATCTTCTTTATTTACATACAGAAGACAAGGAAAACCTTTTTTCCGTTGCATTTAAAACGCCACCACACGATGACACCGGCCTTCCTCATATACTTGAACATACCGTTCTGTGTGGCTCTAAAAAATATCCGGTAAAAGATCCCTTTGTAGAATTATTAAAAACAAGTCTCGCGACATTCTTAAATGCAATGACATATCCAGACAAAACTGTTTACCCCTGCGCCAGTATGAATGAAGCTGATTTTCATAATTTAGTTAATGTTTACTGTGATGCTGTTTTTTTCCCGCTTATAACAGAAAAACATTTTAAACAGGAAGGACATCATTATGATTTTTCTGAACCTGGAAATATTGAATCATCTTTATCTATTAAAGGTGTTGTTTATAATGAGATGAAAGGCGTTTATTCTGATTTAAACGGAATTATTTCTAAAGAAGAAGCTAAAAGCCTTTTTCCCAATAATGCCTACGGAAAAGATTCGGGGGGAGATCCCGATGCAATTTCATCTTTAAAATATAATGATTTTGTAAATTTTCATGATACATATTATCATCCTTCCAATGCTTATTTCTTTATTTATGGGGGGTTTGACATAACAAAAACATTAGAGATACTCAATAAAAACTATTTGTCAAAATTTAAAAAAATACCTATCAGCAGTGATATAAAACAGGAACCAAAATGGAAATCTTCAATTAAGAAAATAATCCCTTACCCTTTTTCAGAAAATGATGATTCCGAAAAAAAAGCAGCAGTAACGGTGAATTTTTTAGCCAATAACTTAACTGATACAATAAGTTCTCTCTCAATGTCAGTTCTTGAAAATTATATGCTGGACAATTCGTCTTCACCTCTACGTAAAGCATTAATTGATTCCAAGCTCGGAGAAGCTTTAACAAGCTCTGGGTATGCTGATTATCAGCGTGATACTTATTTTACCGCAGGCTTGAAAGGAACTAAACAAAAGAATACTGACCAAATCCTAAAACTGATCATAGATACTTGTAATAAAATTATAAAAGAAGGTATAGATAAAGAAAAACTTGAATCATCATTTCATAAAATAGAGTTTCATGCAAAAGAAATACAATCCTCATACCCTTTGGTGTTAATGGATAGAATTTATAATTACTGGCTCTATAATGCCGATCCACTTTGCCTTTTAAAATTAAATTCACACTTAAAAACACTTCGTGAAATATATGCTAAAGACTCCCGGCATTTTGAAAAAATTCTTGAAAAATATATAGTTAGCAATCCGCATTATTCTGTTTTAACATTTGTTCCAGACAAAAATTATTTTAACAAACACGATGAACAATATCAAAAGATAATGTCTGAAACAAAAAGTAAAATGTCCAAAGCTGAATTGAACAATATTGTTAGAGAAGCTGCTGAATTAAATAAGATGCACCTTACTCCTAACACACCTGCCGCATTGGCAACCCTACCACGACTTTCATTATCTCAAATATCAAAAAAGTCACAGAACATTGAAAAGAAAATGTACCAAATAGATAACAGGCCTTTTATTGTGAGTGATATCTTTTCAAATGAAATAAATTATGTAAACCTCGCATTCGATCTACGTGGAATTAAGCAAGAACTTATAGACTATTTACCAATATTCAGAAGCACTTTTTTAGGAATGGGCGCAGCAGGATATAGCTATGCGGAAATGGCAGAAAGAGAAGCTGCTGTTACAGGAGGAATGGGAACGGCTTTGCTTGCTGAGGGAACATTTGACAATCCAAATGACTGTTTTCCTTATTTTTCTCTTTCGGCAAAGGCTCTAAATTCAAAATTTGAGGGCATGCTGAACATTCTTTCAGAAAGACTGTTACTCACTGATTTCACTGATACAAATCGTTTGAAAGATATTATTTTGCAAAAAAAGACCCAGCTTCGTGGCAGTATACTTAGTGCCGGTTCAAGCTATGCTGTTCTTTTTGCGGGCAAAGATATTAATTATAATCATAACCTCAACGAAAGATTCAGCGGTCTTTCTCATATACGCTTTATAACTGAATTAGCTGAAAACTTTGAACACCAAAAGGATAGTATTGTCTGTAAACTAAAAGAAATACTGAATTTTATTATCAATAAAAATAGAATATACATTAGTTTTGTAGGCGAAACACCTCAGGAAAAACTCCTTAATAAATGGTATTATGAAATGCTTCAAAATGCTTCAAATACAGAAATAGTCACCCAGAAAAATCAGGCTCTTTCATTTAATAAAACCTTTTCAGGCATAACAATTCCCTCGAACGTAGCTTTTAATGCAACCATTTTTCAAGCTACTAAAGCTACAGATAAAAATGCTGCTGCTCTTCTTCTTTTAAGCCAAAGCTTAAGTTACGGCTATTTATGGGAAGAGATCAGAGCAAAAAGAGGAGCTTACGGGGCAAGAGCCTCATATTCTACTCTAGCCGGTAGTTTTAGTTTCAGCACATATAGAGATCCGTGCATTAAAGAATCATTTAATACATTTAACAACGTTTTTAAGTTTATTGAAAATAACATGGAGCTCAGCAAAAAAGCTGTTGAACAGGCAATTATAGGCTCTGTCAAAAAACTTGATAGGCCAGTTCGTCCAGGAGAAGCTGCTGGAATATCATTGATCAGATATTTAAGAAATATTACCGATGAATATCGACAGGAATTTAGGTCAAATTTATTAGGCTTAACTGGAAAAGATATAAAAGATGCAGCATTAAGCCTTAAATCAGCCTACGAAAAAGCTTCTGTATGTACAATATCAGGCAGGAATAAACTGATTGAAACAAATAAATCACTGGATTTATTTAAATTTAATTTAGAAGATTTGTAGATTGCAATATTTCATGTTCTAGTAATTGCTTTATATTGTTTTACTATACCCCTTTAACCCTAAGATTTACTCGTTCTTAGACAAGCTTTTAAGTTTTTATTCTATAATGAAAGGTTTTATAAATGCATCAACATACAATTTCAGTATTAGTTGAAAACAAATCTGGTGTTTTAGCAAGAATTGCAGGATTGTTTTGCGGTAGAGGATATAATATAGACTCACTAACAGTTAGCCCCACAGATCACACCGATACATCCAAGATGACCATTGTCACAACTGGAGACGACGGAGTCGTTGAACAAATTGAAAAGCAGCTCAGCAAACTAATTGATGTTATTAAGGTTACAGACTTGACCGGCAGCAGCTTCATTGAAAGAGAATTAGCTCTCGTAAAAATTAAAACTACCCAGGAGACAAGATCTGAAATAATACAGATTACTGAGATTTTTACCGGAAAAATAGTTAATGTTCATATAAATGAAATTACAGTAGAACTTTCAGGTAGAAGTGATAAAGTAAATGCTTTTGTAACTTTAATGGAGCCTTTTGGAATAATAGAATTGGCTAGAACAGGAAAAGTGGCGGTCGGCCGTCTGCTCGGCTCAACCAATAAACTGCCAAATTAATTATTTAAATTATAAACGAGATATTTATTTTTCCACACTTATATGTTAAAATATTCAAATAAGCAGTAATCATTTCTAGTGATTATACAGACGCAGTTTTTTAATAAATGTATTTTCAATACACTGCGTTGATGTTTAGATATTTTAATGCTGAGGGGGTTGTAATATGACAGTAAAATATAAATTTAAAAGAATTGACTGGAAATCAGATAAAATTCTGATCTGCCCAAGCTGTTATGAGACACTGTATAGGAACGATATTGAACATTTTGCAAAATGTCCCTATTGTGACCAAAACATTGAATTTGATATTGACATCGAAGAGTATTTACTAAAACCTGTTATTGATCGCTGGATGACTTTTCAAAATTTTACATCTAATGATTCTTTTCTATCAGATTAATTGAAATACTTAAACCAATAGAAAATTGCCTTTTGACTTGCTGACAGACACCAGTTCCTTATTCTTCATGAAAGGAAAAAGCACAGACCTAGTTGAATAGCTGGGCAGTTTAACTTGAAACGGGATTTTAATATCTGTGAAATACGAAGAAAAATATCCAAGAACAATAATATCAATAATAGCCCTTATTATCGTTTTTTTAATTTTTTATTCTCCGTGGCATTTGGGATTAAGAGAACTTCTGGGAACAGAAGGGAAATATGCCGCAATGGCATTAGATATAAATCTGCTGAACCCTTCAACAGTTGCACAAGGAGAAACCCTTTCCTATTATTATCCTCTATATCCATGGATTGTAGCGATAGCATATAAACTTGGCTTCGGTCTTGAAATAGGCCTCAGAGGAGTTTCAATTTTAGCTTTAGGCATTACAGGTATAGTTGTTTTTGAAACCAGCAGAAGAGTTTCCGGTATACAGGCAGCGATAATCGCAGCATCGGTCATGGTCGCAAATATCTATGTTTTTGAAAAAGCAAATGACGGTAACCCTTTTACACTTGGTGTGCTTCTTTTGCTATTAGCATGGCTGACTTGGTATGTATTTGGTGCAGTTCGCGGAGATTGGAATACTTCATGGATAGTAAGCTTGTTTTTTTGTGGTCTTGCTTTTTACACAATTGGATGGATAGCTGTCTTCTACTTTTTTGTTCCTCTGATATTTATGCGTCGCCCACTTACACTGTGGAACAAAATTCAAATAAAAGGCTTTTATATAGGTATATGCATACTCGGCGCCTTTGTTTTATTGTGGTTTATCCCGCGAATGACTGACATAATCGATAATCCTTTCAACTCTTTTAATATCCTGCAGGACATATCTCCAAATTATTTTCATACTTTTTTGCTATTTCCACTAGCTGTAGCCGGAGGATTTATGCCTTGGACAATTATCACCTGGCCGGCTTTTTGTGTCGCCTATTTTCCGTTAGACAAAAAACCTATTTTCAGTAGATTTTTAAGAACAATATTCTTATCTCTTTTTGCTGTTCTATGGTTAAATCCTTTTACTGAAGCCAGAGATTCTATTATACTAATTCCACCTATCGCAATATTAGCTGGTATTAATTACTGGTTAGTAGTACGTAGAAATGGGCACGGACTCCATAAACTATTGCATATCATTACTATTGTCTTACTTATAATGATAACGGTCATTTTTTGTTTATACTGGATTCCTGTTTCATGGTGGCAAAGCTTCTCGCTGTTAAAATGGATACATTCATCTTTTTTAAGAAATGGCATCAACTTTTTCAAAAGCATGTTTTTATGGGGTGTAATTCAATCTGGATTAGGAGTCTTGGTAGGCCTTTTTCTATTAATTATGTATAAACGTAAACTGCCTGTTTGGTCTCATGCTTTAGGGGTGTGCTTAATTTTCACACTGGGTTTCTGGTCTCTTACATATCCGTATACTGCACTTTTAGGTGATGGAAGAAAAACGGCTTCAACTTTTATCAACTCATTAGGAGAAAACTATAGTCATAATATGACAATATACAAAGGCAACCAAATAGCTAATATTTATGCATTAGGCTGCTATCTTGGTTGTAATATTAAGAAATTAAATAGTTTAAACGAACTACCATCAGACAAAAAAACGGTATATTTATTAAGTCTTAGCTCTCCAATTTATCCCAAGAGACAATGGGATAACATTTCGACAGTAGATTATAGAAATAGGAGTCTTTCTCTTTGGAAAGGTGTTCTTCATAATAAAACAAGTAAATTGGAAATTTAACATTGCACTCTGCTCCCGGCTTTATCTTTGACCTTACTTCATCTAAACTCGAAACACATCTAAGTGATTTTCCAAAATATAGATATTCCCAAATACTTGATTGGATTTATAAAAAGTTCATATTTTCCCCGCAGGAAATGACAAATATTCCCTTAAAATTAAGAGAAGAATTATCAACCAAATTCTTATACAAATATCCATGTATCATTAAACATGAAAAAACTTCAGATAAAACAATTAAATATTTACTCAATTTATACGATAAAGAAAATATTGAATTTGTTTTAATCAATTCAAAAAAAAGAAAGACTTTTTGCCTTAGCTCGCAGGTTGGATGCCCTGTAAAATGCAAGTTTTGTGCCAGTGGTGCTTTTGGGCTTACAAGAAATTTACTTCCGGCAGAAATTACTGCCCAATTTCTCTTAGGAAGCAAGCTTTTAGACTGCTATCCTGACAATATTGTTTTTATGGGCATAGGAGAGCCATTGCTTAATTTTTCAAATTTAGTGAAAAGTTTGAATATTATATGTTCTCCGGAATATATTGATTACGCTGCGCGTCGTATTACAATTTCCACCAGTGGTATACCTAAAGGAATTATTAAGCTTGCTGACCTAAAAAAACAATGGAATCTAGCAGTTTCAATTCATGCCCCAGATGATAAAACAAGAGCTGTAATCATTCCTGACAACTGCAGGTTTTCTTTGGAAGAAATATTTGACGCCTGCAAATATTACTTTGAAAAAACAGGCCGAATCATTACCTTTGAGTATACGCTGATAAAAGGAGTTAATGATAGATTATCACAAGCGGACGAACTAGCTAAAATCGCAAAGAAACTGCGGGCAAAAGTAAATCTAATCCCGTATAATCCGACCCAAAATTCTCAATTTATTCGTCCAGACGATCAGATCTGCAATGATTTTGCAAACAGATTAAAAGCAAAAGGTATCAACATAACTTTTAGAATAGAAAAAGGTGGAAAAATCAATGCGGCCTGTGGTCAATTAAGGGCTGGTAATATCACACAAATTTAGCTATATTTAAAACATTGATATACAACGACATCATTGTCATTAAAAGAAAGTAATATAACATGGAAAAAATTATTAAAGATTTATTAATTGCCTTAGGAGAAGATCCAAACAGAGAAGGATTGCTAGCTACTCCAAAGAGAGTTAAAAAAAGTTTTGAATTTTTAACAAAAGGCTATAAAGAAGATATAGATAAGGTAATAAACAACGCTATCTATAAAGCAGAAAATGATGATATGATAATTATTAAAAATATAGAATTTTATAGCTTATGTGAACATCATTTACTGCCTTTTTATGGGAAATGCCATATTGGATATATTCCCGACAAAAAAATTATCGGCGTGAGTAAGCTTGCCAGAATAGTCGAAGTTTTTGCAAGGAGACTGCAGATTCAGGAACGATTATCCAGGCAAATAACAGAAACAATAAAGAAAAGTCTTAATGCTCAAGGCGTTGGCATTGTAATGGAAGCGCAACATATGTGTATGACAATGCGCGGCATTAGTAAACAGCATTCAAAAATGGTTACGTCTGCTATGCTCGGTTGCTTTAGAAAATCAACGACTAGAATGGAATTCTTAAGTTTGATCAGCGCAAATAATGGAAATTAGGCTGTAAACCCGCAAAAAAAGTGTTTATTAACATAATAAATGAGAGTGTGTTTTTGTTTTTTCGTTAAAGCACGTTAATGTTAACGTATAAACATTATTAATTTTTTATATAGAGGAGCCTGAAGGCCAATGAAAAAGGAAGTTGTTGTTACCGGCAGAGGCCTTGTAACGCCTATAGGCGTAGGACTCGAGCAAAATGAAGATGCTTTAAGAAACGGTAAAAGTGGAATTGCTTTTGATCCAGAGTGGAAAGAAGCAGGACTTGTAAGCAATGTCTGTGGGCAAGTTGATAAAAATATTGACTGTCCTCTGCTCAATAAAAAAAATAGACGCTACATGTCTCAAAATGCTTTATCAGGAACAGTTGCCGCATATGAAGCAATTACAGAAGCAGGATTAACCGTTGAAGATATTAAAAAAATGCGTGTTGCCTTAGTACTGGGACATGGTGGAAGCTCACAGAAGCTTACACATGCAGCGGCAAAATCAATTGAAGAAAATGGCAGCACAAAAAGAATTTCACCTTTCGTTGTACCTAGAGCAATGCCATCTTCTGCTGTTGCAAATTTATCGCTGATACTGGGAGTAACCGGAGAAAGCTATGCTATTAGTTCTGCTTGTGCAAGTGGTGCCCATGCCATAATGGTTGCAACCAGACTTATACAGAGCGGCCTATATGACATGGTAATTACAGGAGGAACAGAAGAGGTTAGCTGGGTACAGGCATCTGGATTTGATGCAATGAGAGCAATTTCTAGAGCTTACAATGATACACCAGAAAAAGCCAGCAGGCCATTTGATACAGGTAGAGATGGTTTTGTTATCGCAGAAGGTGCTGGAATATTAGTTCTAGAATCTGCTGAACATGCTAAAGCTAGAAACGCCAAGGCAATTGCAAAAATTTCAGGAACTGCAGGTAATACTAACACTCACGATATGGTCGTACCAGATGCAGATGCCAGTGCCAGTGTAATGGAAAGCTCTCTTAAAGATGCAAATCTAAAACCATCAGATATTGATTATATTAATACTCACGGAACATCCACTCCAGTAGGAGATGGAGTTGAAATAGATGCAATTAAAAAACTTTTTTATGATAAAAATAGAGATGTTGCAATTAACAGCACAAAGTCGTTGACAGGGCATATGATTGGTGCTACAGGTGCCGTAGAAATCATTTTCTGTACACAGATGGTCGATAAAGGTTTTATATCCCCTACAATAAACCTGGATAATCGAGAGCCCGGAACAGAATGGGCTAATATCATCACCAAAACAATTACTGATATCAAGGTTCGCCATGCACTAAGTAATAGTTTTGGTTTTGGTGGAACAAATTCATCTGTTATTGTTTCGGCAATTGATTAATAATGGATGTGATTTTAGGTATTGAAACAAGCTGCGATGAAACTGCAGCATCAATCGTATTAAATGGCCACAAGGTTTGCTCAAACGTTGTGGCCTCTCAAATATCCCAGCACGCTGTTTATGGAGGGGTTGTCCCTGAACTAGCCGCAAGAGAACACCTTAAAGCAATCACCCCTGTTACAAAAGAGGCAATTGAAAAAGCCGACGTTAATGTTTCCGATATTAAGGCTATTGCTGTTACTAACGGCCCGGGGTTAATGCCGGCCTTACTCGTTGGCTTGAATTTTGCCAGGGGTTTTGCTGCATCCAATAAAATCCCATTAATTGGGGTAAACCATTTTATAGCGCATATTTACAGCGCTTTCCTCAACAATACAGATTTATTAAAAGTTCCCGAAACCTATCCAATTCTGGCTCTTGTTGTTTCTGGAGGACATACGGCCCTTGTGCTGATAAACAAAGATAATAGCGCTGATATTATCGGCACTACAATAGATGATGCCGCTGGTGAAGCATTGGATAAAGGCGCGAAACTACTTAACCTAGGCTATCCAGGCGGCCCCATAATTGATAAAATAGCCAGAAGCGGAGATCCTAATAAATATAAATTCCCGCGCTCTCTTACCGGTGGTGCCGGAAAACCACTCAGTAAACAAAATCGTTTTAATTTTAGCTTCAGCGGTTTAAAAACATCTTTGCTTTATCATATTGAGAAATTGGGTGGGATAGATAGCTTTAGAGACGATATTATGCATGATACTGTTGCATCATATCAAAACGCAGCAGTAGATGTATTATGTATTAAAACATTAAATGCTGCTAAATATTTCAATGCAAAATCTGTTGTTTTATGCGGAGGTGTTGCTCAAAATTCATTACTAAGAGATGAGCTTGAAAGTCGTTTACCTAAACATATTAAGTTTATTTTAACAGCAAAAGAATTTTGCGGCGATAACGCAGCAATGATAGCAGGACTCGGCTGGCACTACTACAAAAACGACAAATTTGATGACTTAGGTCTTGATGCCTATTCTAGGCTGCCAAAGTTCACCACTGTTCCTTTTGTTCACTAGACTTTAACAAGATAAATCTTATTTTGGCTTGTCGCGCCATAGCCTCTGGCGAAGGCGGATCTTTTCACTTCTGTTTAAAATCATGATTATGTTGATTATTAAGAAGTTAAAAAGCAAATCCCCGTACTTTCAAGATACCAAAAAAATAACCTATAAGTCAAATTTGACTTATAGGTTTTATTTTCTATGATTTTTTAACCTAATATAAAGAATCAGCCATAGAGTTTTGAAAGAAATTGGTTCATCTGTTTGAACCACCATGGCCAGTCATGGTTAACATCATTTCCCCAAAAATCTATCCAGGGTTGCACACCTATCTGTCTAAATGATTGTTCAAGAGATTTTGTGTCAGCTATTGCCTCATCTTCCCATGCACCCTGCCCGCAACATATAATAATATTACTTTTTTTATACCATTCTAAAATTTTTGGGTTGTTTACATTTGGAAGATAGTGAACAGGCGAATTATAATAAACGTGTTTTATATCATCGGAAGAAATTTTAAATTCATCTCTGTCAAGTCTATATAAACCGCTTAATGCAATTGTTCCTCCACAGATGTCAGGATGTCTCAGGAAGTAATTTACAGAATGATAAGCTCCCATACTTACACCTGTTGCCATAGGTCTTTCGTCAGGAGAACTACAGTGTTTGCGGATAAAAGGAGTTACTTCTTCAGCTACATATCTATCGAATTCTTCATATCTGGAATTTCTATCTCCAGGCAGAATTGAAAGATTGTACCATGATTCCTCATCTACACTGTCAATTGAAAATAGTTTTATTTTACCAGAATCGATAAAAGAACTAATTTTATCAATCATGCCCTGACCTTCATAGTCAAAATATCTTCCTTTTGAAGTTGGGAACACAATAAATGCCTGCCCATAATGACCGTAGACTTTGAGTTCCATTTCTTTCCCAAGATTCGGGCTGTACCATTTGTGTACTTCTGTGTGCATAATTTTCTCCAATTTTATTATTTTATGACTTAGTTTATTTACTGACAGATTGGATAAATCCAATCATTTCTTCTATTTCTTCAAATTTATCGCTTTTCGTAATATAGCAGTAATCTCCAAGAGCATTTCTAAAAACAAGCGGTAATTCTTGGTGTAAACTAATTTTTTCTCCATATTTTTTTAGAATATCTTTATGAGAATTTGTATATTCTATCCCTTCTTTACGACCTGCATATAAGACATGATATTTTCTTTCATACTCAAGCTCGTTTTTCCCATTAACAATTAAATCTGCCCATGCCTGAAAAAGATCTACGTTACTGCCATAATTCATCATATCAATTGAAAATCCACCGGGAGGTCTGATATTTACTTCTAAAGGAACAAATTCTCCTTTTGGTGTAAAGAAAAATTCCAAATGAAAAAATCTTTCTTTAACATTAAAGGCTTTCAGACATTTTTTACCTGCCTTTTCCAGCTTTATAGGTATGTCTATTAGAGAATAATAGTTAATGTGCATATCTTCATTAACTGTCTCCATAACGCCTTGACTGAATACATGACAGGTATAATAAATTGCATTTGAATTAGCATCAGCCAATCCATCGAAAGAATAAATATCTCCAGATATAAATTCTTCCATAATATAGCTGGCATCTTCCGGTATTTCTGCAAATACTTTCTCTAGCTCTTTAGCATTGTTTATTTTGTATGTATTTGCCGCTCCAACACCTGAGTCAGGTTTTGCCACAACAGGATAACCTGCACCTTTTATAAATTTTTCGGCTTCCTTAAGTGTTTTTATAATTTTGCCCTTTGCTACTCTCAGGCCGGCCTTACGGTAAACCTCTTTCATTGCCGATTTACACTTAATATTTTTCATATCTTTTTCTCTTAGCCCGCAAATATTAAAGTCATCACGGAGCTTGGCTTCTGTGTCAAGCCAATATTCATTAAGAGAATCAAGTCTATCAATTTTTCCATATTTATGAGTAAAGTAACCACATGCACGAATAAGATCATTATAACTATGCATATTCTTTACTTCATAATATTCAGTAAGTGCACTTTTTAGTGTCGAATTTAACTGATGATAAGGTTCGTCACCTATTCCAAGAACTCTTGCTCCAGTATTTTTTAGAGCTACAGAGAAATGTCGGAAGTTTGTAGGAAAGTGAGGAGATAAATAAACAACATTTTTTTTCATGATACTTTACTATCTTTCTTCTTTAATTATACCAAAGGTGTTTTTGGGTTTTCTATTGGATTTTTATCCGATAATCCTATTATTTTAGCACATTTACTTCACAAAGTAAATAGATATAATTTCATATAACCTTCTACTTTTCTTAAATTCCATTAAAATAATACTTCTTTTTTGCTATTTTTACTAATTTCAATTAGACCTTTTTGCACGATAATTTGAATAATTTATATAGTCTTGTATTATTTAAAATTAAACTTATTTTATTATACCCAAAGCGAAATGTTTTTCGGTAAAGAATAAAAAAGTAGAAGATAAAAATCTTACAGGTCAACCAAAAACAAAAATACCTTAGGTATATTTTATTTCAATAGAGAGGAAATTATGGCTGGACATAGCAAATGGGCAAATATAAAACATAAAAAAGGTGCAGCAGATAAGAAAAAAGCAAAAATTTTTTCCCGTATTACAAAGGAAATCATTGTTGCAGTAAAAACCGCTGGCACTGATACAGAAACCAATACGAGGCTACGCGGGGCAGTTATAGCCGCCAAAGCAGCAAATATGCCTAGCTCAAACGTAGAAAGAGCAATTAAAAAAGCTGCCGGAGATACTGATACAAGTACATACGAAGAAATTGTATATGAAGGATACGGCCCGGAAGGCGTTGCTATACTGGTCGAATGTTTAACTGATAATAGAAATCGAACTGGTGGAGATGTCAGACTGATTTTTGACCGTACCGGCGGGAATATGGCTACCAGTGGCGCTGTCACCTGGATGTTTCACCGAAAATCACGGTTTGTTGTAACCGGAGAAAATGCTACTGAAGATAAACTGCTTGAGATTGTAATTGATGTAGGTGCAGAAGATATTGATGAATCAGAAGGTATGGCTGAAATATGGGGGGCTCCCGATGCGTTTGAACAAATATCTAAGGCTTTAGAGGCTGCAGGCATTACTCCTGAAGAAGCAGGCTTGGCAAGATCTCCAGAAAATTATGTTGAAATAAAAGATGTAGAGACTGCTAAAAAAATCCTACTTTTGATAGAAAAACTCGAAGATCAGGATGATGTTCAGGCCGTTTATGCTAACTTTGATGTATCCGATGAAATAATGGAAGAGCTTTCAGAGGAATGATAATACTCGGAATAGACACTGCAATGAGATGTACAGGTTATGGTATTATATCAGCTGAGCCTGATGACATTAAGGTTGTTGACTGCGGTGTAATTAAAAATGGTAAAAGTTTAAAGCATACTGAATGTCTGAGAAGATTGGCCGGAGGAATCAGAGAAATTATTAATTCCTATAACATCGATGCCGCTGCCATTGAAGGGGCTTTTTTTGGGAAGAATATAAAAACAACCATGATATTAGGCTATGCAAGAGGTTGTGTAATGACAACTCTAGCAGAAGCAGATATAGCAAGCTATGCATATTCACCCAAAGAAGTAAAAATGAGTGCAGGAGGAAGCGGATTCGCATCAAAACAGCAGGTCGCAGTTATGATATCAGCAATTCTAAATATTGATATTACAAATATTGAAACAGATGCCACCGATGCACTAGGGTTGGCATTCTGTCACGCAAATAGAGCCTTGAGTATTGATCCAGGCTTGTTTCTTCCTAAACAAATATAAAAGGATAGACTATTATGTGGAAAAATATATCATCATCAACTTGGTCTCCGTGGACAACTGGAATAGTTTTAGCTTTTCTTTTTCTTATCAGCCTATATCTGCTGGGTGAACCTGCCGGCACCATTACAGCCTATTCAGAACTTATAGAGAATGGCAAAGAAGCTATTAACGGAAATTTTCCAGCTTTAGACTGGAGAGTTATTTTTCTCGTAGGTATTTTCTTCGGAGCTATTATTGCCGCAATAGTAGGCAAAAACTTTAAACTTCAGTTATTTCCAGAGGACCATCTGGCTAAGGGGCCATCGTTTTACTTAACCTTAGGTCCCGTTTATTCATTTTTAGGCGGACTTTTTGTAATGGCCGGATTGATTCTGGCTGGAAATTCATTTTTAAAACTGTGGAATGATTGCTTGGGACTGTATATGATTGTAGGACTTTTTCTCGTAATCGTTTTTATAGAAGCGGTTATTATAGGAACTATGCTTACTCTCAGAGTTGAAGAAAAAAAGAAAAAATGAGGCTAAAGTCTCGCAAATAAACGAAAAAGAAAAATACCTCCGGTATAAAAGACACATAACATAGATAAGAAAGGAATTTAAATGCATCCTTTAATATTAACAGGTGTACCCAGAATAATAGCAGCGTTGCTGCTCGGACTTGCTTTTGGCTTTGTTCTCCAGCGTTCAAAACTGGCTTCAAGAAAAACTTTAGTCGATCAGTTTTCTTTTAAGGATAATACATTTGCAATTACATTTCTTGTATCAGTTGCAGTAGGTATCCCAATATTCTATTTTACTTCCAAATACAACATAATCAGACTGGACCCGGGAAGTTACCAGTTTTGGGGAGTCGTAATTGGTGCAATATTTACGGGACTTGGCATTGCTTACTGCGGACATATTCCTGTCACAGCTATTGCTTCCTTTGGTTCAGGAAAATTATACTCATTATGGATATTATTAGGAATGTTGGCAGCATTTCCTCTTTTAAAACTTATTCATCCTATCGTTAATGATTATATATTGGACAAACCACAACCCATGAATGTAAACGCACTTGCTCAGAATTCACTATTTTACAGCGGTAAAACAGTGATGCTGTATACAATTCCCATTGTATGCCTTGTGCTGGCATTATTCCTGCGCTTAATACAACCAAAAAGTACCGACAGGAAAAAGCATTCAAAAGAAGATTAAAGTTAAAATTGCTTTACTATAAATGAATAAATTTAAATTTTTAAAAGCTAAGCATTTGAAGCTGGGTAGGGAAGGGGAAAATATTGCATGCAGGCTCTTAAAAAGCAAAAATTATGATATTTTATTAAGGAATTTTAAGTCACCTAAAGGTGAAATCGATATTATCGCCCGCGATGGCAGTATTTTGTGTTTTATCGAAGTAAAAACCCGTCACTATTCCGAAAAAAGAAAACCTGACAGCATCCCATGGGTTAGCTATAAACAATCACAACGAATTAAAAAAGCCGCAAAGGAATATATATACAAAATAGAAGCCCCTAAGATTAGATATCGCTTTGATCTTATTGAAATAACTCTAACACCTTATTCAATAAAAAATATTTCACACTGGCGATACAACTTTGGACGTAAAAATTAGTAGTAAATTCAATTTCCATAAAAGAAAGATAGATTAATGAACAACGACAAACTCAACGAACTATTCACCATCGCAAAAAGAAACTATTACATTTCACAGGCATTCACTTTTGTTACAGCATTTCTAGTCTTTTTTACTATCTACTTATATTTACATAGTGATCTCCTGGGAGATAACAATTATATATATTACTGCTATTTGGCTATGGGAGGTGTAAGCTTAGTTTTAGGATTTACTTACAGTAAAAAAATAGGTGAAAATAATAGTATAATTACTGAAGCCATAAAGTCTCATCCTGCAGATTTTTCTGGATTTGCAAAAAATAGAGCTGTTCAGGGAATGCTGAATATTGTATTAATTATTATTCTGGTGGGATCCTTTTTTGTTAACGGAACACGATTGGATATATTAAATGATATTTTCTTTATTCTAATAATATTTTCTTATTGGCTGTTCAACCGCAACTATTATATTATGTTCAAAACGCTTCTTAATTAGCTTTTTGTCCCAAAACAATTCTGTCTCTCTTATTGAAATCCTGAATAATTTCTATATTAACAAATTTGTTGTTTTTCAATAATTTGGCAGTTTCCGTTCCCTGAGAATATCCAATCTCCAGGAGAAGCCATCCTGACGGGTTTAATACTTTAAAAGCCTGCGGTATTAATCTACGTATTAGATCCAACCCGTCATCACCGCCGGTTAATGCACTTTTAGGCTCAAATTTACGCACCTCTAAATCGAGCACGGTAAACTCTTTTTCTGTGACATACGGTAGATTCGCTGTAATTATATCAAAGGAACAATCCTCAAAACCATCACATAAATTGCCTCGCATTAACCGAACATTGGAAATTTTATTTTTAAGCATGTTTTTACGAGCAAATATTAATGCTTTTTTGCTGGCATCTAGGCCTATCACATAGGTCTCCGGAGCTTCATGTGCAATTGACAATGCTATAGCGCCACTCCCTACGCCAATATCAAGAATTTTAGCATCTGCCGAAGGCAAAAGTTTAAGTGCTTTTTCCACAAGTAGTTCAGTTTCAGGACGGGGGATCAATACACCAGGGCCAACAGACAATGTTAATTCTCGAAAGCTTTCTTCACCTAATATATACTGGAGTGGTTCTCTATTTTTCCTTCTACTGAAAAACGAACAGAGCAGCTTCTTTTGAAATTCAGCTACGTTAAGATTTGGGTTTGTATATATATCGATTCTAGGAATTTTTAATACATGCGAAATTATCCGTTCTGCTTCATAGCGTCGCGTTGACACATTTTCAGAATGAAACAATTCTTCCGCTTCATTAATTAATTCACGAAGGTATTCAGCAGAATTCAATTCTGACATTTTTCACCAACAGCTTTCTTATTATACCCATTATGCATCACTGGGATGATTCTGACAGCATATCACGAAATTCATTTTTTGAAAGATCTTCCAACTGTTTCCCTTTTGCATCCAGTTTTTCATTGAATTTAATCGTTGTTTCCACCATCCGCTCATGTGTTTCTTCAGAACCGCCACAAAGATAAAAGTTATCCCCTTTGGTTACCCTTGCATGCTCATCTTTATTGTCAAACCCTACGCCTAATAATCCAGCTTTGGGCATATTCTTTTTACTGTAATTAACCATATAAAACTATAATTCCCTGATTTATACCATAGGTATTTTAATTTTTGGTTTCTTTGCTAAATTTTTCATCTCTTTTTTATTATTATTTCCGAAAAACATTTCACTTTGGGTATAAATAAAAAATGAAGTAAGTTTAACTTATCTACTTTCTCTGAATATAATATATAATTTGAGAGAAAATACATTATTCAAGAATAAAATTTGTTAAAAAAAATCAATTAATATGACTGTATCTTATTTCCTGCCTATTGAATTAACAGCTGTTTTATATACCTTTATATAACTCTATAAGTGTTTACTGTCTTAATTTGTTGCAAAAGTATAGCAGCAAGACTTAGACTAAATAGCAATCAGAAATTATCTCTGCATAAGCTTGGAATAGATTATGAAAAACAAAGGACCAATAGCTGTTATTGATGTAGGAGCTCACTTCGCTAGATTGGAAATTGCTCAAATTATGGGCGACAACAGAAAATATGAGACGTTAGAACGATTAACACAAATAGCTCCTCTAGGTTTAGATGTTTTTACTAAGGGCAAGATCAGTACTGCTAACATGGTATTGGTTGGAAAAATCTTAAAAGATTTTTCTAAAGTCATAAAAGAATACAAAGTAGAGCATGTTAGAACTGTTGCAACTTCCGCTGTTCGTGAAGCTACCAACCGTGAACTGTTTATTGACAGAGTATGGCGAATCAGTGGCATAAAACTTAAAGTACTTGAATGCCCGGAAGAAGCCAAAATAATGTTTTTGGCCATGACAGAAACAATAGGAGATCAATTTGCTTTTAATAAAAAAAATGCAATAGGCTGTACTATCGGAACAGGCACTACTCAAATCTCTTTTATAGAAAAAGGCATTTTAAAAAGTTCAGAAGCAATCAGAGTAGGCTCCCTGAGACTTGTGGAAGAGCTGGAAAGACCAATGAATGCCAAACAGCTTAAGCAGGCAATAAAGCCTTTTGTAAAAACAGAAGCAGTGGGAGTACTCGCACAATCTTCCTTAAGCTTGAAAAACGGACTATTGATTGGAATGGGATCATCAGTTAGAGCGTTTCTAAAACTGAACTCCAGCTTTAATCAATCAAAAGCTCAAGTATTATCTCTCTCAAAAGCTAAATTTGAAGAAATTTATGCTAAAATATCTGAGCTCTCTCCGACAGAAATTGCTGAAAAATATGATATTTCAGAGACCTTAGCCCAAAGCATTGAACCAAGCTGTGGAATATTATACCATTTTCTAAATATAACGAATATTGATAAACTGATAATTCCGCTAATTAGTACTAGGGATGCTATCATTAATGATTTTATTAATGAAATTTCTAATATAGAAGATCCTTTTGCTCCGCATTTAGAGTCATGCGTAAAAACACTAGGAGAAAAATATAAATATGACAGTGCGCATGCCGAAGCTGTGGCTGATACTGCTTTAAAAATTTTTGATAAAACCAAATACCTACACGGTCTGCATGATGAAAATAAAAAACTACTAAAAATTGCAGCAATCCTACATGATATCGGATTTTTTGTTAACACCAGGCGACACCATAAGCATAGCTATTATTTAATACAGAATAGTCAAATTCCAGGTCTTTTGGAAAATGAACGAGCAATCGTCGCAGCAATAGCGAGATATCACCGACGGGCTTTTCCAAAAGAAACACATATCGAGTACTCTTTCCTGCCATCCTCTGAGGCCAAAGTTGCTGTTACTTCTTTATCAGCGATATTAAGAATTGCAGATGCACTGGTTTTTGGACATAATTTAAAGATTATTGATATTAAATTAAACTATAGAAAACAGTTTTTAGAAATCATGCTTGATGGCCCCATAAATCTAATACTTGAGATTTGGACAGCCAGAAAGAAGGCAGATTTGTTTAAAGAAATATTTGGATTTAAAATACGGTTAACAGGTAAATAATGAAAAAAAATATTGATAAAGCTCATTTTATTAATCGAGAATTAAGCTGGCTAAATTTTAATTCGAGAGTCCTTGACCAGGCATTTGATCATAGCAATCCTCTTTTGGAACGTCTCAAATTTATGGCTATTTTTAGCAATAATCTTGATGAATTTTTTATGGTACGGGTAGCTGGAGTAAGACAGCAGTATGAAGCTGGGAAAACGACTGAAGACCCCGCGGGGTTGATACCTGCCAAGCAGTTAGCGTTAATTCAGGCCAAAACACGTCTGTTTGTGAGGCGACAGTATAACTATTTCCAGAATACTATACTTAAAGAATTAAAAAGTGCTGATATTCATCTTTTAAAACCTGAAGACCTTAGCTCCGAAGAAAAAGAACGGTTGAAATATTTTTTTGAAAAAGATATACTACCTGTTCTTACTCCAATTGCCGTAGATCCGACACATCCATTTCCTGTTATCAATAACAAAAAAATAGAAATTCTTGTTCACTTAAAAAAGACAAACAAGGAAAGTGAGCATCATGGGTTTGTTGAAGTTCCATCTGTTCTTCCGCGCTTTGTAAAAGTCAGTTATCCTAAATCCGAAAAAGCTTTTATTCTTCTTGAAGATTTAGTTTTAGAACATATTGACATGTTATTTAACGGATGCTCTGTTTTATCGGCATTTCCATTTAGAATTACAAAAGATATGGATTTTTCAATTGAAGATGAAGAAGCTGCAGACATTCTAACATATATAGAAACAAAACTTAAAACTGCTAATAAGAGAAATGCTATTCGGCTTGAAATAGCAAAAGGCGTCAAAAAAAGGTTTTCTTCATGGTTAATAAATAAACTAGGTATCTCATCTGATTCAGTTTATGAAATAGACGGCCCTATTGACCTTGCCAGTTTTTTTGAATTTATTTCTCTGGTCGCAAAACCAGAACTAGTTGATGAAAAAATACCCCCTTTGGAAATACCTCTTTTTAAAGAGAACGAGTCTATTTTTGAATCAATTAAACAATGGAATACAATCCCCCTTCTTCATCCATTCGAACGTTTTGATTATGTTGTTGAAATACTAAACGAAGCTGCGGAAGATCCGAATGTAATGGCAATAAAGCATACATTATACAGAGTTAGTGGAGACTCCCCAATTGTTCATGCTCTTCAAAGAGCTGCAGAAAATGGCAAACAGGTAACCGTTATTCTTGAGTTGAAAGCTCGCTTTGATGAAAGCAGAAACATTGCTTGGGCAAAAAGGCTTGAGAATTCCGGTGCTCATGTAATTTACGGTATAAGCGGATTAAAAATTCACTGTAAAGCCTTGTTAATTGTTCGTAGAGAATCCGGTATTATCAGAAGATATTTACACTTATCAACGGGCAACTATAATGACACTACCGCAAATATTTATACTGACATTGGCATGTTTTTAACTGATTCTGAAATTTGTTCTGATATTGCGGCCCTGTTTAACGTTATGACAGGCTACTCCGAACCTCCTGTTTGGAACAAAATTGCTGTTGCTCCGTTCAATCTGAGAGAAAAGTTCACAAGCCTGATTGACAGGGAAGCCAGAAACTCCACAAAACACAATCCTGGACATATCATTGCCAAAATGAATTCTCTTGTAGATAAAAGAATAATAGAGCATCTATATAAAGCAGCATATGCAGGCGTAAAAATAGACCTTATTGTAAGAGGTATCTGTTGTTTAAAACCTGGAATTGGCACAAAAAATATTAATGTTATTAGTGTTGTTGATCGCTATTTAGAACATACCCGAGCATTTTATTTTGCAAACAACGGCAATCCTGAATATTATTTATCCAGTGCTGACTGGATGCCTAGAAATCTTGATAAAAGAATTGAATTGCTGTTTCCGGTTGAGAGTTCATTTAGTCAGGAGCTAATTAGAAAAACCTTTGATCTACAACTCCATGACACGTACAAAGGCAGAAAATTAAATTCTTATGGAAGCTATCCTAAACCAGTAAAAAGAGTTTCTTCTTCAAGAAGCCAGCTAAAAACTTATCAGATATTGAAAGCTTTACGTCCAAAACAAAAAAAACGTGTAAGAATGGTTTTTCAAAAAAAGAAGTAATCTTAAAGACTGACTTCAAGCTAAACTTGTTTTTCTCTTTTTGCTTTGTCATGCAGTTAAACGTTATTGGTTATGAATAAGTTAGAAAGCAAATTTCTGTACACTTGAAAAGATTACATA
>CAZVCD010000014.1:0-26891 GCA_964625675.1 uncultured Victivallales bacterium | reverse complement strand
TGAACTATAGAAAATAATGACCCACCCCTAACCCCTCCAAGGAGGGGAACTAAGAAGTTTTGCCTGTAAATTTTATGGAGAGTAGACAACAAAATTCCCCTCCTTGGAGGGGATAAAGGGGTGGGTACAATATGTTACATCTTAATGATTTAGCTGCACTAAATATGTAAGCTTAAAAAGGAAGAGTGTTTATGAATGAAAATTTAAGAGAAACTGCAGTTAAACATTTATGGCATCCGTATACAGATATAGAGTCATTTGAAAAGACAGATTTTCCAATAATAGACCGCGCAGAAGGCGTTTATCTGTATGAAGTGGGAGGGAAAAAACTACTGGATGGAATATCATCATGGTGGTGTGTTAACTTAGGACATAGCCAGCCTCGTTTGGTTAATGCAATAAAAGAGCAGGCTGAAAAACTGCAGAATTCTATTCTTGGCGGAATGTCACATCCTTCAGCTATAAAATTAGCTGAAAAAATAGCAGAATTGGCTCCTGGAGATTTAAATCATGTTTATTTTGCTGGAGACGGAGCAAGTGCAACAGAAGCAGCGCTGAAAATGTCATTGCAGTATTGGTGTAATATAGGCGTAAAAAACAAAACAAAATTTATATGTCTTCAAGATGGTTATCATGGGGATACATTGGGTGCGGTTGGTGTTGGATATGTTGAAAAATTTCATAAAAATTTTGAAAGTGTGATCCAAAAATCATACAGAGCGAATTCGCCATATTGTGCTAACTGTCCATGTGGTAAAAAAACAGATACATGTGATGTTGAATGTTTTGATTATATGGAGACTTTAATACGGGAACATCATAATAAAACAGCAGCTGTTATTTTGGAACCTTTGTGTCAGGGCGCGGCCGGTATTCGGATTTATCCGGAAGAATATTTAAGGCGTTTACGTAATCTGTGCGACGAATTCAACCTGCTGCTTATTGTTGATGAAATAGCTGTAGGATTTGCACGGACCGGCGCTATGTTTGCCTGTGAACGTGCTGGTATTGTGCCTGATTTAATGCTTATTGGAAAAGGTCTTACAGGCGGATACCTGCCCATGAGTGGTGTTGTAGTAACAGATAAAATATATAATTCATTTCGTTCTGACAGCGAAAATGACAGGACATTTTATCATGGTCATACCTATTGTGGTAATCCAATATGTTCTAGTTTGGCATTGGCTGCTTTGGAATTGTATGATGAAATGAATATTCTGGAGTTAATCAAACCTAGAATTGCACAGTTAAAGGAAGGAATGAACGAAATAGGAAGAATGCTCCCAAATTCTACAGTTCTTACTCTTGGAATGATTGGTGTTGTAGAAATTAATGATATTGATGGTGGAAGTGAAAGAGCCGTACAGATACAGGCAATGGCTCGTGAACTTGGGCTTTTTATTCGTCCTCTTGGCGCGGCTGTTTATTTATGGCCGCCACTTGTGTCCACCGAAAATGAAATAAATGAAATGTTGTCTATTTTAAAGATAGCGTTTACTGAAAGTAGCAAACGGAGCAAAATAAAATGACAAATGATGAAAAATTATTTTTAAAGCATGAGTGTCTTAAACTTGTTAAAGGAGATTTTGATATTTTGAAAGAAAAGGCTAACGCCTTGAGGAAGGAATATTTTGAGGATAAAGTTCAGTTGTGCTCAATAGTAAATGCAAAGAGTGGATTATGTTCTGAAAATTGCAAGTACTGTGCCCAGAGTGCGCATTATAATACAGGCGTTGAATGTTATTCCTTATTGGACAGCGATAGTATATATAAAAGTGCATTGAAATCTCAGGCTTCCGGAGTAAATAACTTTGGTATTGTAACGAGCGGTCCCGAGGTGAATGATGATGATTTTAATTCTATATGCCGGGCTGTTGAAAAAATATCCGGAGAAAAAACTATAAACGTATGTGCATCATTGGGTGTACTCACATTTGAACAGTTCAAAAGCCTCAAAACTGCAGGTCTGAGAAGATATCATCATAATCTTGAAACTTCAAAACGTTTTTATCCAGAGATTTGTACCAGCCACAATTGGGATGAACGGCTTGAAACTGTTCTTTTAGCAAAAAAAGCAGGATTAAAGGTATGTTCAGGTGGGTTGTTTGGATTAGGAGAAAACTGGGAAGATAGAATTGATTTAGCTCTAACGTTAAAAGAGCTTGATGTAGACTGTATCCCAATAAATTTTCTTAATGCTGTTCCTGGAACTCCCATGTTTGAACGGCCCAAATTAACACCTGAAGAGGCATTGAAAATAGTAGCAATTTATAGATATATACTTCCTGATAAATCAGTGCGTGTTTGTGGTGGAAGACCAACTATTCTTGGTGACAGACGCGAGGAAGTTTATGATGCCGGAGCAAATGCTATAATGACCGGTGATTATCTTACATCATATGGTATTTCTGCAGAATTAGATATAAAAGAAATAAACGACTTAGGGTTAAAGGTAGACTAAAAAAAATCGGGGAAAATTTTCCCCGATTTTACTAATTAGCATTTGCCGATATTAAAATCATTGCAGAAATCATTATATGATGTTTTCATTATAGAAACGTTCACTGTTTCTATTTCTGATTTTTGTTTAAAGTCTCGCTTAAAGCATTGACCTATTATTCTGTCTCTGCTTTTCCAGTAATTACACTTTTTACAACTAATCAATTAAATTCACCCTTTTTTTATAGTTCACACTCATTTGTTCTGCGTTTAGTATTCAACTGTTCTGCACTGTAAATGTTTAAAGTCTTCTTTAGTTATTTTTTTAGTTAACTTCAGACCATGAGGGTCTATCGCATTAACAGTATAACTTTGTATGGCTTTCCTTTTGGTCTGCTGCTTATAGCATTCACTTATCGGCATAATTACACATGCACTTCTTTTTAAACAGAAAAAATCAATTTCGTTCATATATAGGATTATTCCTTTTTTTTGGGGTTTGTATTCGACAGATATAACGGTATTGGAAATAAATATCTGTCTGGTAAAAGTATTGGAATTAAGAAAGTATTATTGAATAGGGTACTCTATATTTGTAAGTAATTTGTAGGTACTGAGGTTTTAAGAAACATAAAATAAATACATTTTCTATTATAAATTAATCTAATGTTCAAGCCTAAGGCTCGAAGCAATGGAAACTATAATTAAGTCTCCATTATTTTAACTTTGGGAACTTATCATGTTAATAATATATATCAATTCAATTTCTGATTTTTTTTATATATTTTTCGAGCTCTATAGAAAAGAATGAAATACTTCCGAATAGGATACAGATGATGATATCCAGCAGAGATAAAGGAACTGCATTAAATATTCCTGCCAAAAACGGAATATAAATAACAACAAATTGAAGAATAACGGTGGATGCAATCATCCATATAAGAAGCGGATTTGAAAAGAACTTCATTGAAAACAGTGAATCAGTGTTTGATCTTGAAGCCAAAGCTTGTCCGATTTGAAGGAATGCTAGAACTGTGAACATCATAGTCTGCCATTTGCCGTTCATCTCTTTATAATATATCCAGCCTAGGAGTAGTGTAGCTAGGCCTATTACAATGCCAATCCAGGTAATTCTAAGTCCTGCACCCCCTCCGAAAATATTTGCTTTCGGAGATCTTGGTGGTTTTTTCATTACGCCTTTTTCAGCAGTTTCAACACCAAGGCCAAGTCCTAATAGTCCGTCTGTCAGTAAATTCAGCCAAAGTAGTTGAAGTGGCATTAGTGCTACGGCTGCGCCGAAAATTGGAGCAGCAAGCATTACAAGTACTTTTCCCATATTCCCAGCAACAGAAAAACATATAAATCTTTTCATGTTATCATATATAACTCTTCCTTCTTCTGCAGATGCAACAATTGTTGCAAAATTATCATCGAGAAGGATCATTTCGGAAGCTTCCTTGGAAACATCAGTTCCTGTAATTCCCATTGCAATGCCAATGTCTGCCTTTTTAAGAGCAGGGGAGTCATTTACACCATCTCCGGTCATACCGACGACATTGCCCTGTTTCTGTAGTGCTTTAACTATTTTTAATTTATGTTCAGGGGATACCCTTGCATACACTGATACTTCGTTAACGATTTTTTCTAAGCCGGCATCATCTAACTTATCCAAATCCATTCCAGTTTTGACTAAACCGTTATTGGAAATGCCTAGATCGTCTGCTATAAAACGTGCTGTTAAAGGGTGATCTCCTGTAATCATTATTGGACGTATTCCGGCTGTTTTACAGATACGTACTGCTTCCTTTACTTCTTTTCGTGGAGGGTCTATCATTCCAACAAGCCCGGTGAATACAAGTTTTTCTTCAAGAGGTGAATCTTGTGAATCAAGACTTTTTACAGCAATACCCAGTACACGAATTCCATTGGATGCTAGATCATTATTAGCTTTTTCTAATCTCTTTCTCCAGTGGTCATCAAGTTTTTCGATGCCCTTATCTGTTAATACGCTTTCAGATATTTTTAAAAGTCCGTCGACAGAGCCTTTGGTAAAAGCAATATATTTGGAGTCAAATAGATTGCTTTTTTTTGCAGTTTCCGGTATCTGACCTTCACTTATTTTTAATTCATGTACAGTGGTCATTCTCTTTCTGTCAGACTCAAAAGGAAGTTCGTTTCTTCTTGGAAGAGACTTTTCTAAATCGATTTTATTTATTCCGGATCTTTTTGCCGCAACTAGCAGTGCGCCTTCAGTAGGGTCGCCATGAAAAGTATATCCTCCGGTATTATCTTCACCTTTAATAGATGCATCATTGCAAAGAGTTCCGCCAACAAGTGTGAGTCCCAAGGCTGTGGGCCAGCTTTGAAACAAATCATGCATGTTGTCTGCAATTTTTAAATTCTGTTTTTCATCCTGTTTTTTGTTAACAAGGTCTATGTATTTTCCTGCAACATCCAAGACTGTTACAGTCATTCTATTTTCAGTTAGAGTTCCTGTTTTATCTGAACATATGATATTAACAGAACCCAGTGTCTCTACTGCCGGCAGCTTTCTTATAAGAGCATGTCTTTTTAACATTCGCTGCGCGCCGAGAGCTAGAGTGATTGTTACTACTGCAGGTAGACCTTCTGGAACAACTGCTACAGCTACACTGACTGCGGCAAGAAGCATTTCCTGAAAAGAACCTCCCATGAAAAACCCGATAATCATAACAACTATGGCTACTGCTACACCTGCTGCAGCAAGAAGTTTTCCTACGCTATCCAACTGTTTTTGCAGTGGTGTTAAACCGGTTTTAACATTTTGTATCAAAGTGGCTATTTTACCTAATTCCGTTTTCATTCCGGTTTCTGTAATCAGTGCTTTGCCTCTGCCATAACTGATAGTTGTTCCCATGTAAACCATATTTTTTCTATCACCAATAGGCAATTCATCTTGCTCAAGTCTATCCATTATTTTTTCTACTGGTTCAGATTCACCCGTTAAAGCTGCTTCCTGTACTCTGAGGTTGGCAGATTCTATTATTCTACCGTCAGCCGGTATAATATTTCCTGCCTCCAGTATTACAATATCACCAGGAACTAGCTGAGTTGCCTTTATTTCCTCTTCTTTACCGTTTCTGAGGGCCCGAACCAAAGGAACAGCCATTTTTTTCAGAGCTGCCATAGCTCTTTCTGCTTTGTATTCCTGAAAAAATCCAAGAGCAACAAACAGCACAACAATGGCTGCGATGGCTATTACTTCTGTAATATCCCCTAAAAAGCCTGAAATTATGGTTGCGGCCAGCAGTATTAGGACCATTGTGCTAAACAATTGTTCCAGTATAATTTTAACAGGAGAACGTCCTCCTGTTTCCACTAATTCATTGCTTCCAAACTGATTTAATCGTTCTGTTACTGTTTCAGAATTAAGGCCAGATTTAAGATTGGATTCCAGTGTTTTTGATGTATCTGCAATGTCTTTTTGATACCATTTATTTATTTCATTATAAATATTTTTCATACTGCTTATCCATTATTTTTTTGGTGTTGTAAAGCTTCGGTGGCAAATGTGTTTGAAGTTTATATTTATGTGAATAAGAATTTGTTTTTTTATATTGTTTATAGATAACAAAATAAGCCTTGTCAAAAGAAAAAATAAGACAAGTTTAACTCGAAGGCTTTGACTGTAACAGGATATTCACTAAAACTGCTATTCCTTCAGCTCGCCCGCAAAATCCCATTCCCTCTGTTGTTTTAGCTTTGATTGATATCTGCTCTGTTTCGGAATTAAACGATTGAGCTAAATTTTGCTGAATTAATTGTGTGTATTTGGAAAGTTTGGGCTTTTGCGTTATGATTGTAGCATCAAGGTTTATTAATGACCAATTACTCAGCTGTCTACTTTTGAGCACATTATCCAATAGCTTCATACTGTTTACATTTTTATATTTAGAATCGCTATCCGGGAACCATTTTCCAATGTCGCCTAAGGATAAAGCACCAAGAATAGCATCTATTATGGCATGAATAAGAGCGTCTGCGTCGCTATGTCCAGCCAGACCTAATTCATAAGGTATATGTATTCCTCCAAGGATTAAAGGTCTTCCGGTAGTAAATTTATGTGCGTCAAAGCCCTGGCCAATTCGTAAATTCATGATAAAATTATCCTTATTTGCTTTTTGGACACCGCGCAAGTTCATTGATTTTGGTGATTTTTAATTCTTCCAGTCAGTCAAATCATAATTTACCAGGATTCAGTGCAACCCCATACTACTTGGTTTGCCGCATTCCATGCTGCCTGTTTAATGCCGTTTTGGCGAGCTACAAACTGATCTACAGGTGACATGAATTGTGCGTCGCCTGTAATTGTAGTTGTCGCAACTAATGCATCGGCCTGTCCTGGTATAACTACAGTATATTGAAATTCTATTGACATGTTAAATTGCCGGGTTTGAAAAATCACACCGTCTGTGGCACTTCTGACGTCAACGGATGTTACCTTTGTACTCAGCACTTTTCCATACAATATGCAATCTGCATCATAAACACTTCTTACTTTATAAGCGCCGTCGATCTGAAACGCTTCAGCTATTGCACTTCTCATGTATTCGCTTACATTAGGCATGACACTATCATTTTTAATTGGTGCAAGGGCAATTGATTTGATTTGCGGGTTGGCGATTGGACCCATATTATAGCCGCAACCAGCTGAAACCAATATTATAGAACAAGCTAGTAATAAATAAACTTTTTTCACTTTTATATCCTTATATTTTATTCTCATATTCTGTTCTAAGTTTTTTGTCCTCTCGTAGAGATTCTTCCACAATAGGGCGCAGCCATTTATCTTCACTATTTGGTGGTATGACTAGGATTTCTTTGGCAACCACAGGTAATTTTTTTATCTCATATTTACTTTTCGTTATTTCGACTTTTTTCTGAACATCTTCTTTGGGTGTATATATCGGCATATCAATTGAATTCAACATTTCTTCAGCCTTAGCCACAGTCTTAGTTTCAGGATAGTTTACTAAAATATCGCGGATATATCTTTTAGCAGCTTTAACATTGCCTTTGTCATTATAGTATTCAGCGAGGGAGAATAGTCTTTCTGCACCAATTTCATATGTTAGTTCGATAGAATTTTTAGCCCATGGTATTTCAGGGGAGTTTGGATATTTTTTAATATATTCCTGGAGAGTATTTCTTGCCGCAGTAGTATTATGACCATCACCGTCTCCTCTTTCTGCCAACTTTATATACAGATTTGCTAAATCCAAATATGCGACACGGGTAATATCAGAAGTATCATGTTTCTCTATTATTGTTCTAAACATTTCTTCTGCTTTTTCGTTTTTTCCATCTTCGAGATATAAGTTGCTAAGTTTAATCAGCAAGTCAGGCGTGAATTTAGCATAAGGAGACTGTTTTTGTACTGCTTCATAGATTTCAATTGCATGATTGTCATCTTTAATCCAAGGCATCCAGGTATATGGAGTCTCTCTATAGCCATCATAATAAAGATTTGCTATTGCGTATTCACGATCAACTGTTTCTTTAAAATTGATCTGTTCAGGGGCATTATCTATAAGGGTTTTTAAACATTTAAATTCCTTGTAGTACAAGTCTGCATTTCGGTATGCCTCCGCCGCTTTTTTTAATGCGTTAGCTTTTACAACATGATCGTCTGCATATGCAACTGCAGCCTTATATTGTTTTGCCGCGTCTCGCCAGTCGCCGGCTTTTGATTCTTCTAATGCTTTTTCAAAAGCTTCTTGTGTCTTCTGGTTCATTGCAGATAATGTCGAGGGTAAAATAAATAATAATAGAAATAATGTCGTAATGAAGTAATTTATATTCTTATATTTGAACACGTCAATAATGTCTCCATAATGTATTAATATTTAAACGTATAGGAATTTAACTATTAAGTTGCTGATTGACAACAATATCATATTCCACATTAAAAGAAAATAATAAAACAAGTTTAACTTATACTTTCTTGAGGTCACAGGTAGAACTTGCCGCAAAATACCTATAGTAGAACATTTAATTAATATAATATATTCGGAATATTTATGTTTTCGAATCATTATTTAATAAAATCAAATATTTGAATTAGTATATTTCAGCAGCGGCTGTCCTGTTCATCAAATCATTTATACACTTTTTCGGATTCTTATCTTTATATAATGCATCATACAATTCATCTATAATTGGTGTTTCAATCTTTATTTTTTTTGCCAATTGATATGCACTTTTTGTTGTTGTAACACCTTCAGCTACAGCCATATTTAGCTCTTTTAATATTTCATTTAATTTATATCCTGAACCCAGTTTTTCGCCGACAAATCTATTTCGGCTATGTTTACTGTAGCATGTAACAATTAAATCGCCTATACCGCTTAAACCCGAAAAAGTTTCGATACCTCCTCCAAGAGCTTTACCCAGGCGGGACATTTCTGCAATACTACGGGTTAAAAGTGCGGCCTTCGAGTTATCACCCAGCTTCATTCCGTCAACTACACCAGCGGCAACGGCAAAAACATTTTTTAATGCGCCGCCAAGCTCTACACCTGTTGGGTCGTTGCTGTAGTAGACTCTGAATGTCGGATTGATAAAAGCGTTCTGAACTATTTTTCCGATATTCGGTTTTTTAGACGCTACAACAACAGCAGTAGGTACATTCATGATTACTTCTTCTGCATGGCTTGGGCCGGATAAAACAGTATAATTGGATTCGCCAAGAATTTCAGATACTATTTCACTTATTCTTTTTAAGGAATCAATTTCTATTCCTTTGGCCAAATCTACCAGAATGTGTTTTTTATTATCAAAAAAGGGATGAATATTTTCCAGGAGTTTGCGGATATACTGCGATGGCAGTGCTAGTACAAGTATTTCTGATTTTGTTAGAGTTTCTTTTAGATCTGCAGAAAAAGACATGTTGTCAGAGAATTTTATTTTAGGTAGGAAACGGGGATTGCTACGGGTTTTTTTCATTTCTGAAATATAGTCAGGAAAAGGGCCCCACAGAGTAACATTGTGTTTGTTTGAAGAAAGAAGATGTGCTATTGCACTACCCCAGGCACCATCACCTAAGACTGCTATATTCATAGTAAAAAACTCCCTTGATGTGGTATGTATGAGTATTTTGCTATATTTATAGTAGACTAAACATTTTAGAGCAAATTACTTTTGGATTTAAATACCAAATTAGTCTAGTATAAGATGTTATATTTATCAAGTCTTCAATTTGGTATGTTTTGAAAAAGATGTTTTTACAGGAAGGTAAGTCAAGATTACTTTGACTAATCTATAAGATATTTATACAAAAATAGAACATAAGCTTTACTGTTTTATTGCATATATTAGTCATTACTTATTATCATCATATATGCACTTATGTATTACCTGGATTGCTTCGAGCATTTTTGGGCCAAGGAGGTAAATGAGATTTTGATCCAAACCTCCGTATATTCTATTGTTTTTAGCTGCCGGAGTGGATTTCCAGCCTAACTGTGTTTTTATCTGTTTTATTCTGTTATCCCCCATAGACGGTACAATAATTACATCAGGTGCATTGCTTAATACCCATTCCATCGAAATGTTAAAATATCCTTTATTTTCAGAAGCGGCAATATTGCGACCACCTGCGTAGTAGATAAAATTATTTAAAAAAGATTGGTTTCCGACAGTCATTAATGGTGTGTCCCATATTTCCCAAAAAACAGTAGGACGTTTTTTCTCGGGTGTTGTATTTATTTGAGATAAACATTTTGCCAGACCATTTTTTATTCGCATTATTTCAAGGTCGGCATTTTTTTCTGCATTTAGCAGGTTGCCGAGAGTTTCTACTGTTTTGTAATATTTATCGATGCTGTCTGTAGGCAGCAAGTAAAATTTTATACCGGCTTTTTTTATTGTTTCCTGCACTGATGGGTCTTTTAGTGCTGAAGTAACCACTATATCGGGTTTAGCTAAAAGCAGCTGTTCTATGGAAGGTATACCAAAATCGCCAACAATAGGTATATTTTTAACTTCCTTAAGGTAATTGCTAGCAGAACTTCTTCCAACTAAGCAGTCTCCGCATTTTAATTGAAAAATTGTTTCTGTCAGATTAGGGGCAAGGGAAACGACACGAACCTTTTTTTGAGCGAATACTGATATTGTTGTTAAGTATAAAAGTACTGCGGCAATAGTGATATTAATAAGTTTTTTTCCCATTATACTTGGACCCAAAATTAGATGGTGACTTTAGTGTTTTTATCTCTTTCGCTCCAGGTAAAATCTTTAAATGAAATATTAGTGGATGTTCCTGTTTCTTCTTTAATCTTTAATATTTCGTCAATATTGTCTAAAAATATGTCAACTATTTTAGGGTCAAAATGTTTACCACGTTCTCTTTTTATAATTCCCAGAGCTATTTCTACTGGGTATGCATCTTTATATGGGCGTTTGGAAGTCAGAGCGTCAAATACATCTGCTATAGCTACAATTCTACCTAGGATCGGAATATTTTCTCCTGATAGTCCCTGAGGATAGCCTTTTCCGTTCCATTTTTCATGATGTGAAATGGCTATCTGCTGGGATAAATATAAAATTTCGCCTTTAGAGTCTGCTAGGAGCTTTGCTCCAATTGTAGTATGTCTTTTCATAATTTCAAATTCATCATCAGTAAGCATACCTGGTTTAAGTAATATTTTGTCAGGAACGCCTATTTTTCCAATATCGTGCATAGGGGATGCATATAGAACCTTTTGTACATTTTCTGGTGAAAATTCAAGTTTTTCAGCAATAAAAGTACAGTATCGGCTAAGCCTAATAATATGGTCTGATGTATCTTCATCTCTAAATTCAGCCGTAAGTACTAATTTATGAATTGTATCAAGGTAAGCTTCTTCTAGTTCTATGTTCTTTTTTTTAAGTTCTTTCATGTTTTGAGTCAGTTCTTCTGTACATTTTTTAACCCGCGTATGGCACTTTTCTACCTCTAATCTTTTCTTTTTTTCAGTTAGATACAATTTTTCAAAGTCTTTTGCACGCATATTTAATTGCCTTTCAAAACGTAAAGGTTTTTGTTTTCTTTTATCTGTACTTATAAACTTTTTTTAGGCTAGGGTTAAAATTGAGTAGATCTTTATATGACAATACAATTTAACCTACATATATTTATACATTCATTATAGCAAATAATTATTTATATTTCAAGCTAGATTACTGAAACGGCAGTTTAGATTTAACGTCTGTACTAGATGATTTTTTTTATATATATGTTATAATGAACAAAAAAGATATATCTAATATTCATGATTTAACATTAATAGGTGGTTAATATTATGACAACAGTAGCTTACTTAAATGAAACAGGCGATAAAGAGTATAGCAAAAAACTTGAGAAGTTGTTTGGTAAATGTTTGTTATTTGATTCCTTGAAGCATTTGCTCACAGCTAAAAATAAAAATTTGGTTATTGCAATCAGCTGTTCAGAAGCCGATTGCTTGTTGAGTTATATAAAAAAAATAAGGCGGTCTAATAACCATTATTTAACTCCTGTCGTTGTTGAAGCTGAAATAGATAATAACTTCCTGTTTGCAGATGGTTATTTTTCAAATTTAGACGAGGCTTTTAAAAATTGCAATAAGATAGACAAGCTTGTACAGCAGTTGAAGAATACAGATGTTGATCGTTGGAAGTCAAAATTGCTCTCATATTTATTTACGCGGCCCGATCTTGTCATTGCACCAATTGCTGACTGGAAGAGCAGGCTATACTATACATATCCTCTTGTAGATATTTTCTGTGCAAATATTGAAAACTATTTTTATTGGTTGGATGATTTACATACAGAAGGCTCACTAAATGTTGAAAACCTGGTTGACCAGGTATTCTGTTGCCCTTTTTGTCTGTCTGCACATATGAAGTTTACTGATCACTGCCCAAACTGTAATAGTATAAACATAAGAAAAGAAAATTTTTTACATTGTTTTACATGCGGTAATGTAGCGCCTCAGAATGATTTTTTGAAAAATGATCGTTTTGTTTGTCCAAGGTGCAACAGTAAGTTGAAACATATAGGTGATGATTATGACAGACCACTTGAAAGTGGAATTTGTAATGACTGCAATTTTCATTACACTGATACGGTTTTAGAAGCAAAATGCATGATTTGTGAAAAATCTTATCCAGCTGATAGTTTGATTAAGCGAGCTTTCTATGAATATAAGTTAACTGATATAGGTAAAAATCATATAAGATATAACACTTTTGATATTAATGAGATATTATCAGATAGCATTAACTACTTTAACCAACAGTATTTTTACTCTGCACTGGAATGGATGATTCTAATGCAACAGAGATATAAAACTGATTTTTTTTCTATTATAGGATTTAATTTTCATTTATTACTGGATGATTTTGATTATGAAAGGGTTCATGATTTTGCCGAACACTTAAGAAGAATGCTTAGAACTACTGATATATGTACCAGGCTAAATGAAAATATCTTTTGGATTATTCTGACCAAGACAAACTCTAAAGATGCAGAAATAGTTAAAAATAGAATAAAAGAAGTACATGCAAAATTAATGCGAGATGACTCAAAAAAAGAACTAAAAATTGCTAAGTTTAGTTCATCACAAGAAAACACAAAAGAAGAAAATGCTAAAGTTCTAATAGCTAAATTAGGCTCTGATTTATAATGTATATTATTAATGAGGCATACATTTTTATACTTTCTTTCTTTCAACATCATGAAGATTTTCAGGTTTATCTTTATTTTTTCCCAATTGTCCTTTTAGTTGAAGTCCCCCTTTATTTATTAATGTTAATTGCAATATTCAGGGTGTTTTGGGAAGACACATTCTCTAAGCCATATAATCTTCCATTTTATCCTACTGTTTCTTGTGTTGTCACTTGTTACAATGAAGGAAAGAGTATTGTTAGAACTTTAGAGTCATTAACAGAACAGCTATACAAGGGCAGTATTGAAATTTTGGTCTTGGTTGATGGTGCAGAAGTTAACAAGAATACTCTGAATGCAGCCCTTGACTTTCAAAAGAACTATACCCTGCCGAGTAATAGATATTTAAGAGTAATACCAAAGCTGAAGCGAGGCGGACATGCTTCTTCTGAAAATTTAGGAGTAAAGCTTGCCAGAAGTGAATATGTCATTATTCTTGATGGGGACTGTTCATGTGACAATGATATGGTAGCAGCTTTAATGCCGCATTTTACAAATAAAAATATTGTAGGTATTTCAGGTAATATCAGAGTTAGAAATGCAAAAAAGAATCTTGTCACACGTCTTCAGGCTGTTGAATATATTTTAGGACTTCAACTAGCCCGTATTGGATTGGGTAAAATAGGCATGATTAATAACATCTCTGGAGCCTTTGGCACTTTTCAAAAGAATTTTATACAGAAAATTGGTGGCTGGAGAAATGGCTCTGCTGAAGATTTGGATTTAGTCATGCGTATAAAGGCTTATTCTAAACGATATCCTAACTTAAAAATGATACATGAGCATCAGGCAATTGTTCACACAGATGCGCCTGATACCTGGAGGGGATTATTTAAACAGCGCCTTCGCTGGGAAGGGGATCTTTACTATATTTTTTTTCGTAGACATAAGTTGACTTTATTTCCTAAATATTTAGGATGGAAAGTATTTTTTGGTGTTTTTTGGTATAATATTTTCTTTTGTGTAATGGTACCTGTGCTTACTGTTATGTATATGTTCTATCTTTTTATTTTTTATTCTTTAGGCTATGTATTGTTTTTGTTTCTTATTACTTATTTTTATTATTTAGTCGTATCTTTTATACTCTTTGTATTTTATTTACTTTTGGCTTCGGAACGTAAAAAATATGATTTTTCTTTTATGTATTTGTTGCCTCTTATGCCTGTTTATCAATTTTCCGGTCGAGTGTGGACTGCTGTAGCAATAATTTTCGAGATAGTTTTACATACACATAAAGATAGTAGTATGGCACCATGGTGGGTTATTCGTAAAACACATTAAAGGAGTATCATAATGGCATTTGATTTTAATAATAAGAGAAATGTGAAAGTGGAGGATGATAAGAAAGTAGAATATGCTCCTGGTAAACGTCATTTGGCTAAATGGCAATGGTATTTGCTTGTGCTAATAATACTTAGTCCTCTTATATATTTTGCGTCTTCAATATTGATAGATAGCCTTGTTGTTACAGCTTCAGGGTATGTCTCTTATGATAAAATATTAGTTCGAGCACCAGAAAATGGCTATATTGATGGTGTTTTAGTTAAGGAAGGTGGGCATGTAAAACTAGATCAAAGCCTAATTAACATGCATTCGCCAAGGCTATCCAAAGAGTTGAAACATCTACAGGAAGAACTAGACCGTTTAAAAGAAATAAAATTAAACACAAAAAATCCGGAAATAGAACATTTTATAGTGATGAAAGAAAATCTACAAAAACATCTTTATACGACCATTGAGTATGTAAAAACGATGAATGATTTAAGAGATAAAAAATTAGGAACTATATCAGATCAGCAAAAAGCTAGAACTGATTTTAAAAATATTGAATTAGAAATTAAAGATATCGATAGAGCTATGGCCAGAAGTAATCTTTATCATACGTTTAAATTGGAAGAGCAGTATGGACAGATTATTCGTGAGCTTGAGACGTCGATAATTAAATTAGAAGCGTCTATTGAATTAATGAATATTCCATCGCCGGGAGATGGTGTTGTTGCTAAAATATTTACACGTCGTAATGAGTATGTTTCCAAAGGACAGAGTCTCATGGAGATAACAACTCAAGAGAATCAGCGCATTTTAGCCTATTTGGATCATAAGTATATGTCGGATGACATTTATCAAGGAAAAAAAGTTATAGTAATGCTCCCCAAAAAAATAAAAATTGAGGGCGAAATAGCACAAATACCCAGCCTTGCCGAACATCAAAATAAAATTACAAATATAATTAAGACTGAGAAAAACAAGGTATTACTAATTATTACCCTTATAGAGCAGCTTCCACCTAAATACCAAATTTATGGACTTCCTGTTAAAGTTATTCTTGAAGATTATGGTTTGAGTTTTTTTATTAATTAATCTATCGGTTTAATATAATTTTATTCGTGTTAGTAACTAGATATACGTAAATAAAAGGATAAAAAATAACAAGGAGAAATGCAATGTATAGTAGAACTGGATTGTTGTCACTTGTGTTCATTATTATTGTTGGTGTTTTATTCATATCTTTTGGTGTATTAAGAGCCGCTAAAAAGTCTGAGCAGGCTGAAGTAGGCATAGGTACAATGCATGCATGGCTGGATAATGAGAAAACCATAACGCTAAAACTCAGTACACCTGAACCTAATAAGAAAGAAGCACTTAAAAATATTTTTAAAGTGGTAGATGCTGAAAATAAAGAATTAGAAATTGCAAGTGTTGCTCCTATGCTGGTGGAGGGCAAAAATACAGGGTTATTAGAAGTACAGTTATCAGAACCGCTTAAAGTAGACAAACTCTATTTTATGAAAGCTGCTAATTATAATAAAGCTCCGATAATTCCCCGTCATGTTTTAGATAATAAAGAATACTTTTATGCAGGCAATGATCTAGGAGGAGTTTATTCCCCAAAAGAAACCGCCTTTAGAATATGGGCACCTACTGCTATATCAATTAATGTGATGTTGTATGATTATTACAATAGTGACTTGACCAATACCTTTACAAAACAATCATTAAGCAAAGATGTTAATGGTACATGGAAAGCTAATGTTGAAGGAGATTTGAACGGCAAGTATTATATATATGAAATTAATTTATATGTAGATGGAAAAGCTACTACATACCAGGTGGTAGATCCATATTCACGCGCTTCTGCTGTAAATTGTTCGAAGACGCTCATTTTTAACCCTGAAGACATAAATAAAGGTGTTCCGGGCTGGGATGTTGATACTTATGTGTCGTTAAAACAAAGTGTGGATGCAGTAATTTATGAAGTTCATGTAAGAGATTTTACTATTTCTCCAACCTCTGGCGTTAAACCGGATTATAAAGGTAGATATCTTGGGTTGACACAGCATAATACAGAATCAGCGGAAAAATTATCTACAGGGCTTGATGATATAGAGGAACTTGGAGTAACCCATGTTCACCTGCTTCCTACTTATGACTATGGAACTGGTGATGAAGCGGAAATGAATAGTTCTTATACTTGGTATAATTGGGGGTATGATCCGGTTCTATATAACAATATTGAAGGTTCATATTCTACATATCCAAATGGAATTACCCGCCAAATAGAATATAAAAAAATGGTGCAGGCATTTCATGGCAGTAAGCTAGGGGTAGTTTTTGATGTGGTTTTTAATCATACATTCCAGACAGGGGATAAAAAACTATCAATATTTGACAAGGTTGTGCCCTATTATTATTATAGAGTAAAGAATGACGGAACATATAGTGACGGTAGTTTCTGTGGAAATGAAGTTGCTACAGAACGTCCGATGGTTAGAAAATTCATAGTGGATTCAATGAAATATTTTGCAAAAGAATACCATATAGATGGTTTTAGATTTGATTTGATGGGACTCATGGATAAGCAGACAATGCTTGATGTATATAAGGAAGTCAGAAAGATAAATCCAAATGCGATTATTTATGGGGAAGGCTGGAAAATGCCTACTATCCTGCCAGTGGAAGAATGCATGACGCAGGTGAATGTTAAAGACTCCGGTATTGCTGCATTTAACGATGGTATCAGGGATAATCTTAAAGGTGATGTATTTAAGGAAAAATCTAAAGGTTTTGTACAGAATGCTGTGCCAATGACTGGTATTAAAAGACTGAAAGCTCAGATTAAAGGGCAGGATACTGGACGTGACAAAGACCCTATTCTGGTCGCTTCTCCAAATGCAGCCGTAAATTATGTGTCATGTCACGATAATCTTTGCCTATGGGATAAACTTGTAGTTGCTGATCCAAAGGCATCTACTGAAACAATTAAAAAGATGGACTTACTAGCCTTTGGTGCTGTAATCACTTCGCAGGGAATTCCGTTCTTTGCGGAAGGGGATGACTTTGGGAGAACCAAAAATGGTGCAGAGAACAGTTATGATAATAATGATCCTACGGTAAATCCGATCAACTGGACACTAAAATCAAAAAATAAAGATATGTATAAATTTTATCAAGGTATGATAAAACTGCGTAAAACTCATCCGGCATTCAGAATGTATACCAAGGAAATGGTTGACCAGCATTTACGTTTTATTGATAAAACTCCTGATAGCTTGCTAGCCTATGTTCTAAAGGATAATGCAAATGGTGATACTTGGAAAAATATACTTGTTGTACTTAATAGCAGTCCTGATGATCAGGTAATTGAATTAGTAGGAGAGTGGAATATTGTTGTGCTGGGTGATAAAGCTGGAACTGAAATGATAAAAATTGATACTGATAAAATAACTATACCAGGTATTAGTATCCTTGTTGCTCATACAGAAAGCAAAATATTTCCCATTGAACTTTGATATTGAATAAAATTCTAATTCAAATGGCAGGCTTTTTTGAAAAGCATCGCTACCTCGTGGGCTCTGCCCCGAGGTAGTTCATTATTTTCGAAGGGCTATTTTTGTGCAGTATATTGCAACACTGAAACAAGAATAAGTATAATGCATGCCTGTAAAAGGCAGACTATTGTTGTAAGCAAGTTCCCCCAGAGCAGTGGTAGTACGCTTAGGCCTATAATTATGGAGAGTAAATGAACGCAGGATACAGCGTTTTTCCGTGACATTCCCATCTTGAAAAACCTATGAGATATGTGGTTGTTATCTCCAATGTATATTGGTTTGTTGTTTTTTACTCTGATGATAATAACTGATAATAAATCAAAAAGCGGAATTGCTAATATAAACAAAGGAATTAAAACAGACAGCGGGGTCAATGTTATATTTTCTTGGTAATAAGTAGTCAGTGCGCCTGTTACACCCAGTGCATATCCTAGAAAATGGCTTCCTGCGTCACCCATGAAAATACTTGCCGGTGATTGGTTGTAAAACCAGAAGCCAATTGTTGTTCCAATTCCTGCGGCACCTAAACATGCAATAAAATTATGATTGTAGATAATTGCTGCTATAGTGAAAAAAGTGAAAGCTATTGCCGCAATCCCGACAGCAAGGCCATCCATATTATCAAAAAAATTGATAGCATTGATTATGGTTACAATCCAAAGAACAGCAAGTATGCTGTTAATAATGGGACTGTTGATAAATAATGATATTTTAATATCTCCATAAAATACTACGAACGCGGCAATAACAATCTGCCCTAAAAATTTAAGTTTAGCACTTATATTTCTGCGATCATCAATAAAGCCGAGCAGAGTAATTAAAACAGCACCGATGATAATGGCTATTAAGCGGCTTTTTGTATCAAAAACACCGGATAGGTTATCTATTATTAGTTGTGAAAAATTTTGTTTTGCAAGAAATACCGGAGAGTAGATACCTATTAATAAAGTTAGTATCCATGCCGAGCACAAGGCAAATCCGCCCATTAACGGAGTTGCTATTTTATGATTTTTATGGTTTTGAACTGCCGGTTTATCCAGAGTATTGGTCCATATGGCTATCCTTCGAAAAAAAGGTGTTAAAACTAGAGCCAATAGTGTAGCAAAGAAAAATACGATTAAATAAATATTCCACCAATTCATAATTTGAGAACTTCCTTTTAATGCAGAGGGATTTGCTTTTTTAAGTGTACAGAAATTTACTTTTTAACTTCTTAATAATCCACTTAATCGTGATATCAAACAGAAGTAAAGAGGCAAAAACAAGATTTATTTTGACTTGTAGATAAACAACAATATCATATTTCTCATTAAAAGAAAATAATATAGCAAGTTTAAGCTCGTTTTATATTTTTTCTACATTTGCCGCACAAACCTTATACTCCGGAATTTTTGATACAGGATCAAGTTTGTCCAGGGTTAGTTTATTCGCGGGCGCTTCTGCAAAGTGAAAAGGTATAAAAATATTCCCCTTTTTGACTTTTTCTGATTCTTTTGCCGCAATTGTTATTGTTCCGCGCCTGGATGACACTTTTACTTTTTCATTATTTTGTATTCCCAGAGTTTTCATGTCTTCACTGTTCATTTCAAAGCTGGCGTCTTTTACATAATTATTAAGAGATTTGCTTCTTCTTGTCATTGAACCGGTATGATAATGATAGAGTATTCTTCCGGTCGACATTACGAATGGATAGTCTTTGTCGGGTAGTTCTGTTGATGGCATATGTTCTATTGCCGTTAATAGACCTTTTCCACGTGCAAATTTATCTTTGTGAAGAAACTTTGTGCCGGGGTGTACACTGGAAGGGCAGGGCCATTGCAGCATTTCACCATTTGCTATTCTATCCTCTGTAATTCCTGCATATTGCGGGGTAAGAATATTTATTTCCTGCAAAATATCCTTCCAGCTTGAGTATTGCCATAAAGTTCCCATGCTTTGAGCTAAAGAATTAATTATTTTCCAGTCAGAGCGGGTATCACCTATTGGGTCAATAATCTTGTTAACAGGTAATACTCTTCTTTCAGTGTTAGTAAACGTACCATCTTTTTCTGCGAATGAAGAAGATGGAAATATTATATCTGCCAATTGCGCTGTTTCTGTTAGAAAAATATCCTGGCAGATCAGTAAATCCAGGGATTTAAGCGCATGTTCAACATGGTCTGAATTTGGATCTGAAACAACGGGATTTTCTCCCATAATATACATTGCTTTTATGCTGCCGGAATCGGCAGCATTCATCATTTCGACTAGAGTCAATCCAGCTTTGTCACTAAGTTTGGATTGCCAGGCTTTTTCAAATTTTGAATGTATTGCCTGATCATTAACTTTCTGATATCCGGGATAGTTGTTCGGCAGAGCCCCCATATCACATGCGCCCTGAACGTTGTTCTGACCACGAAGTGGATTTACACCTGTACTTTCTTTTCCAATGTTGCCGGTTATCATTGCCAGGTTAGCAATAGATTTTACATTGTCTGTACCATTGGTATGCTGTGTAATTCCCATGGCATAGACTATGCTGGCTTTATCAGCCCCTCCAAACAAATTAGCGGTTTCAATTAACTGATCAGCTGGAATGCCTGTAAGTTTTTCAACCACATCAGGTGTATATTTTGATACAGTTTTCCATAGTTCTTCAAAACCTTCTGTTCTCTTTTTGATGAAATCTTTATCGTGTAAACTTTTTCGGATAATAACATTCATCAGGCCGTTAAGCCAGGCAACATCCGTACCGTTATTCTGCCTAAGCCAGAAAGTGGAATATCTAACTAAATCAATTTTTCTTGGATCTACTACAATAAGTTTAGCATTATTGTAGAGGACTGCTCTTTTTATATAGGTTGCAATAACCGGATGTGTTTCTGTTGTATTTGAGCCGGTTACAAGTATTACTTCTGCATTCTCAAGTTCTTCTATAGAATTTGTCATTGCTCCGGAACCAAGTGTAGCCGCCAGACCGGCGACTGTGGAGGAGTGTCACAGTCGAGCACAGTGATCAATATTATTAGTACCTATAACCCCTCTGATGAATTTCTGAAAGAGGTAGTTGTCCTCATTTGTACATCGAGCGGATGAAAGGCCTGCTATTGAATCACTGCCGTATTGTTCTTTAATACTTTTTAGCTTTTTTGAAGTATAAGTAAACGCTTCATTCCAGTCTACTTCTACCAGTTTTCCTTCTTTTCGTATAAGAGGTTTTTTCAGCCTTTCGGGGTGGTTGGCAAAGTCAAGCCCGAATCTGCCTTTAACGCATGTAGACCCCCAGTTTGGTAGTTTATTTGTACCTTCGACTTTTACGATATTGTCCTTTATTGTGGAAACATCTAACTGACATCCTACGCCACAGTAGGGACAGGTTGTTTGGACGGTTTTATCAATATCTTTTTTCCTAACATTTTTTCTTTCGCTATATACAGATTTGACTGTTAATGCGCCGACAGGGCATATTTGTGCACATTCTCCACAACCATCACATTTTGAATCTATCCAGCTTTTCTGACCTGTACCCACATGTGAATCCAGGCCGCGCTTGATTATATTTAAATATCCTTTGCCTTGGATCTGTTTACAGGCTTTGATACATTTTTCACACATTATGCATTTTGATGAATCATAGTTTAATACATGTGAACTTGCATCAGACGAACTTTCAATAGATTGCCAAACAGGCTCAAGAGTTCTTTCCTCTCTAGATAAATTATATCTGAAAGACAGGTCCTGTAATGTACAATCGCCGTCCTTTGAGCAGCTGATGCAGTCATCGTTATGTTGTGAGAACAACATATCAACTAATGTTTTTCTCATGCTTTCAAGTTCATCGTCGAATGCTGTAACGTGTATTTCATGTTCGATAGTATGTGTACAGGAAGTAGTAAAACCTGCGATTCCATGAATTTTAACAATGCACAATCGGCAAGATGCAGTTGTCGAAAGTCTGCTATTGTAACATAAATTTGGAATGTCAAAACCATTTTCTAATGCAACCTCCAATAGATTTGCACCTTTTTTTGCTTTTATTTTTTTTTCGTCAATATAGATTGTTACATATTCATCCATAACTTATTCCTTTGTCATAGTAAATAAAAATAAAAATAATTATTAATCATTATTATGGTTTAACCATTACTGGATATACTTGTAATATTCATTTGGGAAATTTTTAATAGAACAAAAAACAGGATTAGCAGCAGACTGGCCAAGTCCGCAAAAAGATGTTTTTTTGATGACATTTCCAAGTTCAGAAAGTTTTTTAATATCTTTCTTTGTTCCGTTTCCATCATAAATACGGTTTAAAATTATCAGAAGATTTGTTGTGCCAACGCGACATGGGGTACATTTCCCACAGGATTCCTCCTTAAAGAATTCAAGAAAACTTATTACTATGTCTAATATGTTTCTTGTATCATTAAATATAGTTATTGCGCCTCCTGTTGGAAGGTCTTCAAAACAGATTTTCCTATTAAACTCTTTGCTGTTAATCAATGCGCCGGAAGGACCACCGACTTGCACTGCAAATGTATTTTTTGCTCCTGTCATTTTTAAAACTTCACCTACTGATACACCGTATGGCAACTCGTATATTCCCGGTTTTGCGCAATCACCCGAAATGCTTAAAAGTTTGGTGCCTTTGCTGAGTTCTGTACCTATATCTGAAAACCAGGTTGCTCCCTTTTCTACAATTTTGCTTGCACAACAGTAGGTTTCAATATTATTTACAGATGTTGGATGCTGGAAATATCCTTTCTGTACTGGGAACGGAGGTCTTTTTTTGGGAACACCACGAACACCTTCACACGAACTGATAAGGGCAGATTCTTCTCCGCATATATATGCTCCTGCTCCCATCTGTATGCGTATATCAAACTTAAAATCGTTAATATTTTGCTCAGGACAAATATTATTACCAAGAAGGTTGCCTTTTCGTCTTGTTTCCAGTACCCTCTCTAAAAAATCTTTAAGATAGTCATATTCTTCCCTGAGATATAAAATGCCTGTGTCTGCCCCAATCGCATAGCCTGCAATAGTCATGCCTTCGAACAATAAATCAGGATATTCCGTCAAAACAACCCTGTCTTTAAACGTGCCGGGCTCTCCCTCATCAGCATTACAGATGATTCTTTTTTTTAGATCTTGAGCTTTATGCGTTATTTCCCATTTTAATCCTGCTAAAAATCCGGCGCCCCCGCGTCCTCGCAGTTTAGAATCTTTTATTAGCGTGATAATTTCCTCAGGGAGCATGTTTAGAGAATGTTGTAAAGCATTTCCTGATGTAAAATCGGAAAATATAACTTCTCCTTTTTTTTGAATATTATTCTTGACCATTGAGTGCACTAAAGGGTGTGCATTATTTCCATCTCCATAAGTGGAAACAATTTTGTCAACTTCGCAGTTTTTTAACTTATGAATAATATCCTTTACTTTTTCTTTATTGAGATTTGTTATCACTGTACTGTTTATAAGAGCTGCAGGTGCCTGGTCGCACATTCCTATACATGGGGTATAATGAAGTGAGAATTTTCCATCCTCTGTGAGCTGATTGAATGTAATATCGAGCTCTTTTTCAAAGACGCGGCCTAACTCCTCAACACCAAACATTTTGTCAACGATATCATTACATAGATAGATGGCATTTTTCCCGAGTGGTTCTTCGGAGAAGAATGAATAAAACGTAACAAGAGCCGATACATCACTTATACTTAGGCGGAGTCTTTCTGCTATTAAAGCTTGAACTTCTTTTGGAACATGTCCGTAAAGCTGTTGAGCTTTATGAAGGCAAGATACAAGAAAACCTCTATTTTTATTAATGTCCGTACCTATCGGCAATGTATTCATATATTCAGTTAATGCTTTTGTCTCACTGGGGTGTAATTCTATTGTGCTTCTAATTTTTGGTCTTCTTTTTGTACGTTTCATTATTTGTTTCCTTACAAAATATAGACTATATAATTTGTTCTTTTATTACATTATATTTTATTTATAGCATTAAATCTACACTTATTTATACACTGCCCACATTTAATACATTTATCATCATCTATTATATGGCTTTCTTTTGGTTCACCTGAAATACAATTTACAGGACATATTTTTGCGCATATTCCACAGCCGACACATTTATCCGAATCAATTAAATAAGCAATCAAACTTGAGCATTTACCGGCTCTGCACTTTTTATCATAAATATGTTCTCTGTATTCTTCGCTAAAATATCTTAATGTTGAAAGAACTGGGTTTGGCGCTGTCATGCCCAAGCCGCACAATGAAGTGGATTTAATAACTTTAGCCAAATGATGAAGTTGTTTGATATCACCTTTTTTACCTTTTCCTTCAGTAAATCTTTTCAATATCATAAGCATTTGTTTGCCCCCGATTCTGCAAGGGGTACATTTTCCGCATGATTCTTCAACAGTAAATTCAAGAAAAAACTTAGCTATATTCACCATACAGTTATCTTCATCCATAACAATAATTCCGCCTGATCCCATCATGCTTCCAAGCGATTTCAACGTATCATAGTTAATAGGTATGTCAATATGGTCTGCAGTAATACAGCCCCCAGACGGTCCGCCGGCCTGTACAGCTTTTAATTTTTTATTATCACAGATACCATCTCCAATTTTATAAATAATATCTCTCATAGATATACCTATCGGTACTTCGATAAGCCCTACTTTTTTGATTTTTCCTGCAAGAGCGAAGACTTTAGTGCCGGGAGAGTTTTCAGCTCCAATTTTGTTAAACCACTCAGCACCTTTTCTTATGATTGCACAAATATTGGCAAAGGTTTCTACATTATTTACAATTGTTGGTTTTTTCCATAGTCCTGAAACAGCAGGAAACGGTGGCCTGAATGTTGGTGTACCTCTAAGACCTTCAATTGAATGGATAAGTGCTGTTTCTTCTCCACATACAAAAGCGCCAGCTCCATATCTAATTTCAATGTTAAAGTTAAAACTGGAATCTAAGATATTATTGCCGAGAAAGTTGTTGGCCTGGCCCTGGGTTATGGCATTTTGAAGCCGTTTGATTGCTAATGGATATTCGGCACGGACATAGATTATACCGTTAGTTGCACCTATAGCGTATCCTGCGATAGTCATAGCTTCCAGAATTGAGTGTGGATCTCCTTCAAGTACTGCTCTATCCATAAATGCACCGGGATCACCTTCATCGGCATTACAAATAACATATTTTGTGTTTGATTTTTCTGCTGCAGCAAAAGACCATTTTCGTCCAGTTGAAAAACCGCCTCCTCCGCGGCCGCGTAAACCGGATTTTCTTATTTCACTAATTACTTCAGCAGGAGTCATCTGAAATAAGGCTTTTTTTAGTGCCTGATAGCCCGATCTTACGATATAGTGCTCAATCTTTTTAGGGTTGATTCTGCCAGTGTTTCTAAGGGCAATTCTCGCTTGAAGAACATTTTTAGTATTATTTTCATCTTCGGGGTAATACCATCCGCGTTCAATTACTTTTATGCCAGCAGCTTTTGCTGTTCCTGATTCTATGATTTTGGAAGCATCACTTCCTTTAACATCACCATATATTATACTTTTTGCAGTTCTATTATCTATAACCTCTATGCTCGGTTCACTATGGCAAAGCCCCATGCATCCGGTTTCAATAATTTCGATTTTAGTTGCTAGATTTCTATTTCTAATTTCATTTTTTAAAGAATTATAAACAGGTTCTGTACCAGCTGCGAGACCACAGGTACCCATAGAGACTAGAATGCTTATTTCAGATTGACTAGTTTTTTGCATTTTAATTTTTCTCTAGCTATGATTAATTATTACATTCTTTTAAAATATTATCTACACAGTCTAAAGTCACGTTTGCATATACTTTATCATTTACTAATACGACCGGTGCAAGGCTGCATGCTCCAACACAGCGTAATCCGCCGAGTGAGAACATTAAATCCTTGCTGGTTTCACCATCTTTTAACCCAAGTTTGTTCTCAAATTCTTCAAGTATTTTATCGGCACCTTTTACAAAGCATGCAGTTCCGAGGCAGATATCTATTTTATACTTGCCTTTAGGCTCTGTAGTAAAGAAAGAATAAAAAGAAATTACTCCATAGACATCACTTAAGTTTAGGCGAAGCTTCTCTGCTGTCAACAATTGAACCTCCTGCGGGAGGTAACCGAATATTCTTTGAGCTTCATGCAAAGTGGAAATAAGGAGTCCACGATTTTTATTTATATCAGAACCAATAGGCAGGCTATTTATATATCTATTTAATTCAGCTGTCTTTTCAGGTTGTTTTTGTAGAATATCTGATTTTTTGGAGCAGGTATTACTGCATTTCATATGAATATTCCTATAAAATTAAGAAGATGTAATTAAGTTTAGTGTACTGGAATTTACTTTTTGACTTATTCATAACCAATAAAGTTTAACAATGCGACAAAACAAAAACAAGTCTAACTTGATTTTAGTTTGTTCTTAATAAAAAATCCAACTAATTATGATATAAAAATAAAATGTTTTTTAAAAAGAAACAATAATTTTTTTATCGGAGATACCTTCTTTAATGCTAAGTTTGATGTTTCTGAAGTCATCGATTGTATGTTTTGCTAATTTTAGTTCATCTTTTGAGTGGGTTGTTGTTAAGCCGATTACTGTTGCACCGGATTCATAGCCGGCTTTTAAACCAGACAAAGAATCTTCAAACACAATACATTTATCACATGTAGTATTGAGAAGTTCAGCTGCTTTTAAAAACGGCTCTGGGTGTGGTTTGCCGTTGGAAACTTTTTCAGCAGTAATCATAGTTTCGGGTACAGGGATGCCTACATGATTCAAATTTGCTGTTGCTAATTCTTTTGATGCTGAAGTTGCTATTGTCCAGCTGTTTTCAGGGAGTTTAGCAATGAATTCTTTTGCTCCTGGAA
>CAZVCD010000013.1:0-27034 GCA_964625675.1 uncultured Victivallales bacterium | reverse complement strand
ATGAGTTACGCCTGGATACCCGGCTGCATTAGTTGTAAAAATTCTATCCTTGTAACTATCTTTAACAGGAGTTATACAGTTTGTTGTCATAAGAATAGGACCATTAAATGATGCAAATTCTTTATCCTGTTTATACCATGCATTCCCATAGTTTCCAACTAAGTGTTTATACTTTTTAAATGCAGGATAATAGTTGGCAGGAAGCATTTCACTGTGAGTGTAAACATCAACGCCAGTTCCTTCAGTTTGTTTCAGAAGTTCATCCATATCCTTAAGATCATGACCTGAAATTAAAATTCCGGGATTTTTAGCGACACCTATATTTACTTTGGTAAGCTCTGGATGTCCATAAGTTTCAGTATTAGCAGCGTCAAGAAGAGCCATAGTAGTAACACCTACTTCACCTGCTTTTAGAACCATGCCGACCATTTCATCAACAGATAACTCTTTTGTAGTTGAGACTAGAGCTTCAACTAAGAATGCATAAATTGATTCATCTTTTTTGCCAAGGGTGGCTGCGTGATGAGCATAAGCTGCAATACCCTTAAGACCATATATAAGAAGTTCACGTAATGAACGAACATCTTCATTTTCTGTGGCCAATACACCGGGTTTTAAGTTTATAGAACAGTCTGCACTGCCATTTATTGCCTTTGCTTCATTAATATAGGCTTGGATTCTGTTATTATCGAAATTAGCATTAGTTATTGTAGAGAAAAGAGCTTCACATATAAAATCTCCTGTTTTACTGTCTACTTTTCCCGCACTTTTTACAGCTAAACATTTTAAAGCTAACACTAATTCATCCTGTAAACCTGCTGTATCAGCTTTTTTACCACACATTCCGGCAACTGTACATCCAGAGTTCTTACAGGTTTCCTGACATTGAAAACAAAACATACTCATCTTACTATCCTCCTCTTTAATATTTAAATCCTTTACACTACAACGTTTCTTAAATAAATTAAATAAACTCATTCTTTATCCTATTTTTATTATTTTAGTTTCAATTGGGATATTTTTCCCTGTTTGTTCTAATGCTTTGCGAACTATTACTTCAGTTTCACCGCAACAGGGTACTTCCATCCTGGCAATAGTTATTGATTTGATTGATTTATTGTTGAATATTTCAGCCAATTTATCTATATATGTATCAATATTCTGATCCAGTTTCGGACAGAATATAATCGCAATTCTATTCTTGATATACTCTCTGTGAAAATCTCCATGTGCGAATGCTGTGCAGTCAGCCGCAATTAATATGTCTGCATTATCAAGATATGAGGCATTTGAATTAATTAGCTTCAACTGTACCGGCCACTGCCGTAATTCCGATTCTAATTTAGAAATTTCCCCGGAATTTTCTTTTGCTTTTGGCTTCTTATCAATGGTTTTTGCCATTGTACCGGGACAACCGCACGGAAGACGGTCATCATGAATTTCTGATAAATCGAAATTGATATTGTTTTCTTTAAGGACTTCTACGGCCTGGTGTAAAAGCTTAGTTTCACCGTGTTCCTTTAAATGCTTTAAATGAGCTTTGATTGTATTGTTTCCCTGTGGAATAATATTTTCAAGCATTACTCTTTTTTCATCGTAAGGCTCAGCTTCTCTTTCTTCTATCTGAATAGCTCCTTCTGGACATTCTCCAATACAGGCACCAAGACCATCACAAAAAAGATCGCTGATGAGTTTTGCTTTACCGTCAATAACCTGCAAAGCTCCTTCAGGGCAATTTGGTATACATAAGCCACATCCATTACATTTAGCATCATCTATTTTTATAATTTGTCGTTTCATTCTTTACTACTCCTTTTTTTGTTACTTTAGACTAAAGCTATAATCGTGCCAAAAAAGTAGCTATTTAAAAAAAATAGTTGTAACACTAAGATTGTAAAGAAGATAAATAAATTAAAAAATATAACTAAAAAATAACATTGACTTATGTCTCATAGTTTTACTGCTAAAAGAGTGTATCAGTGAGACACTTGATACACTCTTAATACCCACCCCTGCCCTCTCCTTGGAGGGGAGTCAATACCGCTGGCAGAGCCGAAGGCATGAAAGAGTGAATCCCTCAAATGGATTATGCTCTTAAATTAAAATTTTTTTTTATCGATAATATAAATCGCCTTAATCAAACCTTTTGCCATAATAGCGTTAATATCCAATAGCCAACAAGTAATTTCCAATAACAATCGGAAGACACATTGAAGCTGTTCAATTTGGACATTGATTAATTAGTTTAACTGATGACTGCATTTCTTAGTTGGGGCTGTATCAAAAGTCCTAAAAGTAGGCAAAATCGTTGGAGTACAGGCTTTAGCCTGCAAGGATTCGAGGCTAAAGGCATCACACTAAAGTGTGTACTCCAACAAAAAATAGACTTATTATACAGCCCCTTAGGGGTGGGTACTGGAGGCAAGTTATACTAACCGATAGTAACTTGGTTTCTGCCATTTTGTTTGCTCTTATACATTAGTTTATCTGCCCGTCCAATTATTATGTCTTTATCATCTTGAGATTTTACTAATGTTGCCCCGACAGATACTGTTACAGATAAGGTTTCATTCTTATTTTTTATTCTGGTTTTACTTATAAGCATACGAAGCCTTTCAGTAAGCTGCTTCAGCTCCTGCCCTGAAACATTATGTAGTATCCCCAAAAACTCTTCACCACCCCACCTACCGAATAAGTCAAATGGCCTTGCATTTGCCTGTAAAGTTTTTGCAACAGTCTCTAGAACGCGATCTCCTGTTTCATGTCCATAGGTATCATTAAAGTTTTTAAAATGATCTATATCAAAGAAAATTATTGCAAAGCTAGTTCCATATCTATTCTTTTCGGCAAACTTAGCATCGATTTCCATATCGGTAAAAGCTCGGTTAGCTAGTTGTGTTAGAGTGTCAAGAAAAGCAAGTTTTTCCAATTCTTTAATTTTTAATGTTGTTATTTCTTTGTTTGATATGTCAGAAAACAACTCAATGCCGCCAATAACTTTTCCTGCATCATTTTTTAATATAGAGGTACGTACATTAACGGGGACTCTGTGTCCCTGCTTATGATGAAGAAAAACATCCGCATCTCTTTTTTTTTCATCCTGTATTGTTGCGAGTAATGGGCACATTCCTGTACATAAACTATTGCCATCACCGTCAACATGTATCAATATATTATCGTAACAATGGGAGCCTACAACTTCATTAGATTTATATCCTGTAATTTCTTCAGCAGCTTTATTCCAGAAAATAATTTTTCGGGTTGAATCAACAATATACAACCCGCTATAAATATCATTTAGGATATCGTTGAAATTAGCCTTTTCTATATCAATCGTATCTATCGCTTCATTTTTTTTGATTGGGCTCATTTTAGATATCCTCGATATTAAAAGTTAGATTTACGTATATTATGAAATAAAAGGTTAAGCCAGCCTCTTTCCAAATTCAAAGGCCTCTAAATTTTTATGTACTATCTCTTTTCCTTTTTTCTTAAACCTTTCACAAATAACTGTCTCCCATATATCATTACGAACAGGTAGGTGTTTTGAAGCAATCCCCAAAAGAATCATGTTGCCGGCTTTATTGTTTTTCAGCATTTTGGAATGTTTATCAACATCCACAAGTGTAATGCCGGAAACTGTCTCAAGCTCGGAAATTACTTTTCCCATATCAGGATATTCCTCCATGTTTTTTATAGGTACAACAGAAGAAACCACGCATGCGTTTTTGCCCAGCAAATACAGGTATCTCAAGGTTTCCAGCGGTTCCATGCCAATAAGTAAATCGCCAGAACCCTGCATTACTACAGGGGAACTAACCTCTTTTGTGTCAAATAGAATATGGGCATTTACTGAACCACCTCTCTGGCTCATACCATGAACTTCAGCCTGGTGTACAAAGTATCCGGACTTCCAGGCGGCACCAAGAATTAACTGCGCCAAGGTAATAGCCCCCTGACCACCAACACCTGCAACAATAACGCCATAAGGTCTTTTTATTAGCTTTTCCATCATAATCCTTTTCTTAGTGCCTGAACGCAATCGCGTCTAAAAATAATTACATCGGGGCCTTTATGTGTTAATATTTCTTTAAACTTTTTAACATTCTCTTTATGATATTTAGGCAATGGTATAAATATGTGAACATGCTCTTTTTTAAAGCCTATTCCTTCTGCTACTTTCTCTAGAGTGTCTACAGAAATTGTCGGCTGCTGCCCAGTCATTGCGGTGATTCTATTGTCCATAATAACAATATTCGCATTTACATTGCATTTAACGACACTTAATAAAGCCGGCATTCCAGAATGGAAAAAAGTTGAATCTCCTATCACACCTACAGCAGGCTCCATGCCGCTTAGTGCCGCACCAAGTGTCATGCCGACAGATGCACCCATTTCTACAGTTGAATGTAGGCTTGCGTATGGTTTTTCAACGCCCAAAGTGTAGCATCCGATATCACCAAAAACTCTATAGTCTGTTTCTCCTAATTCTAAAAAAGCAGCCTTGATTACTTTGTAAGAATCAATATGACCACACCCTTCACATAACCTTGGAGGCCTGACGGGCAACTCTATCGAAGCTTTCTTTTTGGGCTCAGGAACTTCAATTCTTAATACCTGTCTTAACTCTAAAGGAGTAATTTCGCCTGAAATTGGAATAGTTCGATCTCTTCTCCCATGTATTTTTGTATGTCGAGCTCTGGATATGAACTGATCTTCTATATACGGATAATCTTCTTCAAAAACGTAAATAATATCACAGCATGAGAGCATTTCTTCAATAATTTCATATTCTATGGGATACGCCTGAATATCGAGGCGTGTAAAATCTTTGACAATTTCATTTTCTCTGCAAAGTTGGTCATAATGCGCTTTTCCCATTCCAGCAGCAACTATACCAATACTTGCCCTGCCAAGTGTCAATTTATTGTATTTCTCAACAGATTTCTGTAAAAGAGGCAGGTTTTCCCTTAAATTATTATATCTAATTCTGGAAATGCGTGGTACCAATACCCAATTATATGTCTCTTCTTTTGTCGGGATGCCAAGAGAAACCAGCTTTTTCATCTCACCTCTATTCACTATGCCGCGAGAGTGAGCCAACCTGGTTACAAGTCTGATCATAACAGGCAGTTTTAATTTTTCAGATAAGTCAAAGGCATCAACAGTTAAATTATAGGTCTCCTGAGGCGTTGAAGGCTCTAAAAAAGGAATATGTGCAAAGCTAGCCAGATATCTGCTGTCCTGCTCATTCTGACTGCTATGCATGCTTGGATCATCCGCTACCAGTAATACCAAACCGCCTCTTACGCCCGTAAGTGCTGAATTTACAAACGCATCCATTGCAACATTGAGGCCAACGTGTTTCATTGTGATAAGAGTTCTGTTACCAGTATAGCTGCACCCTAATGCTATTTCGTACGCAACTTTTTCATTTGCTGCCCAATGAGCAACCCTACCATCATTAAGTTCATTTACCATTATTTCCGCAGCTTCAAAAGCTTCGGTAGAAGGAGTGCCGGGATAACCGAAGACTCCCTTTACTCCCGCATCTATCGCGCCGTAGCTAACAGCTTCATCCCCTAATGCTAGTACCTGTTTTGGTTTATACATTTCCATACTGACAGTCTCCGCTCCATATTTAAACGTTCCATTGAAGGATTTTATTTATAAAATCATGTTAGTTTTAATTATTTAACTCCTCAGTCGCACTTATTTCATCTATCCATGCAAACAAGTTGACGACACCTTATTAATTTAATATACCTCTAATAAAGGAATAAAATATAACTCTTTTATTCTTTTGTCCCAAGCATTATGCAAGTACTTGTCAGATAAGCTATTCCACCAGCTAAAAGCGGGAGAACAACACTCAAATCGGAGAGAAATGGAAGCAGTATCCCTGCTATAATAAACGATATACTTGCAACTGCGCCCAGACCTCCCATAACCTTTCCTTGCAAATCAACTGTCACAGAATTAGAAATCATTGCTAAAAGACTGCTGTAGCATAGAACCTCAAAAAGTGCAAAAAAGAATGCTGAAGGCCATAACCCACTAAGACTAGGATAAAAAAAGTTGCCAACCAAAAGAAAAGTGCTTATAACTGTAGTAATTATATATATTTTTTTTAGTGTAAATAACTTTAGCACTTTTTTCTGAACAAACAGAATGGAAAAAGTAAAGCCAAGTCCAATAAAACAAAAGAAAATGCCTGTAAAACGAATATCAAAATGAAATTTTTGAGTTAAAATCAAGGGTATAGACGTGACAAAAAAACACCACCCTATATTTAACATAAGAAATATCAGGCCAAGTCTTCTTACCCTTGAATCTGTAAAAATAAAAAGAAAAGAAGAAAAGACTTTTGCCAGTTTGATTCTTGCTTGTTTGTTTATCTTATAAGTTTCACTAAAAAGTAAAAAGAGTAACACCCCGTTAAAAAATGCCAGTAAAGCGGCTATCCAAAATGGTGTTGTTACAGAAAACCACCGAATATAACTACCATCTGAAGTAAACCCTGAAATTATAGGACCGAGAATCATCCCTATAGACACAGCAAATGTGATCCAGCCCATATTGCGTGCTTTTAATTCCGGTGTGCTAATGTCCGCCGTAGCAGCCTGGGCTATATCATAACATCCACCAAAAAACCCTGAAAAAAAGCGGCTAAAAAAGAAAAGAAAAAGCGACCCTGTAGATATTGATATCGCAGATAAAGCATAGCTTGCTCCTGTCATAAAAAGGCATATAGATAAAATTTTTCTTCTTCCAAACCTATCTGATAATTCGCCAAGATAAGGTGTCCCAAAGAAAGCACCAATAGGCCACAGAGAAAAAGCAAGGCTATAATAAATATATCGTATATGGAGGCTTGTGTTAATGTCTATAAATGAATTACTGCCAGATATAAACAGTGATGACAAAAGAGGAAAAATCAGTCCAAACCCCATCATATCTATTACAACTGTCAACATTAGAGTTGCAAGTATATAACCATTGGATTTGTAAGGTTGGACAGTTGTTTTTGACATTTTTTTGTACATGGGAAATAGTTAGTTTTTACGAATAATCCACTTATCTTTGTTCACGCCAAGGTACTCGATAATATCATCAGATTCGAGCATTGGTTTTCCATCAATAACAAGACATGGCACCTGAGTTTTTCCACTAATTTTTAGCAGTTCTTCTTTGAATATTTTTTCCTGTCTAATATCCTGCAGAATAATACTATGTTTTGTTTCTGGTATAAATCTCAGTACTTTCTGACAGAACGGACAGCATTCCATATAATAAAGTTGCAATTTCATAATTAATTCTTTCTATGTAGAGTATTAAAATTGTAATAATTTGTTATTTATAGTAACACAGATTGTGATAAATTCCTTTCATAAAAAAAATAAATTCCAATAACGACATGAAGACCTGTAACTATATCAATTGCAAAAAACTAACAATAGAATATAATTACAAAAAGTTAGCTATTACAATTTTTTTTCTTTAACATACTGAAGAGGCATTATAATTAGAGCTCTTAAATAAATACTATTAAGGTGAAAATATGTATTACATTGGAATTATGTCGGGAACAAGTCTGGATGGTATTGATACTGTGCTTGTAGAGGATATTGAAGGTTCTCTTAAAATGGTTGATTATGTAACTGTTCCCTTTGATAAAGAATTGAAGGAAAAGCTTATTCAATTAATTCAGACTTTTGAAACCAATCTTGAAGATTTAGGAGAAATTGATTCAAGGTTGGGTATCTGCTATGCCGAATCAGTAAACATGCTGCTCAAAAAGGCAAATATTAAACCTGTAGAAGTTTCTGCTATTGGATGTCATGGCCAAACCGTATTTCATAAACCGCGTGGCAAATATCCGTTTACTACCCAATTGGGCGATAATAACAAGGTGGCAGCCTTGACTGGAATCAGAACCATTGGTGATTTTAGAAGAATGGATATGGCTTTTGGAGGAGATGGTGCACCACTTGCACCTGCTTTTCATCATGGATATCTTAATTCAAACAGCTCTAAAAGAGTGATTCTTAATCTTGGTGGAATAGCTAATATTACAGTACTTGGGAATGACAATAATATACTGGGGTTTGACACAGGACCAGCGAATTGCCTTATGGATTTATGGATTCAGAAAAAGAAAAATATGAAGTATGATAAAAATGGTTCATGGGCGGCTTCAGGAGCTGTCCATGAAGAACTTCTAAACAATCTTTTGTCTGATGAGTACTTCAAATTGCATCCACCTAAAAGCACAGGTAAAGAATTGTTTAATCTGAATTGGCTGGAACCTAAATTAAAAAACTTTTCCGACATATCTCCGGAAGATGTACAGGCAACTTTATGTGACCTGACAGCCAAAACAATAAGTAATATGATAATTAAATTTGCTCCTGGAACAGATGCTGTTTATTCATGCGGAGGCGGAGCATATAACGAATATTTTCAGGGTAGATTAGGGCACTATCTACCTGGGGTATTAATTAGTACTACAGATGAGCTGGGAATACCGGTTCAATGGGTAGAAGCAATTGCTTTTGCATGGCTTGCTAGACAGAGAGTCAACAAACTACCGGGAAATATCCCCAGCGTGACCGGTGCCTCAAAAGAAGTTCTGCTTGGAGCTGTATATGAGTGTTGATAAAATCATTAAAAAAGATATAGCAAATGGTTATCCTGGGTGTGTTCTTGTTGTTTTGAAAGACGACCATATTATTACAAGGTCAGAATATGGTTTTAAATCAAGGTATGACAAGAATGGTGCTGAACTTGACCATCCAGAAAAAATCAAGTATGATACAGTTTTTGATTTAGCATCAAACACTAAGATTTATGCAACAGTCTTTGCAGTGATGAAACTTGTGTCTGATGGTTTACTTGACATTGATAAACCTGTAAAACACTATATCAGAGAATTTGCTTACGATAATGTAACTACACGGCATCTACTTACCCATTCATCCGGATACGGCCCTGAAATATGGTTTTTTCATGACAAAAACATGTACGGTAAAAAGTTTTATTCTCATGATAGGGGAAAAACCATTGAACTACTCCTAAAAGAAGCACCACAGGAATATATTCCAGGCGAAAAATCAATTTATTCTGATACGGGGTTCATGGTATTAGGTTTATTAGTGGAAAAAATATCGGGTTTGAGGCAGGACAAATATCTTACTAAAAACATTTATAACCCTTTAGGGCTCAAAAAGACACTCTTCAACCCCCTGAATAATAACATTAAACTTGACGATATTGCTGCAACAAGTTTCGGAAACACATGCAATAATACTCTCGATTACCCCAAGATCAGGAAAGATGTTATCAGAGGTAAAGTACAAGATGAAAAGGCGTATTATTCTATGGGGGGAGTAGCAGGACATGCCGGATTGTTCTCTACAGCCAATGAAGTAGCTATTCTTGCTCAGTTGATCCTTAATAAAGGTGTTTTTAAAGCAACAAGAATTTTTAAACAGGATGTAGTCCAGGAGTTTCTAAAACCCTCCACTCCTGATAAATCATTTGGGTGCGGTTGGAGAATACTGTGTGATGAAAAATGTAGAAACATGGCAGGTGAATATGTCAGCAGCGAAGCGGTTGGACATACCGGGTTCACCGGTACTGTTACTGTAATAGACATGAAGTATAATTTGGCTGTTATTATGCTGACAAATAAGATACATACACAATGCATTCATCGCCAGGATTATATTGGAAACCAGTTTAATACTGGAAAATATCACCCTGTAATATCAGAAATTTACAAAACATTGAATCTGACTTCTTAAAGCATAGGTCTGTCATCACATATAATATTTATAAATAGTAAAAGAGGTATCGTTTATGATAAAAAGAAAATATTTTTTTAATATGCTAGTCTTTGCCGCGTTATCAGGTGGTTTGTCTGGATATATGCTGGGGGTAATTTCAGGAATATTGCCTATCTTAGAAAACAGCTATGGGTTTACAAGTGTGCAGATATCCCTTGTTGCAGGATCAATACTTCTAGGGTGTGTAATAGCCAGTATTTATACAGGTGTATTAAACGACTATATCGGTAGAAAGAAAGTAATGATCATTACTTTTCTTCTGTACATTATAGGTACACTTGGCTTCCTGTTTTATAGTACGTTTAATTCAATTTATATATTCAGACTTATACAGGGAATAGGTTTTGGTATGGCTGTTATAGTTGTGCCTGTTTACCTATCTGAAGTTGCAACAAAAAACAACAGAGGAACAATAATAACCACTTTTCAGCTGTCTCTAACCGGAGGAGTGCTTGTATCAAACCTTATTAACCTGCTCCTGGCTATAGACTTAAACTGGCATCTTGTTGTAGTCATAATGCTTATACTATGCCTAGTAACTTTCTATTATGTTTTTACCCTTCCTGAATCACCAAGATGGCTTTATAATCATGTAAGTCTAAAAGATGCAAAAAAGGCTCTTGCATGTTTAAATGAGAAGTTTAATAACCATTTGGTATGGGACGAAATCAATGTTCCAATAAATAAAGAAAAAGTAAATGTCAAAGAAATACTAACCAATAAATTATACTATAAACCTATTTTAATTGTAACAGCAGCAGTATCATTAACCCAATTGTCCGGTTATAATGCTTTTATTCAGTGCAGTGTTTCAATACTGAAAGATAGTGGAATTAACTCGGAAATTGTTGGGTTGCTTGGAGGCGTTTCAATTACAGCAATTAATTTTCTTGCAACAATCCTCACGCTAATACTGGTTGAACGCATTGGACGTAAAAAAATACTAAAAATCGGCACCTTTACACTGCTGATTGTACTTCTCAGTCTAAGTTTTCTTAACTTTGCACTACCAACCGGTATTCTCAAAGGTTATATAACACTTCTCGGCATTGTTTTAGTCGTTGGTTTTTTTGCGTTTGGACCGGGTGGTGTAATCCTTGTTCTCTGCACAGAATTACTCCCCAATCAAGTCCGTGGCATTGGCCTTTCGATAGCCTTTACAATAGGCGGTCTAGTAGGTATGTTTTTTGTTTCAGCATTTCTGCCGTTAAGCAAGATTATAGGATTTAGTGGATTATTTCTGCTTATAGCATTTTTTACATTCTGCTATGTTCTGATCTCATTCATTATACCGGAAACCAAAGGTAAAACCCTAGAGGAGATAGAAGAAGAATTCAGCAAATAACAGGATGAGACAAGATAAATCTTGCTTTTGTCTATTTGTTATATCGTGTTAGTTAATTTCATTGACTAATGAGTATGTTTAAAAGCAAATAACAGTAGGAGAAAACTTACATTTCTCCCAAAATTCTCTTCATCCTTAATCTTAAGACAGGGAATTTTACAGGTTTCACTATATAATCAGCTGCACCAAGCTCAAGACATTCTACTTCGAATTTTTCTTCATTTCTGGCTGTCAGAAAAATTAAAGGTACATGTATCTTGTGAGATTTCATTATTTTCAATAATTTTACCCCATCAAGATTCGGCATATTTATATCACTTATTATAAGATCAAATTCATTGTCTCCCAATAGTAGAAGTGCATTCACGCCGTCATCTACAACTTGCACATCATATCCCTGTTTTTTGATATAATGCTGCAGTAAATTCCTTACATTTACATCATCATCGATAAGAAGTATTTTCTTTTTCCTATTTGGATCTGATTTTTTTTCATCTTCTTTTTCAGAAGAAACACTCTTCTTTTTCGGTGTGGGCTGAACCGGTTCAGCTGTTTGAATTACAGTTTGGGCAGGTTCACTGTCAGAAAAAGCAGAAGTTCTACCAAGTATTCTATTGCGTGAATCTATAACTTGTTCTTTCTCTTCCCTTAGAACCTGCTGATAAACATCGTCAACGGTGAAAACTTTATCCCGCAATTTATCTAAAGCATTGTCAACAATAAGGTATGCACCCTTTGATCTTAGAAAGTTTCTTATTTCCAAAACAGAAACTCCTTCTCTGATATGTTTAGCTATCTCTGGTGTAATCGTCAATATTTCATATACACCCTCCCTGCCGTGGTAACCGGTATTATTACATTTCAAACACCCGTTGATTATAACCACTTCGGAAGGGATATCGTCTGTAAACGGTTCTAGAAGTTTCACGTCTTTAGGTCCAATATTTACTATTTCTCTACAGTACCGACATGGCTTTTTAATAAGCCTCTGCGCAACAATACCAATAATTGCATCTGCCATAGCTGCCCGCCCGACTCCAAGCCTTTCAAGTCTAAACAACGCTGCTACAGCATTTTTTGTATGCATAGTAGTCATCGTTAAATGGCCGGTACTAGAAAAGTCAATAGCCATTTTAGCCGTATAATCATCCCTTGTCTCACCAAGGAACAACACATCAGGGTCCTGTCTTACTATTGATTTCAAAAGTTTTTCAAAAGTAACACCTCTTTTTAAATTGATCTGCTGCTGATTTGCATGAGGAATCCTATATTCCACCGGATCTTCCACTGTACAAAGACTTCTAGCAGTACTATCTATCGAACCAATCAAACTATAAATCGTCGTTGTTTTACCTGAACCTGTCGGCCCAACAACCAATATGAGTCCGCTTGGTGTTTTAGCAAGGTCCACTATATTTCGCGTCTGGTCTCTTGTCATTCCAAGATCGCCTAATTTTAATATTTTTGCGTGCGGTTCCAGCATCCTGATAATCATACTTTCCCCATCAGGTGTCGAAGTAGTAGCTAGTCGTAACCTAAACGCTCTTTCGCCTACTTTAGTATCAACACTACCGTCCTGCGGAAGAAGTTTCTCTGATATATCAAGCCCCCCTACAGATTTAAAATGATTTAATATCATATTACCTGTAGCTCGTTTTACTGACAAGACGTCCTGAAGTTCACCGTCAACCCTAAAACGGACGGCAACAGTGGATTGTTTAGATTCTATATGAATATCACTTGCACGTTCCATAACAGCTTTATAAATAATCTTGTTGGCAATATACTTTACTGGGTTAGGATATTGAGCGAGCTCTATGTCAAGTTCAACCTCTTTTTCCCCAAAAATAACATCCTCGCCATCACCCTGCTCATGATCCATACTAAAAACTACTTCGTTTTCCTTGGATCCCATTTTATTAGTCTCTTTAAAGAAAGATAATACATTTCCAGGTTCTGTTATAAAAATCCTGTAATTATTACCTTTAGAAACCTGGTCCAGTGTATCAATAAGTTCCCAGTTAAACGGATTAGACAACACAAAATCAGTCCCGGCGGCATACGTCTCCTTTATTGGTATAACAAGATTAGCTCTGCAAAACTGAGCACCCAGAATTTCAGTATTTAATGTTCCGGGAATAATAACCTGTAAATATTTCACATGAAGAAATGCTGCTATATACTGTGCCATATTCCTATCATTAATTTCAAGCAGTTTTGCCACATTGTACGGTTGAGATAAATCAAAGCCATCAATTTTTTCTTTTGTTTCTTCATCGAAATTAAGTTGGTTTTTAAGAAAGTCATTAAACTTGTCAAAATAATCAGCTGTGAGTACCTGCCCCAACGGAATAGCACCATTAGCGACCTGAATCCATTCAAAGCTTCTCGTCAGATTTATCCATACTTTGTCAAGGAGAGTCTTTTTTTTAATTGGCTTTTGAATATAATCAGAAGCGCCCACCTGAAAGGCCTTAGCTTTATCTTCCAGCTCATCGAGGGCGCTTAAAAATACAATAGGTGGATGATAATCAGAATCCTCTTCCTTCCTAAACTCTTCACAAAATTCATAGCCATTCATATCGGGCATAAGAATATCAAGTAAAATGAGGTCAGGCTTTTGAGTACTTATAATGTTTTTTACATTATTGGCATTGTCCGTAGTAATAACATCATAATTTTCTGCCATTAAGAAGGTTTTTATTAGACGCTGACATTCCGGATCATCATCAATGCTCAAAATTAAAGGTTTTTTTATGCTCATAACTTTATGTGGTCGCTGTTTCTATCTAAAATAGTTTTATGTATACCGGAGGTATTTTTATTTTGGGTTTATCGCCAAAGGACAATTAAAATTTGTGGGGGTTTTACACTCAATTTTCATTATTCTTTTCCGAAAAATATTTCATTTTGGGTATAGTAAACAAAAAGACAAACTTACTGCTTTTCATATACAAGATGGACTTTCCCAATATATTCAGTGAGCTTTTCAACTTCTTCTTTAATTACTTGAATATTCTTATCTGTACCGGCCTGTTCAAGCGCTTTTCCAACTTCAGAGATGAAAGCAAATCCATAGCTGCTTCCGGTACCTTTCATATTATGGCCATATCTGTAAATGAATTCGAAATCACCTTGAGCTATTGCATCGGGTATTTTTTTGCCACCACTTTTTATATTTTCAAGATACTCAGGAACGATACTTTCTATATCTTTATCTAACGTTACTGTTATTTTATCTTCTTCTTTTGGCGTTTCTTCTGTATTTGCCTCTTCAGAATCAGCATCAGTCAAAAGACTAAAGATATCCTGGAGATCACCTTTTTTGATAGGCTTTATTAAATAACCATCATAGCCAACATCAAAATTTTTCTCCATTTTTTCAGTTTCATCTTTATCAGAAACCATTATTATTAAAGCCTGTTTGTCGCTATTTTCTCCTTCAATGCTTCTCATTTCTTTAACCGCAGTAAAACCATCCTTTTCAGGCAAAATATCTGTAACAAATAAAAGATTATATTCTTTTAATTTAAATTTATCTATAACTTCTGCACCATCTTTTGCTATATCCAGTTGACATCCATAGCTATCAATCAATTTTTTAGCTGTTTGACAAAATGAATCATTACCATCCGCATAAAGAATATTCAGAGAAGATATTTCATTTTTTTCATTACTCATGTATAAACCAACCCTTCAAGATAAATTTTCCCGGCTATTCAACAGCCTGTCCTGTTGACTAACTGGGAGGACTTGTTTTTTTGTCTTTTTATGTTTTGTTGCGCGGACTAATCTTTTTGACTATTAATACGTTAAAAATCAATTTTCTGTACGTTTAAAGCCAATATTAAGTTCCAATAAACGTAATACTAAAATCTAATCTTTTTATTGATATTTTACAAGCCGTAACGTACTATTGATTTAGTCAATTATACGAAAACTCATTAAACCGTAAACATTTTGCACTTTTGGCTAATGTTTTTTTTAGATACTAATATATATTACGGGATTATAAATGTATAATTTAAAAACCAACACCAAGTTGAACTTGTTTTATTCTTTTCGTTATAATTTAGGAATACCAGGTTGGTATTTATCGCATACTGAGCACTAAATTCTTAATATCACTAAATAAAAATATATACCCAAACAATTTACAGGAACTATAAATGCTGCTGACTATTCTAAACTATCTCTACGTAGGCTTCTTTGTACTTTTCTTTTTTGGCTTCTGCATATTCATACATGAACTGGGGCATTTTCTTGCTGCCAAATGGCGAAAAATGCATATAGTTGCGTTTTCAATAGGTTTCAAAAAAATATGGGGGTTTACCCGTAATGGGATAGAATACAGGATAGGATGTCTGCCTTTCGGCGGTTATGTGGATATACCGCAGCTTGAAGCATCGGATTCATTGGAAGATCAAAATGGGAAAAAACTTCCGCCAATAAAACCGGTTGATAGAATAATTGTTGCTTTTGCCGGACCTTTATTTAATGTCCTTTTCGGTTTTGTGCTGGCTACATTTCTGTGGATACACGGAATACCACAAGTCAGTCCTAAAATGAATTCTATTAAAGTAGCTGAAATCACTCAAAACAGCCCTGAATACCGAGCAGGTTTAAGAAAAGGTGATGACATAGTAAGATTTAACGAACAAACCTTTTATACCAACTGGAATGGTTTTATTCAGAAAACTATTTTTACAATTGGTGATGTCAATCTTGGCATTAAAAAAGGACAAAACATAGAAACAATTAGTTACAGCCCGGCTATCAACCATAATGTTTTTCCTGAAATGGCAAAAGAAGGACTGCCGTACCCTTTTTTCAAACCTGAAATACCTATAGTAATCCAAGTCGCTAGCAATTCCCCTGCAGCAAAGGACGGTTTAAAATCAAAAGATAGAATAATAAAAATAAACGGTGCCACGATCATTGATTATAAAGATTATACAGTTGCACTTGATAAAAGTAACGGAAAAGCGATGGATTTAACAATTCTTCGTAACGGGAAAGAAATATCACTTAAAATAACCCCCAATGCATATGGAGATGGAAAGAAGTATCTGATTGGTATTTCGTTTAACCCTGAAGCATTACCAATTGCCGTAGAAAATATAAGAGAAAATTCACCGGCACAGAAAGCAGGTCTCAAAGCAGGAGATACTATTTTAAAAGCAAATAACATAACCCCCGAAAGTATAAATCAGTTTACAAACATTATTAATAACAGTAAAGGCAAACTGGTAAATTTCCTCGTTAGAAGAGATGGCAAAAACCTTAACATCGCTATTACCCCTAAGTTGTACTATTTCATAAAAGGTGCCTCAGTCCAATATTATGATCATACCAATCCATGGCAGCAGTTTATAAATGTTATTCAGATGAGTTATAAATCACTGCGCGGTATATTTTCTGATGAAAGCAGAATCAAAGCAAAACACCTGAGTGGCCCGATAGGTATTGTTACTGTTATTGGAAAAGCTGTTTACCATGGTTCTGTAGTATATGCTTTAAATATTATTACATTAATTACGTTCAGCCTGGCACTGATAAACCTTCTACCACTGCCGGTCCTGGACGGGGGACATATTTTAATATCAATAATAGAGATAATAACAGGCAGAAGTTTACCGACACGTCTTCTACAGCCTATCTGTATGGCTTTTGTAATCCTGCTTATTACTCTGATGATTTTTGTAACATTCAATGATGTAAACAGAATCACAAATTTTACAAAATATTTTAAATCAGAAAAGAAAGAAGCACCAATAGGTAATAAGGCAAAAAACTTGCAGGAAACACCCATTCCCGCCAAATAGGAATAATGAAGAACCCACCCCTTAATCCCCTCCCAATAGGGGGACAAATGAGGCAGGTAATCCGCACTGAGAATGGAGATAAATCTCGAAAAAACAGTATTAATAATGAGACAAAATAGAAGAATATCCAGTGTCGTAAAAGTTGGTAGCGTTTATGTTGGAGGCAAACATCCAATATCTATTCAATCAATGACTAATACCGACACAAGAGATGCCAAAGCAACCATCGCACAAATTAGAGAATTAGAAGAAGTCGGTTGTGAAATTATTAGGATAGCCATACCGGACAAAAATGCCGCAAACAATATTAAGAAAATTGTTCAAAGTTCCTCCATCCCTATTATAGCAGACATCCATTTTGACCACAAGCTTGCTCTTGTCGCAATTTCGGCAGGAATACACTGCATCAGAATAAACCCTGGCAACATAGGCTCGAAAGATAATGTTAAAGCTGTAGCCGAAGCTGCCGGAGAAGCAGGAATCCCAATACGCATCGGCGCTAATTCAGGCAGTCTTTCCAATAATTTTAAAATTAGTAAAAAAAATGATTCTTCTAAAACAAAACCAGAAATACTTGCGGAAGCACTTATAAATAGTGCATTAGAACAATGCAACCTCTTGGAAAGCTATGGCTTTAAAGATATCAAGGTATCACTAAAAGCATCGGATGTTCTAACCACAGTAACCGCATATCAAAAATTTGCAAAAAATACAAACTATCCGTTGCACCTCGGCGTTACAGAAGCCGGGACTCCTTTTCACAGCACGGTTAAATCGTCCATAGGTATTGGTTCTCTCCTTCTAGACGGAATAGGTGACACCATACGTGTAAGTGTAACAGGCAACCCCATAGAAGAAATAAAAATAGCAAAGGCAATACTTGAGAATACAGGTCATATACTCCCCTGCCCCGAAATCATTTCATGCCCAACATGCGGCCGTACAGAAGTAAACCTTTTAGACATTGTAACAAAAGTAGAAAATGAAATCGAGGCTATTAAGCAAAACGGCCTAAAATTCAGACCTTCAAAAATAGCTATTATGGGGTGTGCTGTAAATGGGCCTGGTGAAGCTAAAGACGCCGACATCGGAATAGCAGGCGCCGGAAAAGGAAATTTTATCATTTTCAGAAACGGCAAAACGATTGGAGCTTTTAGCGAAAAAGAAGCATTCACCCATTTTAGAAAAGAAATAGAAAAACTGCTTATAACACCAAATTAATCCTTCTTTTATCACTCTATTATCCTATTAACTATAGTATAATTTCGGATTTAATAAATCCTAGCCCAAGTTATTATCATAGCGCTTTTTTTTGCCTTTCCTATTCTTTCCCGAATATCAGACGATTTTTTCCATAGAAGGCTTTCAATACTACGAGGCTGAAATGGAGTTTTTCTGGCTGTGGTATTCCAAACATGGAACATTTTATGCATCTTCTGCACTTAGTGAACTAAAACTCATAAATTAGGCTCAACTTTAGTATTTGGTAAATTGTAAATTTTAAGAGTAAAATATTCTTTATCTTTGAATCCGTAAGCCTGCCTTATAATCCATCTTACTTTGTAGTTAAAGCCTTCCATTCCTGCATTTGAGAGGGCATCAGTTTTCCAGTAAGCAATTATTCCTGATAGATTTATTTCTATCGCCTTATACATTTCAATAAGTTCCTTAAATTCTGTTTGTCTTACAATCGAACACCAGTTTTTAAATGCAGCCTCTGCTTGGGAATTATTTTTTGTCATGAAATATATACTTCTGAGTGTTTCATTTATCAAGTTCGTTGAAAGTTCTTCTCAAATTGTCAAGTAGCAGTTTTGCATCAAGCTCAAGGTTCTCAACATTTCTTAGAAATAAGAATCTTTGATTTTTCAGGAGTTTTCTCTGGTATTCATCAAGTCCTGCTGAAACTCTTCTTCTTACTTTAGCAATCTTGTCATTCATAAGTTTTATAACATGAAAATGATCAAAAACTATCATTGTATTAGAAAGTTTTTTGTTTACCCATGAGATATAGACTTTTGACATATCCATAGCTGTCGCAGTAATTTTTGCTTTGGAATGTCTGAGTTTTTTTACAAAAGATTCAAGAGAAACAACTTCCTTGCCATCACCAATATATAATACTGCACCACTCTTTAAGTCCCTAACAATTGTTATATACTTTTCTTTACCTTGACTTTTTATGTATATCTCATCCATCCCTATTATGCTGACATTTTTGAGTTTGACTGTTCTTAATTTCTTTTTTAGATAATACTTTTTACATTCCTTTACTGTTCGCCAGTCTATTTTAAAATAATCAGCAATGGCCGATATGCACATCTTTGCACGCAACTCAATAATAGTTCTTTCCAGAGAGGAACTGATTCTAGATTTAAGGTAAGATAAAAAAGACAGTTTCTCGAGAAGTAAATCTTTACAGTATTAACAATATATTCTGTTAATCTTTAGCTCAACATAAAAAAACTTTCGACATATGTTGCCACACTGTATTCTTCTGGTTCTAATTGGTGTAAAGGATACCTTATCAGAGGAGCAATTCATACAAGTATGCTTTTTACGACGAATTCGTTGAATTACTTTTTGCTTTTCATATTTATATGCTTGATGTTAAAATCCGGATATACCATGTGTATAGTTTAATAGACTTGTTGACATAACTGTCCCTCTTAATTTTTTGGAGAAATTTAAAGATATGCAATCAGTCTGTATCTTAAAGTACTCTAATACAAGTTTTTCTTTTTTTAAAAACTTACACAAGAAATAACTTTGAAGGATTTATTGACAAATTTCCGCCAAATAGTATTGTCGGTAATAAAGTTTTATGGTATATTTAAAATTACGAACATGTACAGCTGTTAAGTTAAGAGCATTAGAATATAGTTAACATGATTATGATTCGGATACATTTCCTGTATTCTATTGTTGAGCTAATTTCAAAACTCTATACAATGGGTTTTTGACAGAACAAAAACCTCCAACTTTGCATACACAAAATGGAAGGTGATTCCATGACTGCGGGATCGTTTCCATAATTAGCTTACATTTTGAAATTAACACAAAAAAAAATAAATAAATTAATATTTACAATGAAAATTGGTGACTGCCATGAAGAGAGTTAAAGGTATCATATTTTCGACTATTATACTAGTTTCAATCGCATTAGGTTTTTTCCGATCTGATGCGTATGCTTCGTCTTTATCGAATGAAGTATTAGATAAAGCAGAACTTCAAGAAGTAGGAGGTGAACTTGTTTTCATTAATAAAAAATTTTTGGGTGAAAACTTTGATTTTAAATCCTACGAGGTAATCAAATTTAAAGACTGTTTATTTGAAAATAGTAAAATTGGTTGTGGCCCACAAATTCTTTTATCGTTTATAAACAGTACATTTAAGAACTGCACAATAGACTGTGGCAACAAGAAGGACGCTCCAAAAAAATTATATATAGCGAATTCTTTCTTAAGTGGATCCTTATTGAAAACAAGACCTTTTGGGATCACTGATCTATCGGCCATTACAACCTTCGACGGCAATTGCGACCTCACATTCAACCCTGACAGCCTGGTTGTAATTGACGGTGAAGTGAAAGTTTATAAGAGTAAATTTAATTTTGCTGGAGGGTTGATATGCTTTAAACGGGGTTCGGAATATAAATACTCGGCAGGTGTGACGACGGGTCGTGGATTTTTTCGCGGTTTTGGACCAATTATGTTAAATATATCCTGGCAAGAGCTCTGTCAAGCTTGGAATACAACAATGTTAGAATTTAATCTGTGTCATTTTTATCCTGGTGGAAGTTATGGATTGTTTTGGAATGAAGGTCGCGGAAAAAAATGGCTGGACGAGTGTACTTTCAAAAAACCGGCGCCATAAAATAAAATACTACGCCCGTAGAACGCAGTATTGCTTTGAACCACCCAGACAGGACGACTTATTTGCTTGTCCTCAGAGAAGGCAAGCAAATTGTACCCTTGTTAATATTTATTTGTTAAATTGAAACTTTTGAAGAGACCATTACTATAAGGAGTATATGATCTTTTTGGACATTAACCACTTCAATTATGCAACCACTTTTGCCAGAGCAAACATAAAGACACTCTTGCAGTTCTTCTGATATTACACCTATTAATATACTATGCCTATATATTGGAACCCAAACTATATGATATTGACAATGCCAAATAACATGCGATAATTTATTGAACCTACTCATGGTATTTTACTTTCTTGTTACTGCGGGAACAATTCAAGCTAGTATATACCTTCAGGCAAACTCTAAAGGATTATTGCCACACCTAGAAGGATATGGATTTTTAAGTCGAAATAAAAGACCAAGTTGATTTATAATATTTAAAAATACTTAAACCTTAACACTTAAAACTTAAAACTTTATGTTCTTTCAACACAGACAATATATAGGTTATAAGTAAATTTCAGTAGGTAGTTCTAAGGATTTCTATCAAAAACTAGGGCTAACTGAACAGCCGAAATATTATAATGACATATCAGAACTTTATTCACCAGATACTCCCTTCCTTCGCAATAAGTTCGTTGCTAAAAAGCTAAATTTAGCAGAAGGCAACCTGGCTTACATGAAACCTGTAATAAGCAAACAACGATATTATCTTTGGCAAAAATATGAAGAAAGCTAAACTTCAGATATCAATATACTCATATGAAACAATCATATTTCTCATATAAAGAAAAAATATAACAAGTTTAAGTTGTTTTTTACTGGCAAAATTACCAGTTGGAATTAGTATTTATCTGTTGGCAGTGTTTACATCTAAACTTTAACATACAGCGGGTGTTATAAATGTTAAAACGAATATTGAAATCTACTCTTCAAAGATCGACAGGAAAAAAGGATGATTTAGCAGAACAACACAACATCTGTGAAAGCGCAGAAAAAAAAACCTACAATATAAAGACAGTCATAACTGAACCAGAAAAAGAAACTATCATCCCCTCCCCCATTATTGAGAAAAAGGAAATATCACCTGTTTCAGAACACAAAGAAGACACCATACCACACAAGACTTCTGAGGAAAAGATAGAAGAAAAACAGAAAGATCACCATAATACTGAAAAGAAATTATTAGAGCACTGCTTTACTGCAGAAAAGCTCATTCCTTCTACAAACTGGGAACCGGCAAATAATACTCTTTCCGATATCCTTTCAGAATGGCCAAACCTAGACAAAGGCAATAATTATCCTGAATTAAAAGATCGCTTCAATGAAGCTTACAGTCGATTTAAAAAAAGATATGACAACCATAGCAACATAAAACTGCTTATTGCTTCAAGGGAGCAGCTTTGCAACGAAATAGAAGAACTAGCAGAACACGCCAATACAGATTCCGCAGCAAACCGTATCCATGAGATTCAAGATGTCTGGATCAAATCAGAAAAGATACCACCAAGATTTTTCGAAATTTTGGAAAAAAGGTACAATAAGCTTATCTATGAATTTCATGAATCTGCAAAAACACTGAACTCTAAAGCAAAGGCAGAGGCAGAAGCTGAAGCTGAGAAAAAAGCCAAAGAACATTCAAAAATAATAGAAAAAGATAAAGCTCCGAAATCAAACCTTACACCAGAAAAAGAAAAAGAGCTTGCTGCAACCATAGAAGAACTTTGTATTCAGCTTAAACAGTACACAAGCACGAAGGATACAAGATCAGCACTTAGTAATGTAAATGAAATACAGGAGCGTTGGGAGAACATTGAAAACGGTAGAGTTAAAAATTCATACTCGGTAGAATTCAGAAAACTATTCCGCGACTATTTTTCACAGCTAAAATTCATTCAGCAGAAAGAAGACTGGGCAAGATGGGAAAACTACACAAACAAGCATCTGCTCTGTGAACAGATTGAAAATTTACTTAATGAAAAAGATTTATATAAAGTTTCTAAAAAAACGAAAATATTATGGGAAAACTGGAGAAAGATTGGCCCGGCACCAAAAGAAAAAAATGATATTATTTGGGAAAGATTTATTTCCACACGAAAAGAGTTAAACAACAGGTGCAAAGATTTCTTCAACAATAGACAACAGGAAAAAATTAAAAACCTTGAAGCTAAAATTAAATTATGTGAAGATGTAGAAAAAATAAAAGATTCAAATGACTGGGAACACACAGCTAACGAACTAAAAACAATCCAGAAAACATGGAAAGAAATAGGAAGAGCTCCGCAACCACAGAATGATGAGTTATATGAACGCCTCAGAACAGCCTGCAATTACTTCTTTGAAAAAAGAAGTTCATTCTACGCCAAACTTCATGAACGCCAGGCTGTCCATAAAAACCGGAAAAAAGAATTATGCGCACAGGCAGAAGAACTATTAAAATTACCGTACCATAACACTTTTAAAAGAATAAAAGAACTAAGAAACCAATGGAACGACTCTCCTCCCGCCAGCAGAAGGGACGAGCAAGCACTTTGGTCACGCTTTAATAATGCAATAGAGAGTTTCATCAAGAAAATTGAAGAAGAACGTCCGATAAACTTCAAGAAGAAAGAAGAACTCTACCAAACAGTACTAACTTTTTCATCTACCATTAAATCCAACACCGACATTAATAAATTAAACAGCTCAATTGATGAAATTACAACTCAATGGAAACAAATAGGCCCCGGACCAAAAGAAGAAGATCTAGAGTTAAATACAAAGTACGATAAAACACTAAAGGAATTAAAACTTTTACTTCATGATAAACAGATTGAAGCCAATATTGAATATAGAAAGATATTACATAAAAAAGAATGCCTGATAGCTCAACTTGAAGTTCTTGCCACATCAGGGGAAGACTGTTTTACTAAAAACACAGACAAGATTAAGGAAATTCAAAGTAAATGGGTAAAAATGGATTCCAATGCTTCAAGTGAAGAAGAACTATTAGAAAAAAGATTCACCGAATCATGTGACGCATTCAACAACGGACAGAAAGAATACTTTAACGACGTAATTAAAAATCGTCAAGACAACCTGAATGCAAAAAGAAAACTTTGTATTCAACTGGAACACTTAGCCGGAATCAGTCTTTCAAAAGATGTAATACAGTCACAAAAATCAAATACTTTAGCAGATGAAATAAAATTCTCTATAGAAAACAACTTTGCTGCAAATGATAATATTGCAGAAAAAGACATATATTCAAAGTATCAAAAAATTCAAAATAAATGGAAAAATATAGGTCCTATCCCTGTCGAATATTACGAAAAAATATACTCTCGTTATGACCAGGCATGTAATTCTCTTAAAATGAAGAAATAGTAAAGGCGTTTGAACTTTCAAACGCCTTTAACGGGATGAATAAAAATAATCGGTCAGTTTATCAGAAACATTTCATCGCTTCTGCTTCAGTATCACAGAGTTCAAATATAGTAGAAAAACCACTGATTTTAAAGATTTTATCTACAACATCCGACATGGAATAGATAACAATTTTTCCTTTTTTTTCTTTGATATCTTTAGCCGCAAGAAGAAGTACTCTCAGACCGGCGCTGCTTATATAATTTACTTTTTCCATATTAATCATTATTTTTTTTGATCCATCACTAATAGCCTTGCTAATCTCTATTTCCACTTTCGGAGCTGAATGCGCATCAAGTTTACCATCAATCTTTAATAAAAAAATATCATTTTTTTCTTCTTTAATGATTTTCATAAGTATTCTCCTTTATATTTAAAAAAACTATTTCTGTTACAAACTAAATTAACATAAAAAAAATCAAATACTAATTGAAATTTATTCTAAAATGAACAAAAAATAACTTGTAACTGTATTTGTTGTAAGACAAAAAGGCTCATATTCTAGTTCTTTTTTGATGTCTTCTATTTAAAACAACAAAAATTATAATTAAGCCACAGCACAACGGCCCCATGTAAACAGCGGCTATTTTTGGTAAGAAAGCACCTATAACACCAGATGATAGAAGCGAAATACACCCACCGACAGAACCGCTTGTAATCAAAAAAGCCATAGTAATTGGTGAAATATGTTTTGTCTGTTTCATTCCATAGCCTAACAATGTAGGAAAAATGCTTGCGCAGCTAAATCCTAACAGTATAACCGTTAGTAACATTAGTATATAACTATTAACTGAAACAAATAACAGAAAACCTATTATCGTAATGACTGTTATTGTAATAATAAACCAATAATCCTCAACTTTCGGAATCAGAAATGCACCAAAAAGATACCTTCCAAACGCAAGGGATAGCCAAAAACAGCTCAAGGTAAGACCAACAGTCTGAACGTTATAATGAAGAGACTCCTGCAAATATGGAGAAAACCAGTAAGTAATAATATATTCGGTATAAACATAAGCAATCAAGGCCAAACCGATTAGAACTACACCGTATGTTATTGGTTTATCTGTCTTTATTTTATCCTTTTCCATTTCAGGCATCACTGTACCAATATTTTCTGTAATTTTAATAAAAACTGAGGTTATAAAAATTATAAAAAAGATAATAGCTGTCAGAACATAGACCATTCTCCATGAAAAAGCATTAACAATAACACCACAGAGACCACTTCCAATAAAAGCTCCAATTCCGACAAAAAAATTCATAATGTTCAGTTTTGAATTACTCTGTCTACTGCGGGAAAACGATACAACTATAATATAACTAACCGAAGGAATAAGTAACCCCATTGAAAAGCCAAAAATAAAAGTTAAACAACCGTACAATACCAAAGAATTTTGCACTGCAATGCCAAACTGATCAAAAAATAGAATAAACACAGCAAGCGATAAAGTTTTCTTTCCTCCTAATATTTTAACAACCTTGCCACTAGTGATATTGCCAACAATCAATCCAGCCAAAACTAAAGCATCAATAAAAACAACTTTGGCAGTTTCTACACCAAAATGTCCCGCTATCTGAGGAGAAAGTATACCGGATAGAGGAAACGCAAAACCGGCAAGTAAGGCCGTAAAATAAACAAGATAGGCTGCTTTTTTTACATAAAGCTCAGGAATAACGTCCAAATGTATCTGCTTTTGTGATTCTGTCTTTAACATTATGTATCCTCTGCCACACAACTGCGGCATAATTAAAAGTCATTTTATAAGTATACCCAAAGCGAAATAATTTTTGAGACATAATAAAAATAAATGAGACTAAAATTTCGCAAAGAAACCAAAAATAAAAATTTTAACAAGCCGAAGGCATGTACCTCCGGTATAATTCATGGTAAAAAAGTTTTTCTTTATTTCTATAAATACATTCCAGGGACTATATTGTCCAATTGAAATTAATAATCTTTTTATCCAAAGCGAAATGACATTCAATATATTATAAATAATATAGCGGATAAAAATCTCGTAAAATAAACAAAAACAAAAATTTTAACAAGCCAAAGGCATGTACCTCCGGTATAACTTGAATAAGGAAATATTATGCATCAACATACTGTAACAGTCCGTTTTAAAATGATGGATGATTGTGAAGATCTCGTCCCAAAAAAAGCACATCATGACGATGCTGCGTTTGATCTACGCGCACGTGCAGAAGTAGTCCTTGAACCCGGCAAATCCCATTTGGTTCCAACAGGACTGTACCTGGAACTTCCAATACACTACGAAGCACAAATCCGCCCGAGAAGTGGAATGGCACTAAAACATTCACTTACAATTCCAAACAGCCCAGGCACAATAGATGCAGGCTACAGAGGTGAAGTGGGTATTATAATGCTAAACGCAGGAAAAGAAGACTTCACTGTTAAAAGAGGTGAAAGAATAGCACAAATGGTCATTAATCGCCTTCCTGAGGTAGAAATGGTACAGGTGGATGAACTGTCAGAAACCAAACGAGGTGCCGGCGGGTTCGGAAGTACTGGTAAACACTAAGCTTGATTTGCTCGGTGTAGGTATTTCTACACGAGCAAATCTAAATTTTTTCTCACATAACAGTATTTTTTTTCTGAAATAAATCCAGTCTACCGAGGTGCTTGCAAAACTCTGGGTAGGGCTCCCTCCATGCTATGCATGGCAAGCTC
>CAZVCD010000012.1:0-28124 GCA_964625675.1 uncultured Victivallales bacterium | reverse complement strand
TTTCCATTATTTCTGATGCAGATAAAGGCTTAGTTCTTGAGGCAATAAAGAAGTATAATTTTTAATTCAATTGTCTAGAATTTTGATTTTTTGCATATTGGCAAATCCAGACTTTACTACTTTGTTAAACATACCATAATACAAACCTTCCTTCTTGAAATATTGAATTATTTCTGCCATTTATAATCCAAGTGAACTCAAATTTTATTGAGATTTTTTTATTTTAACAACAGGAAGACTTGAAATGGATGATAGAGAAGTTTGTATAGTTTTTAATTTAATATCCGGTATTGGTCATGCACGCTTCAGCGCTTTGTGCAGTAAATTTGGATCTCCTTCAGATATTTTAAATATCTCATACAATCGTTTACTGCAGGTGCCCGGCGTAGGGGAAATCTTAGCTGGCAAAATTACGAATTGGCAGCAAAATATTGATCTCAGCAAAGAATTGAATTTAGCCCAAAAAGCAGGTGTTAAAATAATTACCATTTGTGATGCTGATTATCCTGCGCAGTTAAAAGAAATACCGGATCCCCCTCTTTGTTTATATGTTCGTGGCGAACTTAACTGCAGTTTAAATAATTCAATTGCTGTTGTTGGTTCAAGAAGAATTACAGGCTATGGACGGGAAATGACAGAGTTTCTGGTTTCAGGTTTAGCTTATACAGGCTGGACTGTTGTTTCCGGGCTGGCGTATGGGATAGATGCGGCCGCCCATCAAACTGCTGTTAACGCAAATGGTACAACCATCGCTGTTTTAGGGGGCGGTCTGGCGAGATTACATCCTCAGGATCATGCAGTTTTAGCCAGGAACATAATTGAAAAAGGTGGAGGTGTTGTTAGCGAATTTCCTATGGAACTATCTCCAACCCGTAAAACTTTTCCTATGCGTAACAGGATAATTTCAGGCTTGTGTAGTGGTGTTTTAGTCGTTGAGGCAGGGCTGAAAAGCGGTTCTTTGATAACTGCTAATTTCGCATTGGAGCAGGGACGTTTAGTTTTTGCTGTACCTGGACGAGCTAACTCACCTCAGTCAAAAGGCTGCAACAAATTAATAAAAGACGGAGCAGTATTAGTGGAGAATGTAGACGATATTCTTAATGAATTTGAATTTTTGCCAGGAATTTCAAATAAAAAATCAGAATTTAGCACTGCATCAAAAAAAGATATTCAAAGCATTTTAGCAAATTTGTCGCCGGATGAATATAAAGTTGCTAAATGCGTTGAATTGGAAGAGAAGAATGTTGATATAGTTTCTGCTGAAACAGAGATTCCTATAGAGAAAATTTTAGTAATTTTATTAAAGCTTGAAATGAAAAAAATTATAGTTCAACTCCCTGGAAAACGATATAAGATTAAGTATTAAGTTGTTTATAGTCTAAGAAAACTTTATAATATTGTGTTTTTATACTTGTTTTTTAAAAATAAAAACAATAAATTTAGTGTATAGGAATTTGCTTTTTAACTTCCTAATAATCAACATAGTCATGATTTCAAACAGAAGTAAAAAGACAAAAACAAGATTTATCTTGAATTATTAAAATCTTTTAAAAAAATCCGAATAAATTAAGAGGAGAAAGTGTTATGTCACGTTATGTGGTAGATCGATCGGATGGTCTTGGGGTGCTTTATAGGTTCATACGTTTATTTGCAATGGTGCCAACAGCTGTGTTAAGAGAAATTCTCATGATTCCTATATTTAGGAAAATGTTTTTTTATCTTTTTAAAAGATTAATGGACAGGCAGTTAAAAACAAGAAAAGAATTTCCTGATCAGGTACAGCGAGATAAACATTCTCTTATGATGGCTATCTTCGATATGATTTCAGAAGCAATTTTTAATGCTAAGTCAGGACATGTAAAAAGAAAACGTCTTAAGATGTTTCTTGATATTTTTCTTGCGCGAGTACCTCAGATAGAAGATTTTAAAAAGAAATATGGTTCATACCCTCCTAGCTTTCTTGTAATTGGGATTGGTAAATACTGCAACCTAAAATGTACAGGGTGTTATGCAAACAGCGATTCAGACGCATGTGAAAAGCTTGAATGGGATGTTCTTGACAAGATAATTGCTGAAAAGAAAAGACTTTGGGGTTCATGTTTTACCGTTATTACAGGAGGTGAACCTCTGGTTTATAAAAGCAAGGGAAAAACTCTTTTTGATTTAGCAGAAAAGCACTCTGATCAATTATTTATGTTTTATACCAATGGTGTTCTTATTGATCAAAAGGTCGTAGACAGGTTGAATGAACTTGGTAATTTAACTCCGGCTGTTTCAGTTGAAGGATACGAGAAAGAGACGGATGAACGTCGCGGTAAGGGAACGTATAAAAAAAATATGGCTGCAATGAAATTGTTGAAAGACAATAAAATAGGGTTTGGAATTTCACTTACAGCTACAAATCTTAATGCAGAACTTCTTTCAGGCGATAAAATATATGACTATTATTTTCAGGAATGCGGCGCATCCTATGCCTGGATGTTTCAATATATGCCTATCGGCCGGAAGAAAACTCTTGATCTGCTTGTAACGCCTCAGCAGCGCCTTAAACTGTTTAGAACAGTGAAACATTTAATAAAAGATAAGAGATATTTCATTACAGATTTTTGGAATTCGGGCAGTTGTGTTGAAGGCTGTATTTCTGCAGGCCGTTACGGAGGATATTTGTATATTGACTGGAATGGGCATGTCGCACCATGTGCTTTTAATCCTTATTCGCCCATAAATATTTATGATGCCTACAAAGAAGGCAAAGACCTTAATGATATCCTACAGGAACCTTTCTTTAAAGCAATACGTAAATGGCAGTGCGATTATGGTTTGACAAGAAAGAAAGATGAGATTGGCAACTGGATTACACCGTGTATTTCAAAAGATCATTATAAAGATTTAAGACCTATGCTAGACAAATATAAACCTCTTCCAATAGATGAGCCTGCAAGACAAGCTCTTGAGGACGAAAGCTATAAAGATGGCATGATTAAGCATGGAGAAGAACTGGCTGAAGTGCTTGGCCCTGTCTGGGAAAAAGAATATTTAAAAAACTGTTGACTTGCTTATTAGCATATTAGTAGTTAACTAGATTGTACTACTTAACAATGCAAAAAGACAAAAACAAGATTTATCTTGAAAAATTAAACCTAGGAGAAGCATATGGCTGTTATTCTTGAAAAGAAAGATTCTAAGGGAAATTCTAAAAAATTTATTTTATTGGGAGGAGGGCGCACTCCTGGTAACTTTGGAACTTCAGAAGAACCCTACGTTGTTGTATGCGATGCTACAGGTACCATTAGCTGTCAGGTAGACTTTGCCGACACAATAAAAGTTCTCAAAGTTGATGAAAAATCTCCAGCTGATATTTGTAAAGAGCTTTGTTGAAATATTGGATATACCAAAGGTGCATGCCTCTGGCTAGTTAAAATTTTTGTTTTTTTGTTTATCGCCAGAGGACAATTAAAATTTGCGAAAATTTTATCCTCAATCACTTTTATTATTTATCGAATAACATTTCGCTTATGGATATAATGTAAAAAAATCAAATTTATACTTGACATATTGTCATAAAACACCCTATAATCATTTTTTAATAGTTATAGGGTGTTTTTGTAGTATGGGATGAGTTTTAGCTTTTTTATTTGTTGAACCACACATATTATATTCCTTAAATATAATCATCATAAATACTCGAAACCACATATTAAACTTTTATACAAATACTTATAAAGCTAATTAATAAATCAAAAAGAGGAAATGCACTATGTCGCAAAATCTAATTGACAAAGATACTGCAGAAAAAGCATCAATGGCTGATCTTTTAAAGCAGCTGGGGAGTGACCAGAAGAAGGGGTTGACTTTACAGGAAGTTGAAAAGAGACTTACAGAATATGGACCAAACGAACTTGAGGAAAAACATGTTAGTACTTTTATGAAGCTCCTCAAAAACTTTTACGGCCCTATTCCGATAATGATAGAATTAGCAGCTCTTCTCAGTGCCATATCCTGCGCCTGGAATGACTTTGTTGTAATAATGTTTCTTCTTATAATGAATGCTATGATTGATTTTCTGCAGTCAAGAAAAGCGGACAGTGCCATTGCTGCTCTGAAAGCAAGTCTGGCAAGTAAGTCAAAAGCTCTTAGGGATGGCAAATGGTCAGAAATAGAAGCTAAAAATTTAGTTCCTGGCGATATTATCCGTCTACGTTTGGGGGATATATTACCTGCTGATATAAAGTTAATGGAAGGACAATACCTTCTAGTGGATGAAGCTGCTCTTACTGGAGAATCTCTCCCTGTAGAAAAACACGTTGGAGATGTAGCTTATTCCGGTGCAATAGCAAAACAGGGTGAAATGAATGCGTTGGTTTATGGAACAGGAGTTAATACCTTTTTCGGAAGAACTGCCAAACTGGTTTCAGAAGCAAAAACAAAAAGTCACTTCCAGGCGGCTGTTACTAAGATTGGTCAGTATCTTATTATATTGAACTTTGTTTTAGTAGCGGTAGTAATTCTTGATGCAATTTTCTTTGGAACACATGATGTTAACTGGTGGAAAGAAATAACATTCTGTTTGGTCTTAACTGTTGCTTCTATTCCTGTAGCTTTACCGGCTGTTCTTAGTGTTACCATGGCTGTTGGTGCACAGAAACTATCCAAAAAGAAAGCTATTGTAAGCAAGCTAGTCGCTATCGAAGAAATGGCTGGAATAGATATTCTCTGCTCAGATAAAACAGGAACAATTACAAAAAACATATTAACTGTTAAAGGATTCAGTCCACTTGGAAAATTCAGCGATGATGATATCAAGCTTTATGGTTGCCTGGCTTCAAAGGCTGAAGATAATGATCCTATAGATACAGCTGTAATTACCAGAGTTACAGAAAGCGAAGAATTAGCAGAAAAAATTAAATCTTATGAGCAGCTTGAATTCAGACCCTTTGATCCTGTGTCAAAGCGTACTGAAGCTGATGTAAAAACTTCAAAAGGTAAAATTAAAGTTTCTAAAGGAGCACCGCAGGTTATTTTAGCTTTGGCTGAAAACAAAGATAAAATAAAAGATGAAATAACTAAACTTGTAGATGAAGCAGGAGCGCGCGGTTTCCGTACATTGGGAGTTGGCAAAACAAATGCTGCCGGCAAATGGGAATACGTTGGTCTGATTGATCTTGAAGATCCACCGCGTGATGATTCAGCTCAAACGATTAAGGAAGCCAGAGAGTTAGGTGTTGAAGTTAAAATGATCACTGGTGACCATGGTGCTATTGCTAAAGAAACATGTAGGCAGGTTGGAATCGGGCCTAATATTCTTAAAGCTGAAACGCTTAATGGGTTGCCGGATAGAAAAGCAACCAAGCTTGTTGAAAGTGCTAATGGGTTTAGTCAGGTTTTCCCTGAACACAAATATGAAATAGTCGATCTGCTTCAGAAAAATGGACATATAGTTGGAATGACTGGAGATGGTGTTAACGATTCGCCGGCACTTAAAAAAGCAGATTGCGGAACGGCGGTTGACGGAGCTACTGATGCAGCCAAGGCCGCTGCTGATATTGTACTGACAGATCCGGGACTTCATGTAATTGTTGATGCCATAAAAGAAGCTCGAAGAATTTTTCAGCGGATGACGAGTTATGCAATCTATAGAATCGGTGAAACTATTGATGTGCTGTTTTTTACAGTTATTGCAATTTTAATATGGGGCAGATTTCCTGTTGCTCCAATTATGATTATCCTATTAGCAGTATTTAATGACTTTCCTATAATGACAATTGCTTCTGATAATGTTAAATATTCAAATAAGCCTGATAGGTGGAATATGCGCAATGTTATTGGTATAGCAACGGTAGTTGGGCTGTTAGATGTTGTGTTCACATTAGCTCTGTTTGCTTTCGGTCGTAATTTTCTTTTGAACGATCCAGGAATATCTATTGTAGCTGGTAAAACTATTAATCATATCGTTGAAGGCGGAAAAGTGATATTTCCGGCAATAAACAATTATCAGTTTGCTCCGCTATGGATAAAAAATATTTTACCTTCAATTACATATCCTCAATTACAGACTGTAGCTTTTATGCAGTTACTGATTGCAGGTAACTTTACAATATTTATCTGTAGAACAGTTAAAGGATTCTGGACAATTGCTCCGAGTAAAGGGCTATTCTGGGCTTCTCTTAGCTCTAAGCTTCTTATCTCTATTGCATGCTGGGATGTGTTCTTTGGTGGTACTTGGGGCCTTATACCGGGAATTACCTGGGAGTATATAGCTTTGATATGGTGTTATGCATTTATTGAAAGAATGATTATTTCAGACTGGATTAAAGTCCAAGCTTGGAAAGTATTTAATCATAAAGGAGTAAAATTCCATAGACAGGGAAGGGTGCATCAATAATGGATAAGGCTATAAAAATTGAAGACATCAATTTAGAAGTAAGCAAACTTGGGATTGCTAAAATAGCGTCTCCTCTTTCAGGTTCTACAAGTCTTAGTATAGAACAGGCACATTTTGTTAAAAAAGGTGATCGCATTCACTACTCTACAAGTGTTGGTGAAGATAGTACGCCTGTGCAGAAGAAGAGTTTTGAACGGGCTGGGCCAAGAGCAAAAATATATTTCAAACCTAAAACAACTAGAGCTGCAATAGTAACATGTGGTGGGTTATGCCCTGGTCTGAACGATGTTATCAGGGGTATTGTAATGGAGCTGTACCAATGGTACGATGTTGACGATGTGTGGGGTATTCGCTATGGCTATTCTGGTTTGGCGGCAAGCCCTGAACATCCTCTAATCAAATTAGACCCTGAAGTTGTATCTGAAATTCATAAACAAGGTGGTACAATTCTTGGTAGTTCCAGGGGACATCCGGAACTTAAGGAGATGGTAGCAACACTTGTCCAAAGAGGAATTAATATTTTATTCTGTATTGGAGGAGATGGTACACTTCGCGGAGCAAGTGCTATTGCCAATGAAATAGTAAAGCAAGGACTTGATATATCTGTTATCGGACTCCCAAAAACTATTGATAATGATATTAACTTTGTATATCAGAGCTTTGGTTTTCAAACAGCAGTGGAAGTTTCTGCCGGGGTTATTGACTGTGCGCATGTTGAAGCTGTTGGTGCTAAATATGGAGTGGGTTTAGTAAAACTTATGGGACGTGATGCAGGCTTTATAGCCTCATATGCGGTAAGAGCAAGCGGCAATGCTGATTACTGTTTGATTCCAGAAATGGACTTCAAGCTGGAAGGCAAGGACAATCTCTATGATAATATTAGAAACCGATTGTTAAGAAAACAACATGTTGTTATTGTTGTTGCTGAAGGAGCAGGACAGAATCTTATTGGAAACAGTGACAAAACTGATGATTCCGGAAATAAAAAATATAATGATATTGGACGTTATCTTCGTTTTAATATACAGGAATATTTTGAGAAAAAATGGGATATGTCCCTTAGTGTAAAATATATCAGCCCAAGTTATGTTATTCGAAGTGTAAAGGCTAATAGTGCGGACAGTATATTCTGTGCCGATCTTGCCCGTTATGCTGTAGATGCTGGTATGGCAGGGAAAACTGATATGATGATCGGCCATTGGCACGGCGAATTTACAAATGTCCCACTAAAGGCAGTAGAAGGCCTTAAAAAACGTGTAAGGCATGAAAGTAGACTCTGGATGAGTGTTCTTGCTGGGACGGGTCAACCTCCTGAATGGTGGTAATTACAAATAATGAAAAAACAAGTTTAGCTTGTTTGAGTATAAAAGCCGCGATGAACTATCGCGGCTTTTATTTTAATAATCTCATTTTTCTCATTGACAGAAAAATGAGATTTTATTGTTAGGCAGCAGTCTGTCTCGTTTGATAACAGTGAAGACAAGCTGTTGAATAGCTTGGAAGTTTATAGTTTGAGTAAAACTTATGAATTTGTCTCCTGGTCTTCCTGCTTACTCCATTTGTTTATTATTAGTAATTGTGCATTATCTCCAATAGTGTTTCCTTTAGGCACTGCTATTTTATCACCTTTTTTTAACTCTTCACTTTTTACTTCATAATACATTCCCATGCTTCTTATAACATCGACATTAATCTTTTTTGCTTTGCCGTTTTCGATCTTAAATACACAATTATTTTTTGTATCTAATGCTGCTTCAGGAACACAAAAACAACCTTCATTGTTAGCAGCTTCAGGTATATTTACCAGCACTGTTTCACCTGGGGAAAACTTAAAGGCAATAGGCTGTAAAAAGGCTACAGTACCATCTTTAAAAGAGAGATTTTTGTCACATAATACTGTAGTGCCTTCCTTTATGCTGTCAGGAACTTTATTTATTAGCACCATATTAGCGAGAATGGATGAGTAGACAAAATCTTTATTTATATCTAAATATATTTTATTAAGGATCCATTCATGACTGTCATTGTTTTTTGCATTTTTATTTTTCTTACAAGTATAAAGATAAGTTCCTTTTTTGTCATTATGAACAGAACTAATTGGGGCCCATAATCTATCTCCATATTCTGATATTAAAAAAATATTTCTAATTTTTGGAAGGCCCTCTTGGCCTTTTAGAGGATAAACTTTAGGTATTTTGGTGTTTTCTACAATCAAAAACATTTTACCAGCCTGTTTTATTCGAGGGTTAAATGCATATGTACATTCACTTGAGTGTTTTGAGTAAATTTTATATGTCATACTATCATCAAGGAAGTTGCTGATATTGCTTCGAACGTCTTTTAAGCTTATAAGAAAAAAATCAACACTCATTACTTCAACAATTTCATCACCATCGCCTCTTGTTGCACCAGCTGACCATAAATGTTTCGTTACAATACCATTAAAAGGAGCTTTTATTTCGCAATGTTTTAGAGCTATCCTAGCTGAATCTAGGCTGCTTTTTGCTGAAATATAGTCAGCGATTGAGGTTTTATAGTTTGCTTCAGCTTCTTCATAAGCTTGTTTGCTAACAACATTTTTCTGCTGTAGTGTTTTGCTCCTCCCTAGTTCAGACTCTCTCTGTTTAACTATAGCGTTCTTTGCTGATAAAGTTTCTTGAGCTATTTTCAATTCATTTATAAATCTTCTTTTATCAATTTCAACAATTGTTGTTCCTTCCTGTATAACTTCACCTGCTATATCTATTATTTCTCCCTTAAATTCGGTTCCAACCGGCAGTATCTCAAGAACAAGTGACATAGGGTTGTAGCAGCTAAGGTTTTGTTTGTTGATTGGTGTAACTACGCCTTGTCCCCATGTGTCCTTAGCTGTTATAGGTTCGATTTTATAAGATACTACTGGGATTGGGCTAGCCTGTGTGTAAGTTGTTAGTGCGATTAGTACCAGTGATAACATGCCAATAATGGATTTTGTTTTCATTGCTCTTTTCCTTTCTTTTTTTTAATTATTTAAAAAAACGGTTAAAATAGATTGCAAGCCATTCCTTCTGCTCATCTGATCTTATAATCAAATTTAAACAGAAAAAAACAGCAATAAAAACTATTCCTGATATAAACAGAGAAATAATACCATGCCAGTCAATATAATGTATTATTGCGGAACTTTTGATATAAATATAGAATAATTTACCAATTCCGACTGCTGCCAGAGATACGCAAAGCGTCCTAATGAAAGAAATTGTTACTTCTAACTTTCTGCTAAGCACAGTTCCGAGTCTTTTGTTTAAAATAACAACTAGAACGCTATAGTTAATGACTGAAGAAATAGTTGTTGCTAAGGCAATGCCACCTTGTTGCAATGGCCACATTAATATAATGTTTAATATAAAATTTGCAAGAACACATATTAAAGCTACTTTTACAGGAGTTTTCATGTCTTTTCGTGAATAAAATCCTGAAAGTATAATTTTTAAAGCAGCGAAAGCCGGGATGCCCATTGAATAGAAAAGCATTGCCCAGGCTGTCTCCAAAAGAGCTTTTTCTCCAAACTTGTCTCCACCGAATATTAGAGATATAACAGGATAGCGAAATACTAGTAAAAACAGAGCAATCGGGATACTTATGAAGAAAATTTGTTTCAATGCATACCTTAATGCCTGCTGTAATTCTACATATTTTTTTTCTGCCGCATGTTTAGACATAGTGACTAATGCTGCATTGCCGATAGAAACTGCAAAAATGCCAATTGGCAAATAAATAAGGCGTTCGCTGTAGTAAAGGGCTGGAGCAGCATAATCTCCTATATAAATAGCGATAAAACTGTCAACTAAAGTATTAATCTGTAAGGCAGCCGCACCAATGAAACCTGGAACGGCCAATGTAATAAATTCTTTAATAGCATAATTGTTCCAAAGTTTTGGCATATACGATGTTGGAAGCATATTAGCTTTTTTTAACAAAAACATCATTGCGGCTAATTGGATGATACCTGAAAATAATACAGCCCAGCTGATTTTGTTTATTAAAATTCCAGGACTACCTCCCCAAAAAATAAGAAGTGTAATAATTATAGCCAGGTTTAAAATGACAGAACTAAGGGCTGGAAGAAAAAAACGGCCAAACAAATTTAATATTCCAGCACAGACACCAGTAAGACAGATAAAGAAGGTGTAGGGCATCAGTATAGGGAGGAGCGCCAGTGCAACGCTAACTCTTTCTGCATGAAAATACGGGGCTATGACTATTCCGCAAATGCTAATTAAAATGCTTAGTACGGCTAGGACAAGGCCCAGGGTGCCAAGTATTATTCCAAAATCATTTTTTGCTTTTTGGACACCTTCTTTTTCGATGATATGCCCCAGCATTGGAACTAATGCCTGGGATGCCGCCCCCTCACCGAAAAAGCGTCGGAAAGTATTAGGGATTTTAAAGGCCAGTACCCATGCACTCATTATAGCTCCACCACCAATAACTCTGGCAAGGAGCATATCCCTTAAAAGGCCAAGTATCCGGCTAATTAATACTGCAGCAGAAGCGGAAGCACCTTTTTTAATTATTTGTCGAGACATCTTCTACCTAAAAACCTTCTGTAATTTTAATTTTTACAGTAGAGATGAGGCATTGCCTTGTTTTACTGTAATAAATATCTTTCAGAGAACAATGCTAGTTAAAGATCATTTGAAAGGTGCCTATACGCTAAATGATATGCATTGCTATATGCCGGACATTTATAGCATGTAACCTTTTCAAATAGGTGTTCTAAATATAGAATATAACAAAAATGCAGGCTTTTCACAGCCTGCAAATATTTTTTAATAAACTATTAGTTATTTAATAATATGATTTATTTAGAGGCTTCTTTATACATTGCTTCATATTCTGAAGCTGTTTTATCCCATGAAAAATCAGTAGTCATGCCGTTATGTACAATGCGTTTGAATTTTTTAGGCTCATCTTTGTATACTGAAGCAGCCCAGATCAGTGTATTGCGCAATGCATCATAGGTCAAGTCATAAAATTTAAATCCTGTGCTCTTGGCAAAATTCTTAGGATCGTAATTTATAACTGTATCTTCAAGTCCGCCAGTACCTCTTACTACCGGTACTGTTCCATAGCGCATGCTGTACATTTGATTGAGTCCACACGGCTCATACCTGGAAGGCATTACGAAGAAATCACTTCCTCCTTCGATTAAGTGAGCAAGTTTATTGTCATAACCAATGTATACAGAAAATTTACCTGGGAATTTCGTGTTTAGGGCTGAAAGCTGACCTTCAAGGGCAGAATCACCAGTTCCAAGAATCGCAACCTGGATATCTTCTTCATCAAGCATGCCTTCTATAACGCTTCCAAAGAGATCAATTCCTTTTTGTGTTGCGAGCCTTGAGACTATGCCAAAAATAGGAACATTAGGTTTCTGATCCAAGGCAAATTCTTTCTGTAGTGCTTTTTTGCAAACAGCTTTTCCGGACATATCATCTACTGAAAAATGTTTCGGCAAATTTGGATCTGTTGCCGGATTCCATTCATCAACATCAATACCGTTCAGTATTCCGCGAAGTTTATCTCTGTCTTTTACATGTTGTAAGGTAGGATCAAGGGTGAATCCATATTCCGGACTCAGTATTTCATTTGCATATGTCGGGCTGACAGCATTTACCATGTCAGCTGTCATAATTCCGGCTTTCATAAAATTAAGTTGGTCGTGATATTCAAGGCATGATTCATTGAAATATTCCCATCCAAGACCTGTAAGGAAAAGATTGGATTTATTAAAAGTACCTTGATAACCAATATTATGGATAGTGACAACTGAATGACAGCCTTTGAAATTCTCATTTTCCCCGTATAATGGAGTTTTCAAATACACATTACAGAGGGCAGATGTCCAATCGTTTGCATGGAGAATGTCAGGATTCAAACCTAACGCAATAACTGTCTGCATCGCTGCGCGTGCAAAGAAAATAAAACGGGCTGCATTATCGGCATATTCAACCCCTTTATAATCATAAAGAGAAGGTCTGTCAAAGTAATTGTTATATTCAATAAAATAAAAGCTTAAGTTGTCGCTAATTTTATCTTCGCGAACCTGAGCCCATTCTGTAGACCAACCAAAAGGAACACCAAGCAGTTCATGCTTCATTGTCGTTTTTGCCGTAAGTTCCTTCATTACCTGAGGATAATAAGGCATAATGACAGATACTTTATGGCCTTTTTCCGCTAATGCTTTAGGCAGGGCAGATGATACATCAGCTAGTCCTCCTGTTTTAGCGTAAGGAGCTGCTTCGCTTGTTACCCAGACAATATTCATCATTAATGTCCTTTCTTTTTGTTTTATTCATTTTCTTTATGAGAATTGTTGACTTTATTAGTGCTTTATCCTATAATTCATAATTATCGTCTAGGTATTTAAAATAAACCCTATAGTCATTTTTTAAAGTATAAAAAAGGAGGTTTTTATGCGTAAATCGATTCTAGCCATGATATTGGCTGGTGGAGAAGGTACTAGGTTGGCCCCGTTAACTAAAGAAAGAGCTAAGCCGTCAGTGCCATTTGGAGGAAAATATAGAATAATCGATTTTGTTCTCAGTAACTTCATTAACAGTGGAATGGACAGTGTATTTGTTCTAACTCAGTTCAAGTCACAAAGCTTAACCGAACACATTATTAATGGATGGAATACTTCAAGTCAACACGGGAAATCTCACTTTGTAATACCTGTTCCTGCACAAATGCAGACAGATGACCGTCACTGGTATTCAGGGACAGCTGATGCTATTACCCAGAACATTCATCTAATTGAAGATTTTGATCCGGACTTGGTAGCAGTATTTGGCGGAGATCACATTTATAGAATGGATGTTAGCCAAATGGTGGACTTTCACGTAAAGAAAGATGCTATTGTTAGCGTAGCGGCTATTCCAGTACCTGTTGAAGAAGCATCTGACTTTGGTGTAATTCAGGTTGATGAAAATTGGAGAATTATTGGATTCCAGGAAAAACCTAAAAATCCAATTACTATTCCGGGCGACGATAAAGTGGCACTGGTATCAATGGGTAATTACATTTTTAATGCTAGTGATCTAGTATCTCTTCTTAAAACTGATGATGCAGATAAAGAAAGTAATCATGACTTTGGGAAAAACATTCTTCCTTCCCTAGTTCCTTCAGGGCGACTTTTTGCTTACAATTATCATTTAAACAAAATTGCTGGACAGGAAGGTACACCATACTGGAGAGATGTCGGTGGATTAAAAGCATACTATGAAGCAAATATGGATTTGAGAGCAACAAAGCCGTTGCTTGACCTCTATAACGATAAATGGCCTATTTACAATTACAATGAGAGCCTGCCTCCAGCTAAGTTTGTTCATAACGAAAAAGCTAAAGGCAATGAAAAATGCAGAGTTGGTAAGGCTATTAACTCAGTTGTATGTGGCGGATGTGTTGTTTCTGGCGGAACTGTAGAGGATTCAATTCTTTTCAATGGTGTTCGCGTGCATAGCTTCTCAACAGTTGAAAATTCAATACTGCTTAACGAAGTTAGTGTTGGCGAAAACTGTAAAATCAAAAATGCCATTATAGATAAACATAATGTTCTTCCTGCAGGAACCGTAATTGGTTATAATCGGGAAGAAGATCAAAAACGATATAAAGTTATTGATCTTGACCCGAAAAAGGGAACATGGTTAACCAGTGTATCAAAAGTTAAAAAATTAAAAACTAAACTTCCTGGTGCAGTAAGACCTGATTTCGGCTATGATAAATAGTGAAATATGTGTAAAATAGGCTATTTTTTAAAGAAATAGCCTATTTCTTGTAAATTATTAGGAAAATTGCACTTGATTTTTATCTGCGTTTAATTAATTTAACTATTTAAAATAGAGAACAGGTAACCAAGGCTTGGTTTATACCAGTTATTTAACAATAAATAAGGAAATGTTCAATGGACGCAAAAGAAAAGAATCTGAAGAAACTTTCACGTACAAATATTCCTATGAATTTTGTAAAAAAGAATGCAGGAATTTGGAATCATGAGCAATGGGAAGAGTTCTGTGCTTCTCTTGAAACAAAAAAATATACACCGATTGATTTTTCTGCAGTTGGTGCTTTGCTTGAAACAAAAAAAGCAGCTTACTTAGAAAAAAATAAGTAAGAAAAAGCATAGTTATTTATAAAACGGTTTTTCAATTTATTGAAGAACCGTTTTTTTTGTCTTCCCTTGGGTTAGCAGTACTATGTGTTGTAGAGCGCAATTGGTTAAATCCCAACAGCTTTTAAAAGTGGAATCATTATTTGAACCACATAGAATACTGCATATGCGCCAAAAACAAACAATTTCCCGAAAGAGAAAAAAACTAAAATAAATAGACCGAAAATGAGGCCGTTTCTAAGTTCAGTATTTATCTTATGAACATGTGGAAATAGAAATGTAAATATGCTCCAGCCATCAAGCGGTGGAACCGGAAGTAGATTAAAAATCAATAGAACAATATTTAATACACCCCCTGTAAAAAATAGCTGAAATACTGCATTATTCATAGTAAAATTAGGTGTTATCAAGAATATAACAGAAGCTCCTACAGAAAAGATAAAGAATAGTAGTAAATTCATAAAGGGGCCTGCAGCGGCGACTAATGCTTCGCTGTACTTACGCCTCATTCGACTTGGATTTACAGGGACAGCTCCCCATGTAATACCTATAAGAAGTAATGCTATTAATGATGTCATGCCCATTTGTTTAAACGGGTTTAATGTCAAATAACCGTTATCTGCAGCTGTAGAGTCGCCCTGCCATAAAGCAACCTGAGCATGTGCATACTCGTGGCAACATACAGAAAAAACAACTAGAAATACCCATGTAAAGTAACCTGTTGGATCAGTAAATAATCTTTGAACAAATAACATAATTTTTATACCTCAAGTTGAAAATTTATAGGCCAGTAGTTATAGGCAGGAGTTTCGTATGGATGAGCCTCGTTCATTGCCTTAATTGATGCTTTTAAAAACTCAGCAGCACAGATTAATTCGATTTTATATTCTTTTACTTTTTCTATTAAACCCGCTTTACCCAGATAGGGATTGCTGTCTGTTAAAGGACGAAATTGACCGGTTCCAGGTGTTTCCCAGCAACAGCAGTCATAGTTTTCTATGTGCCCTGCGCCCGCATCAAATAGTGCTTTCTTGGTTGCTTCCAAATGTGACTCAGGTACGTAGTATTCAATTTTATAAAGTTTATTCATATAATTTTCAAATTTCTATGTTGAAGTTTATCTGCCGATAAAACTCAGCCTATGAAATTATTATATAAGCGAGTTTTCTTAAAAAAAATTTTATATATTTATATTTATGTATATAGTATAAGTTTAATGTATTATGAATATTTGAAAAATGCTATATAAATCACAAGGTAATGCCTTTTTTATGTGATTAGTGATACTTTATTTAATACGTCAATAAAACAAAAACAAGATTTATCTTGATATGCAAAAATATTGTTACACAATAATAGAAACACCAATTGGATTTATTGTTCCTTTTTGGTTTGCTGAACCATGTTTTTATCTACAAAGAGTATGCATTGTTGATACTTCTTTTTCGCTTATTCATATGTTTGATGAATTTGATTGTATGGGGATTGATAATGAAAAAGCATTAAGTCGTCAACAATTTATCCAGGATTTCGAAAGAAGCAATAGGATCAAAGAGCTAGAAAAACTATTTAAAAGTTATTCGGTTTTTGTTAAATCATCTCACCACCATATAAGATTATTTAGAAAATCTCTTGATTTATATTTTTCATTAAAAATAGATATAAAGTTTTCACCGGATTTACTCAACCTTGAAAATTTTTCCAATTTTGCACGCTCTGTCCTTTTTACTCTGAAGGATATTCCAATAGGACAAGTTATTTCGTATGGGCACCTGGCTGAATTGTCTGGGTATTCCAAGGCCTTTAGGGCTGTAGGTAGCGTTATGAATAAAAATCCATTTCCACTAATAATTCCGTGTCATCGTGTTATTCGTTCAAATGGAAATATTGGAGAATTTGCGCTCGGGAAAGACATGAAAAAGTATCTATTGAAACATGAGTCACTAAAATAATTATAGTTAAATATTAAAAAATAAATTAAAAAACAGAAAACTAAAGGGGGGAGTATATGTCCTTAAACGAAGTAAACACTGTGAAGAAAGTAGCCCAACACGAAGTAAATCGAGGGATGCTCACGCTTTTTTGCACTCAGGTTTTTTCTACATTGAGTTATGCAATTTTATTACAAACATTAACATTATACGGTACTCAGCAACTTGGGTTATCTGTAGCAGCAGTGACTGCATTAACTGGAAGCTTTCTTGCATTTAACTTTGGCCTTCATTTTTTGGGTGGATATATGGGGGGAAGATATATCTCAAATAGATTGCTATTCTGTATGTCTATGGGGTTGCAGATTATTGCAGCAGTCTTCCTTGTTCAAACAGCTTTAGTTTCAATGAATTTACGTATTACTTTTATGATGATTGGACTTGCTATTTTTCTGACAGGAAGTGGATTGAATGTTACATGTATGAATAGCATGGTTACTCAGCTTTTTAATGATCCTGATGACCCTAAAAGAGAAACAGCCTTTTTATGGAACTATAGTGGGATGAACGTTGGTTTCTTTATAGGTTTTTCAATTGCAGGTTACTATCAACTACATCATAATTTTGGGATGCTTTTTGGTCTTGGTGGCGCAGCAAATATTATTGCAATTCTTCTTATTGCTTGTAACTGGAAAGTTGTAAGGGATAGAGAAACATATTTAGTTGACATGATAAAAGTTGCTAAAAGTAAGGGATTAAAACAATTTTGGAAAGGTCTGGGCGTAATTATTATTACACTGCTGATTATGTTGATACTAATACGCCATGCAACAATTAGCAATGCAATAATATCTGCTATTTGCCTATGCCTGATTCTCGCCACTATATTTCTAGCATATACAGGGAAAACAAAAATTGCAAGAGGAAGAATGAAAGCTTTTGTTTTCTTGATGTTGGCATCATTCTTTTTCTGGGCTTTGTACCAATTAGCACCAATGGCCCTTATCCTCTTTATTGATTACAATGTAAATCTAAAAATATTCGGTATAACTATTGCTCCGCAGTGGGTTGCAAATATAAATACAATTGTAATTGTTTTAGGTGGTCCTATTATGGCTATACTTCTCTCAAAGCTAAGACAAAAAGGGTTTAAAATTCCATTGCCTTTACTTTTTTCAATTGCATTAATATTAATAGGTGTCGGTTTTGCCATTCTTCCCATAGGAATACATTTAGCCACTAGTGCAGGAGTTGTTGCTTTTAGCTGGATTTTCTGGAGCTATATACTTCAAAGTATTGGAGAGCTATGTATTTCTCCAATAGGTTATGCTGCAATCGGAAAATTAGTTCCTAGAAAGCTTCAAAACATAATGATGGGGCTTTGGTGTATGATGACTGGAGTAGCTGCTATAGGAGCAAGCTATATTTCCTCATTTGCTGTTGGTGATTTTTCCATTAAAGAACTTAAAAACCCTCTGTTAACAGATAGCAGTTATTTTCACACTTTTTTGTGGCTTGGCATTTTAGCAATTATAGTTGGTGTTATTATGGCCTGCTACATACCAAAACTTTCGAAAATGATTGATCATGGGCCAGATGAGCAGGAAGCCCCTACTTCCTGAATTGGATTATAACCATAAATTTCTAATGCAAAACGACTCTGCTGGATTAAAAATCAACAGAGTTGTTTGATTTGATGTGCATATACATTGTTTTTGTGGAGTAGGTAATATACAATAATCTATGATATTATTTGAATTTTAGGGCTGTAAGAACTAAAGCTAGTAAAAAATATAATATTTAATAAATAATCTAAAAAGTATAAGATAGAATAATACTGTTGTTTTAATTTGTGTTTATTAAAAAAACACTTTAAATTAGTATATCAATGCGGGACATGATTCTTTAAATTTAAAATGTAAGCAAAGGATATTATGAAGAAATATTTAATGTTGGTTTCATTAATGGGATTACTTTTTCTCTCCGGCTGTATTTCGCAACAACAGGTTTCACCTGCTAAAAGAGTTGCAGACGATTCCGAAAAAATTACAATGTTCGATTTTATGGAGACTCGCTGGGCTTATATGAGTAATGACTGGGTCACAGGGGAAAAAGTTACTCCTTATTTATTAATGGAAATATTCCATATCCCAAGAGAACAGGCAACAAATGAATTAAAAGAGTTTGAAAATATTCATAGGAATTTTAACTGGTTTCAACGATTTTTTACTTTTATTGATCTCAGGGGGGTCAGGTATTATATAAATCCACCCCAGTAAAACTGTTTGTCGGTAATCGGTTACCAACGATCAATATTCCATGTTACAGCAGTATGATATTGCTGTATGTCAATAAATTTAAAAACAAATACCTATACTGTTAAAATATGTTAACTTGGTTAAAAATAAAGAATCTTGCCCTTGTCGAGGATGCAGAAATTGAATTCACTTCAGGCCTCAATATTATTTCAGGGGAAACCGGAGCCGGAAAATCCGTTATAATAGGCGCTGTTTCTCTCTTGTTAGGGAAACGGTCTGATAAGTCAATTATAAGAAGAGGTGAAGACCGCTGTGAGCTCAGCGCAGGAGTTCTCTTATCCCCTGAACTAAAAAAACACCTGACACCTATCCTAGAATACCACAGTATTACACTTGTTGACAATGAATTATTATTGCGCAGAGTTATTACTCCAAGTTCAAGCAGAAATTATATTAATGATACAAATGTTACATTAACAGTATTAGCAAAACTAGGTGAATATTTAGTTGATTTTCATGGCCCAAACCATAACCTTTCCTTGCTTAAACCATCTACACAATTGGAACTCATTGATCGATTTGGCAATCTAGTAAAATTACGGGAAAAATGTGCAGAACTCTATATCGAAGTAAAACAAACAGAAAAAGAACTGGAAGAATTGCAGTCACAACTGCCAGATGCAATTGAAGCTGAGCACCTAAAAAGAATTATTAATGATGTTGAAAAAGTTTCACCTCAGGTAAATGAAGATATGGAACTATCGGCTACGCATAAAATTGCAGCCAACGCGCAAAATATTCTTTCATTAACTTCCAATGCTAAACACCTGCTATATGATGCCGAAGATTCACTCCTTAATCGCTTCGGGGCTTTAAACAGAGATCTCGAAGATTTGATTAAAATAGATTCTGAAAATGGAGATAAATTTACTGCTCGTGTTGATGTGATAACAGAAGAAATAAAAGAGCTTGCCTTTGATTTGGAAGCCTATGCCTCTGGCACCGAACTTGATGAATATGAACTTGTTCGTATCGAAAATAGATTAAATGAAATAACTATATTGAAAAGAAAATATGGGCCCACAATCGAAAATGTTATGGAAACTTTGGATAAAGCAAAGGAACGTTTAAATAAGTTGGATAATTTTGAAGGCCTTAAAAATAATATTGAAATAAAACTTGCTCAGATTAATACTGCATATACTCAAACTGCTTCAGAACTGAGTAAAAAAAGAGAAAAAGTAGCAGAGAAATTTTCAGAAACAACAAAGACAAAACTAAATAAGCTAGGATTTTTAAAAGCAGATATTTCAGTTAATTTTCAGTCTTATGCACCTTCACTGACAGGAATAGATAAGATAGAGTTTCTATTTACTGCTAACCCTGGAGAAGAAAAACTGCCACTGCGGAAAGTAGCAAGCAGCGGTGAAATCTCCAGAGTAATGCTGGCGGTAAAAACAGTTCTTACAAATGCTGATAATGTACCTATATTGATTTTTGATGAAATAGATGCTAATATCGGTGGAGAAGTAGCAAATCAAGTGGGGTTGGAATTGCAAAATTTAGGGAAAAAACATCATGTTCTATGTATTTCTCATCAACCACAGGTTGCTGCGTTTGCTAATTCACACTATAGCGTATCAAAAACGGTAAGTGATGATTTAAGAACATTTACTAAAATATTAAAACTTACCGATAAAGAGAGAATTTTAGAAATCGCAAGAATGCTTGGCGGCGGAAAAGCTGCACAGGAACACGCCAAAGAAATAATTGCTTTGCATAAATAAAATTATATGATTAAATAATGCACATTTAGTTTCTATTGATTGTTAATTCTCTTAACGCCTATTCCTGGTTGATTCGGTAATATTAGTTTCCCGTCTACGTTTTTCATGCCTGAATACGGATCGTTTGTAATCAATATATTTGTATCTAGGTCCGTATATTCAACCAGGGGCGAAATATGTGCTGCGGCAGCTATTGATAAGGAACTTTCAAGCATGCAGCCAAGCATCACTTTTATGCCATTAGCATGTGCAAAATTGATCATACTTAAAGCTTCTCTGATACCTCTGCATTTCATCAGTTTTATATTTATTGAATCGACGCAGCCAACAAGATTAGGCAAATCCTTTAATGATACAGAATCTTCATCCGCCATTATTGGAATATTTGTATTCTTCCTGATTTCGCGAAGGCCTTTATAATTTTTTGGTACTATAGGTTGTTCAATAAACTCAATATCGTATTTTTCAAGCTGATTAATCTTTTTTATCGCTTCTGTTACGCTCCACCCAGTATTAGCGTCAACGCGAATTTTGACATCAGAAATACCCCTAATAGCCTTTATCATATCAAGGTCACCAGGTACACCTACTTTAACTTTTATTATTGGAAAGTTACTAGCCTCTTTTAGTTTATTTAACATTTTTGGAATTGTATCCAAACCAATAGTATAGCTTGAAACAGGTGTCTTTTTGGCATTTAGACCAAAATATTTATATAGCGGAATACCTAACAGTTTTCCAACGAGATCGTGAAGTGCAATATCAATGCCAGCAATAGTTGCCGGGGCGTAAAAATATTTAGCTTTTAGTTCGTTAATGATATCTTCAAGGAGGAAAGGATTTCCCCCCAGTACCGGTAATATTTCAGAAATAACTTTTTGTGCTACTTTAAAATCTTCTCCAAAATAATATTCTGAGGGTCTTATTTCACCTTCACCTACCTGACCTTCATACTCGATAGAAACAATTAAAGAATCAGTAAACTCTCTTGGAGCACTGCGTGCCGTTTTGAACGGGTACTTTAGTTTTAACCTGATAAATTCAGTTTTAATTTTCATAGTTAAATCCTAATATGGCAGTAGGTCAATATCCCAATCCATGTCCAATTTTATAAAGAATTTCTTTCGTAACAGAATTTTCGATTGTTACAGGTAGTTTACCTATTGGTTTCAATAATATTCTGTTATTATTGCCAATAAATAAAGCACCTGATACTGTCTCAAGATTTACTGTTAGTATTGCCTGAATGGCATTTGTTTGATCAAAACCAACTGCTCCGTAAATAGCCATGTTAGCCTTACAGCTTGGAATGTATGCGATGTCATAAGGATTTCTACAGGCGATTGAAACAAGTTTTTTATTATTTGAGTCAGCAAAAGTGGCGATCTGTTCCGGTAAAGTTGTTGATGAATCAAGATTATAAGTAAGAAGTATTATAAAATCAGCTTCTAATATTTGCTGTTCTAATGAGTTACTAAGCATATCTGTAAAATTTATCATCTGTTTATTAATAGTCGCTGATTTACCAAGAGTTTCTATTACCTGTCTTATATTATTAGATAACAGGTTAATCCTGGTTTTATTACTATCTAAAATTAAAATTTTAGAATTTTCTTCCAATTTAAACGGCAGAATGTTGTTGTCGTTCTTTATTAACGTAATTCCTCTGGATGATGCTTTTCTTTCAATTAATTTATGTGCATTACAGCCCACAATATGACTTGCTTCCTTTATTTTTTTATCTATGGAAACTTTATTGTTATTGATTATATCCTTTTTTATTTTTAATGATATTACTCTTTCCACAGATTCTTTAACTCTGACAAGAAATGCCGGATTATTACTACATTCTTTTTCAAGCGTAACAAAGAGGTTTTCAAGTTTATAAATATCTTTCTCTTCCCATATTCTAACAGGCATAACAGCCATATCTGAACCGGCCAGAATAGTTTTGATGGTTGCCTCTTCGTTGCCAAAATTATCGCTTATAGCCTTCATGTCCAGCGCATCTGTAAGAACAAGTCCATCAAATTTAAGTTTATTCCTAAGCAGTTCTGTAATAATCTTATACGAAAGGGTCGCGGGGGTTCCTATTTCTTTTTCGTCTTTTTTAGACTTTTGTTTACTGTCATCCAGAGCTGGAACAATAACATGTGCTATCATTATCGAATCTGCACCAGCTTGAATAGTTTCTTCAAATGGTTTCAAGTCGATCTTTTCAAGTTCTTCATAAGAATAATCAACAGTAGCCAGTTCTAAATGAGTATCGTTGACTGTATTTCCATGTCCTGGAAAATGCTTAATACATGATAGAACAGATGCTTCTTTCAAACCCTTAATAAAAGCTTTTCCCATCTTGCCAACCAGTTCTGGGCTGCTGCTGAAAGACCGCACACCAATAATCGGGTTGGAAGGCGAAGAATTCACATCAACAGTAGGAGCAAAATTAAGGTTGATACCCAGCACATTCAGCTCTCTGCCAATTGCTTTTGCAACTTCTTTTGTTAAAGTATAATCATTAGCGGCGCCCAACACCATGTTTCCGGGCATATCAGTTCCTGTTTGAAGTCTTGTTACAATTCCGCCCTCCTGATCAATGCCAAACAGTAACGGAATTTTAGCATCAGCCTGTATATCTTCGACAAGCTTAATTATCTGTGCAGGAGTACCTGTATTTTCTCTGAATAAAGCAATACCGCCTAGATGATATTTTGAAATCAGGTCTTTAATTGTATGATTCAATTCGCAGGCAGAAATATAATTACCATTTTTATCTTTGCCCCAAAACCTGAAATCCATCATTATGAGCTGACCAAGCTTTTCTCTTAAAGTCATATTTTGTAAAATATTTTTAAGCATGGCTATTATTTTCCTCTTTCTTTCTGCCGAAATGAGCCGGATTCATCTTCAGAAATTTAACTACTATAATTGCAGGGATTATCATAAATATTACAAAAATAAAGAAATGTTCATATCCCATTAGCTGTTGAAGCCAACCACTGATCATTTTTGGAATCATTATTCCCAATAGCATAACTCCAGCGAAAAACGCGAAATGTGCAGTTTTATATTTACTGTCCTTGACCATATAGTATACAAATACGAGGTATGCTGCATATCCAAAACTGAAACAGAATTGTTCAAATGCAAGACATGACAATACAATCGCATGGCTCTGTATCTGATAATGTGCAAGTACTATATAAACAGCGTTCGGAGCATTTACTGCAGCAATCATCCACCAAATCCAATATTTAAATCCCTTGCAGTATATAGCGTATCCACCTAAAAAACCTCCTAAGATAATTGTGAGAGGTGCTACAGTACCATAAGCCAGTCCGGTAAACGTATTTGTCAGACCAAGTCCCCCCTGACTGACTGGGTCTAGCAGAAAAAGGGGTAGTATTGTTGAAATCATACTTTCAGAAAGTTTATAGAAAAATAGAAAAAGAATTGCTGTTACTAAACCTTTAATTTTAAAAAAATCTTTATATACTTCAATAAACTCATGCATAGCCTCTTTGAATGTTTTATGTTCTTTTTTTTCACTATGAGGCAGGATAAATTTGTGGTATAAACCAATTCCTATACAAGTACAACCTGAAACAATCAAACCGAATGACCACGCGGTAAAATAATTTTGAGTTTGCGTAAAAAGAAGACCGCAGAGCATAACAACAAGCCCTGTAGCACTAATTTTTCCAATATTATAACAAGCACTCTGTACGCCTACAAAAAATGATTGTTGGGAGGGATTCAATTCAATTAAATAAAAACCATCCGTTGCAATGTCGTGACTTGATGATAAAAAAGCTATTGCCCATGCAAGAACAATGCTTAATATGAAATAATGAGGAGTTTTTACTGCAAATGCCATTGCTATAAATAGGCATCCAACGACAATTTCCATCATATATATCCACCAGCGTTTTGTCATAATAATGTCAATAAGCGATGCCCATAACGGTTTGATTACCCATGGCATAACAAGCAGACCGGTATATATAGTAATTTCTGTGTTTGAGACACCGAAGTTCTTGTACATAATTCCAAGAACAAACATAATCATAACGCCTGGAAAGCCTTCCATATAATAGACAGACGGCACCCAGAACCATGGCCTTTTATTTGTGGATAAAGATTTAACACTTGCCATTATACTTTTCCTTTTATTTATACCAGAGGCATGTTAATTTTTTTGTTATTGTTTAATTTCTGAGGTTTTATCCTCTATTTTTTTATTATTTATCGGAAATCATTTTGATAGGGGTATAAAGAGAGGTGTAGGAATGCATGTAATATATCCTTGTATGATATTTTACTACAGTAAGTTTGGCTCTAATAAAAACACCTTGTCATTTTTTCTTACCTTTACTGGAAATGGAATACTTATGAGGTCATTTTTTTTAGCGGACAATACACTTTTATTTTCGAACCTGATTTCTGATACAACCGTCTTTTGTACACCTGTAGTGGGGCCAATTACCATAATTTCGTCTCCGATAGATATATTGCCTTCTTTTAAATCAATTTCAGCAACACCTATTTTTGAATAATATTTTGTAATCAGTCCAATTCTTGTTTTCTTTTTAGTAGCCTGATTATTAGCATTACCACTCCAGATATCCAGGCTTTCTCCAAGATAATATCCGCCATGCCAAAAACCACGATTGAAAACTGTTTTTAGTTCTTTTTCCCAAACATCCATCTTCTCTTTTGTGTACTCGTTGCATTCTATGCTTTCAAGAGCTTCTCTATACACTTTTGTAACAGTGTGGACGTAATCAGGGGAGCGTCCTCTCCCTTCAAGTTTTAAGACTTCCACTCCGGCTTCGAGTAGCTTGTCTAGGTGTCTTATTAAGCAGATATCCTTTGGTGACATAATATATTTATTATCAATTATGAGTTCTGAATTATCTGTTTCATCAATCACGCGATAGGATCTTCTGCAGTTCTGATAACAGGCTCCGCGATTTGCTGACGCATTATATTTGGCTAAACTCATATAGCACTTTCCTGAGACAGAAACACATAAAGCTCCATGAGTGAAAACTTCAATTTTTACAGGTTTACCACCTGGTCCCAGTATAGGTTCATGTCCATTTTTACCCTGAACAGCACCGGTAATTTTTTTTATTTGTTTGAGGGTTAACTCCCGTGCTAATACAATTACATCCGCAAACTTTGAATAGAATTTAACGGCTTCAATATTGCAAACGTTAGCCTGTACAGATATATGCACATTAAGTCCTAAATTATAAGCCATTTGAATAATAGAGATATCACTGGCTATTATAGCTGAGATATTCGCTTCTTTTGCTGTTTTTAGTATTTCAGACGCAGTGTCAATATCTTCATCATAAATCAGGGTATTAAGGGCAAGATAGCTTTTGACCCCTTTATTTCTACAGATATCAGCTACTTTAGCAATATCCTGAACACTAAAATTATATGAGGATCTTGATCTCATATTCAGTTGCCCAGCTCCAAAATAGACAGAATCCGCTCCTGCATCTATCGCAGCGGACAAAGCTTCAAAGGAACCTGCAGGGGATAATAGCTCTGTTATAGTATTCACCATTGTTTAAAAGTATTAAAGTCTATTTTTTGCTTGAATGTATAGGGAATTGTTTTTTAACTTCTTAACAATCAACATAATAATAAGTTCAAACAGAAGCAAAAAGACAAAAACAAGATTTATCTTGATTAGAACTTTGATTTTAGTATGTCTTTTTTTACAATATCTCCGGGTAATGTACTGGCATGGGACCAAATTTTTCTTCCTGGATAAATGCTGGTATTTATTCCTGTATGAACACCATCTCCAACAATCGTTCCTAATTTTCTTCTCCCAGTGTCAATTTGTTTACCATTGATTTTTGAATTATGATTTTTCCCGTCATGGCGTAGATTAGCTGTAGTTGTTCCTGCGCCAAAGTTTGTAGCCTCTCCTAGTATCGAGTCGCCAACATAGCTTAAGTGCCCTACGCTGACTTTATTCATCAAAATAGAGTTCTTTATTTCTACTGCCTGTCCAACATGGCAACCGTCTCCAATATGTGTTTTTCCGCGAATATAACAATTAGGACCAATTTTACAATTTTTGCCGATAATAGCATTACCTTCAATATATACTCCGGGAAGAAGTACTGTTCCTTCTCCTATTATAACATTGCCGTCAATAGTAACACGTTCTCTAACAGTTCCATTTATTGTATCTTCTTTTATATTGTCAATTAATTCCTCATTTACGGCAAGCAGATCCCATGAATAACGCAGTACTTTAGAGGAACTGTCAACTTCTATTTTCTTGATATCGCCAGGAAGTGTATTATTTTCTGAAGAAATCCATGCCATTGGAACTTCCTCGTCTTCAAGCTTGTAATAAACAACAGTATTCACACTGCTTAAAAGTATTTTTTCTATCAATTCAATTGATGGCCATAAATCTACTCTAATGTTAAAAATTTTGCTGTCGCTACTATCTTTCACATTTGAAACACAACTTTTTATTTTGGCAGTCAGGGCTTTTTCAAGTGTTATTCCGCCGACCGGGCAATCTTTTACATGTCGTTCAGAAACAATTGGTAGAAATGAATCAGGTGCACCTATATCAATAATATTAATTTTCATATAAATTTCCTACATTAAATGTTTTTCGACAACTTTAATTATTTTTTTTGCCCAACTTTCAGCTATTTCATGTTTTTTGGCTTCTATCATTACCCTCATTAAATTTTCTGTTCCTGAATATCTTACGAGAACTCTCCCGTTATCGCCTAAATCTTTTTCGCACTCTTTGATGATAGAATCAAGTTCAGGTACTTCTTCTACAGGTAGTTTTTTACCAACTTTAACGTTCTGCAATAATTGTGGGAACTCCTCCATACAGTTTGCTAACTCAGATAAATCTTTCTTTTTGCGTTTCATCATGCTTAAAATATGAAGTGCTGAAATAATGCCGTCACCTGTTGTAACATAATCCATGAAAATAATATGTCCTGACTGTTCACCACCAATATTAAAACCTCCTTCACGCATACGTTCTATCACGTATCTATCACCAACACCGGTTACCTCGACGTTAATGCCTTCACGTTTCATAGCATGAATTAGTCCTAGATTACTCATTACTGTTACTACAAGTGTGTTGTTTGCCAGTTTTCCACGTTCTTTGTGATCTATTGCACACATTGCCAGCAGTCTATCGCCGTTTACAACAGCTCCGTTGCTGTCAAGCATTATTAGTCTATCTGCATCACCGTCAAGACAAATACCAACATCAGCTTTGTGTTCCCGAACAAGATTTGATATATTGTGAGGATACATTGCTCCGCAATTTTTATTTATATTTATACCATCAGGTTCATAAGCCACTTTGATTACCTCTGCTCCAAGTTCCTTAAATATCCATGGTGCGATGCAGTAGCCTGCACCGTTGGCACAGTCAAGTACTATCTTTAATCCTTTTAAGCTTGCACTTTTTATCGAACTTTTAGCAAATTCGATGTATCTGCCTATGGCATCATCTATACGATATGCTTTTCCAAGTTCTTTTGTTCCAATATGAGATCCACTTATTTCTCCGTCAAACATTATTTTTTCTATTTCAAG
>CAZVCD010000011.1:21927-28281 GCA_964625675.1 uncultured Victivallales bacterium | reverse complement strand
TAGATAACATTTTTTTGTAAAATTCAGCAAATATATCTGTGTTGCACTCTTTAACATCGTTTAAATTTTTAGGTGCACTTATGAGACCAAAGAAAATAGTAAAAATACCCATGAAAGCTTCACAGTATAATTTCCAATTATTTTTTTCAGCGGCAGAATTAACAGCATTTTGAATATCATATGAATATTCTGCACACTTGGAATAGCTATCTTCAGCTAATAGTGTTTTTATTGTGCTTATACCAGCAGCTAAAGCGACAGGATTACCGCTTAAAGTTCCAGCCTGATATACATTGCCAGTTGGAGCCAGGTGTTCCATTATTTCTTTTTTCCCTCCAAATGCAGCAAGGGGCATACCGCCACCAATTATCTTGCCAAGAGTAATTAAGTCAGGGGTTACGTTGCAAATTGATGCATATGTAGACGCCTTAAACCTAAACCCGGTTATTACTTCATCAAAAATCAACAAAGAGTTAGATTTATCAGTAAGATCGCGAAGTGTTTCAAGAAAATGTTTAACAGGTGTAATTAATCCCATATTACCTGCTACTGGTTCAACAATTACAGCGGCGATCTCAGATGAATATTTTTGAAAAACTTTCTTTACTGTTTCAGTGTCATTATATGGAACTACGATTACATCAGCAACAGCATTTTCGGGAACCCCTGCTGAAGTAGAAATACCGTTTGTTAGCAGGCCGCTTCCGGCAGAAACCAGCAGGTAATCTGCGTGTCCATGATAACATCCATCAAATTTTACAATTTTATTTCTTCCCGTATAGCCTCTGGCCAATCTTACGGCGCTCATCACAGCTTCAGTTCCTGAATTAACCATTCTAACCATATCAAGAAATGGTATACATTCTTTAAGAAGTACAGCCATTTCTATTTCGCGCTTTGTGCAGGCACCAAAACTCAAACCTGATTCAGCAGCAGCTTTAACAGCGTTAACAACTTTTTTGTTTGCATGTCCTAAAATTAACGGCCCCCACGATGAACAAAAATCCATATATTTATTGCCGTCAGCATCATAAATATAAGCACCATCTCCTTTTTCAATATAAATTGGCGAACACTTAACTGAATTAAAAGCCCGTACGGGGCTGTTAACTCCACCAGGAATAATTAATTTAGCTTTATTATATAATTTTTCTGAATTTATCATCTCACTTTTCAACTTTCCTTATTATTTCAACTTGAGCTTTTGTCAAATAGTTTAAGTGTACAGGAATTTGCTTTTTAACTTCTTATTAATCTATATAATTTTGATTATAAACAGAAGTGAAAAGACAAAAACAAGATTTATCTTGTCGTATTGATTTGCCCAGTAAGATAAAACCACATCAGCCCCCGCTCTGAAAATAGCTGAGACAGATTCACGCGCCATATCATAGAGGTCGCCATACCCTTGTTTGGCAGAGGCATAAATCATGGAATATTCACCACTTACATTATAGGCAGCTAGAGGAAGTTGAGTTTCTTCTTTAATTTGCTTAATAATATCAAGATAAAAAAGAGCAGGTTTAACCATAAGCATATCTGCACCTTCATTCTGATCTATTATTGATTCTCTAATAGCTTGAACAGGATCATTATATGATAGTTGATAAGTTTTTCTGTCTCCAAAAGACGGTGCAGAATCCGCAGCCTCACGGAATGGGCCATACATCGAGGAAGCAAACTTGGTGGAATAACTCATTAGAACTGTTTCATCAAAATTACTGTTTGATAACCCCTGCCTAATGGCCTGTACTTGGCCATCCATCATTGCACTTGGAGCTACGCAGTGTGCTCCTGCTTCTGCATGTGAAACCGCTACTTTTGAAAGAATATCCAGAGTCTTATCATTTAGTATGATTCCATCAGAATCAATAATACCACAGTGACCATGATCTGTATACCCACAAAGGCAAACATCTGTACAAACAAGCAATTCCGGAAAATGACTTCTTATAATGTTTACTGCTTTCTGTACTAAACCATTCTCGTTGTAAGCTTCAGAACCATTCTCGTTTTTTTTCCCAGAACCTCCCAGCACACCAAAGATCATTACTCCTGCAATTCCAATTTTTGCCAAAGGTTCAATAGCTTCTAAAACTTTATCCATGCTATATCTATATTGGTTAGGCATAGATTTAATAGGTACTTTTTTATTTGTACCTTCAATTATAAAAACGGGATAGATAAATTTTTCAGGAGGAGGAAAAGGCATTCCTATCATCTTTCGGAAAGTGCTGTTTTGACGCAATCTTCTTAGTCTTATATGTGGGAAGTTGTTCATATTATTACCTAATTTATATAAACCATCTTTTTAATGATAAAAATCATACATTATATTCGAATTAAACGAATTTCGTGTTTTATTTGAAACTTTATACTGTTTTTATGTATATGGACGTTTATTTTTAACTTATTAATAGACAACAATATTGTATTGCAAGTCAAAGCATCAAAATAAAAAAGGTCGTTCTTGAAGCATCAAAATAAAAATCTTGACTCTTTGTTTCCAGTTAATTTAATACTAAAAAAAAAGAAGTGTATAATTATTGGAGGAGGCAAGGTGTCCACCCGTAAAGCTGAAAAGCTTATTTCAGCTGGCGTCCATCCCACTATTATCAGTAAAGCCTTCAGTCATACTATACTTGAGTTTCACACACAAAATTTAGTTTCATTGATATATGGAGAGTTTAAAGAAAGCTATCTGGATGATATATTTTTAGTTTTTATTGCAACAAATGATTCAATATTAAATTCACAGATAGCAGAAATATGCAGTAAACGAAGCATCTTAAGCTGTGCCGTTGATGAAAACTGGCATAAAAGTGCCTTTATTACTCCGGCTTCGTTTGCAGAAAATGGATTAACTGTATCCGTGTCCACAGGGGGCAAGTCATGCAGATATGCCAGATTGATAAAAGACAATATAAAAAGGTATATATCAGCTCCTGGCGATAGTGAATTATTTCTAATAGGCACTGATCACAGGTTTCTTAATTTAGCCGAAAGAGAACATCTGCACGTTTCAATAGACAACAAAGATATACCTGAAATGCTTTCTCATGTTATTGGAATACACGAGTTTATGATAATAAACACGTGCAACAGAGTTGAAATACTTTGCCTTATAAATTCTAATGAAAATATCGAAAAGATGATACTAAAGCTGAGCAATTTTAATCTCCTTGGCAAAAAAGAATATTATACAAAGCGAGGGTTAGAAGCTTTTAAGCATTTAACACTGGTTACTGCCGGAATATACTCTCAACTTATTGGTGAAAACCATATTTCATCTCAAATTAAAGAAGCTTTTGCTAGCTCAGAAAAAAACAAATGGTCGGGTGGTATATTAAAAAGCTTTATTGAATCAGCACAATTTATAGCCAAACAGATTAGAAATAGTGTGTCTTCAATTATCAAACCTACAGAAATAGAAAATTTGACAATCAGATATCTTAAATCTATTAGAGGCATCGATCTGAAAAATGATTCTATCGCAGTTCTTGGAACCGGACAAATTGGGACAAAACTAATTGAAGAACTTCTTAAACTGCCGATAAAAAATATTATATGGTTCTATCATAAAAGCATCCCCAAAACAGACGGTAATGCAAATATACAAGTTGTCTCATTGAACGAATTGAAATTAAAAATTTGTAATTGTAGTATTGTCATCAGTGCTTTAAGGATTAACAAACCATTACTAACAAAAGAATATTGCTATAGCAAAGGCACTACTACAATTGATCTTGGCATGCCTAGGAATATATCGCCGGATTTTTCTGAAAATATCGTCGATCTTGAAAAGCTCAAATACTGGTACAGAAAAGAAATTTGTTCGGTCGACACTATACTACCGATATGCGAAAAAATTATAAATTATAAAATTGTAAATTATGAAAAAATATCCAATAGCCTTAAAAACTGGAACACGAAATAGTAACTTAGCTGTCATACAGTCACACAATGCATGTAGATGTATTGAAAGGCTATTTCCTTTTCTTAAATTTGAACTTGCTGAATTTTCTACACCGGGCGATAGAGATAAAATTACTGACTTGCAAACTAGCTCAGACGATTTTTTTTCCAAAGACTTGGATGATGCTATTTTAAATAACCAGATTGCTTGTGCTGTTCATAGCGCTAAAGATTTACCATACCCGATGAAAGATGGGTTGGATTGGTTCTGGCTTCCATGGAAAGAAGATGCAAGAGATGTAATAGTTGGTAGCGGTAATAATAATCCTATAATCGGAGTAAGCAGTGAACGTAGAGAAAAATATTCACTCAAACGATGGCCTAAAGCAGTAATTAAGCCCATTAGAGGAAATATTGAAGAACGTCTTCAACAGCTTGATAATGGCAGCTATGATATTCTTATTATGGCGGCGGCAGCATTGAAAAGATTGAATCTTCAGCATAGGATTTCAGAATATATTCCAGTTATACCCAAGACGAAATGGTTTTCGGAAACTTATAAAATAAATGAGGATAAAATTTCACAAATAACCCAAAAACAAAAATACCTCCAGTATAATGATATTACACCTCCCGAAGGGCAGGGCTATATTGCTGTTACTTTCAAAGCAAACAATAGACTTTTTCAGAATATTCGTAAATATTTTGTTAAGCCTGTAGTTTTCGCCGGAGCCGGACCGGGCAATCCAGAACTTATATCAATTGGAGCGGTCAAAGCTCTGTCAAATTGTGAAATATGTCTATATGATTCACTGATCTCTAAAAAACTTCTTGACTATCTTCCCGCATCAGCTAAATCAGTTTTTGTCGGGAAACGAAATGGTTATCATAGCATTAAACAACACCAAATTAACCAATTAATAAGTGATTACTCAAGGCAGGGGAAAAAGGTCGTTCGACTAAAAGGCGGAGACCCGGGTATTTTTGGTAGGTTAACTGAAGAAACAGACATTCTAAACAAACTGGAACTTCCATATCGCATTATTCCGGGAATTTCAAGCATTAATACTGCTGCATCAACAAGTGGCCTGCTTTTAACAAGACGCGATGTTTCCAGAGGATTTACTGTTGCTACATGCAGACAGAAAAACAGTAAAGCTTTTGTTCCTGTAAGCAAAGAAGAAACTAACTCATTAACTAAAGTTTTTTTGATGAGTGTTTCATTTATTCCTGAATTAACTGAATCTCTGATTGAAACAGGAGCTCCGAAACAAACACCCATTTCAGTAATATTTAATGCTGGCTGCATAGATGAAAAGATTATATGTTCAACTCTAGATAAAATAGTTGCAACTCTTGAAAATATAGATAAATCAGGACCGGGAATTATTCTTGTCGGTGAAAGTTCTGATAAAAAATATCTGTTTAAAAACAATGGAGCATTATCTGGTCATCGAGTTCTGCTTACCTGTAGTGAGAACATTATCGAAAAGGCTGCTGAAAGGGTTTTAGATTACGGAGGCATTCCTATCTTGAAACCAATGATAAAACTACAGACAAATCATAACATTGGCTCTTTATTAGGTTCCACGATAAATCAATATGATTGGCTTATTATTACTTCTCCAGGTTCAGTTAACTGTTTTATGGATATTATTTCAAAACATTCAATAGATATCAGGACCATTCCAAAAATTATTGTATGTGGTAAAGGCACTGCTGAAGAACTGGGAAAATACAATTTAATAGCTGATGCAGTTGCTAAAGAGAACTACGGAACCAAAGGACTGCTGGAAATTTTTGATAAAAATATTTCTTTAAAAAGCAAAGTTTTGCGTTTAAAATCAAACATTTCATCAAACACAATCACCGAAACTTTATTAAAAAAAGGTTATGATATAAAAGAAACTGATTTATATGAAACCGTTGGAATTAGTTATAATTCAGTTTGGTCTTTTGACTCTGTTGTTTTTGCAAGTTCTTCAGCGGTAAATGGTTTTATTAAAAACTTTGGAATAGATAAGCTTATCAATAAGACAGTAGTTGTTTTTGGTAAGCCAACAGAAGAAACACTTAAAAACTATAACCCTGATTGTACAATCCTTGTTAATTCTTCATCAACAATAACAGGATGTATAGATTTGATATCCCTTAATCATATAATTAAAAAAATTAAATTGGATCAAAAGCCTGAATAGTTAATTGCTTTTTCCGATCGTTATTGGAGAGATTAAGTGTACAATGCCTTTCTGGATACCAAAAGGTAGGGACAGTTCTCCGAGCTGTCCGCCAGCGTATCAATGCAAAAATGGCGGTTTAGGGACAAACCGCCCTACCATGCTGTTCTTTGTCCTAGAAACTAATAGGTTGTTGACAGATTTCCCTTATAAAATAAACAGCATTTCTGAGTATTTGGGCAAAGGCCAGGTAGAATCGTCA
>CAZVCD010000011.1:0-21827 GCA_964625675.1 uncultured Victivallales bacterium | reverse complement strand
TTATAAAATAAACAGCATTTCTGAGTATTTGGGCAAAGGCCAGGTAGAATCGTCAATTTCCCTCTCTAATGCGTCAACTATTATTCTCAGGTCTTTAAGAGAAAAGATAATTTTTCCAGGTGATTTAGATTGCAGGCTTTTATCAATTAAGTTTATTTTTGCTGCTAGACCATCAATAAGTTTTCCGATTGTTTCAATTTGCCCTCTTAGTGGTTCTGTACCTGAACTAATTTTCAGGTTATTTAATTTTGTTAAGGCATCTAAAATAACAGATTGATATTTTATTGCAGATGGCAGAATCATTGTTTTAGCAATGTCCATTGCAAGCTTTCCTTCTATCGTGATAATTTTCGAATGCTCTTCAGTAAAAATTTCGAGACGAGAATACAGCTCGCTTTTACTTAACACATTATATTTGGAGTAAAGTTCAACTGATTTTTTTGATGTAATAGCTTTCAGTGCATCTGGAACGTTTGCAATATTAGGCAGTTCGCGTTTTTCTGCTTCAAGTAGCCATTCTCGGGAGTAATTATCTCCATTAAAGACAACCTTCTTGTGTTCTTTAACTATTTTCTGCAGTATTTTTTGCAGGGTACTGTTAAAATCACCAGGCTTTTCTCCTGCTTTTTCCAGTTCTGTTGCAATTTCGTCAAATGCCTCTGCTACAATTGTATTTAGTACTACATTGGGGCCGGCACAGGATTGAGTAGAGCCTACAGCACGAAATTCAAATTTATTGCCTGTAAATGCAAACGGGCTTGTACGGTTTCTGTCAGTGACATCTTTTGGTAGTTCAGGAAGAGTATCAACTCCAACTCTCATTCTATCGCCCTTCTTGGCCGATGTTGCTCCACCTTTTTCAATTTGCTCAATTACATCTGTTAACTGATCTCCAAGAAACATCGATATAATTGATGGAGGAGCTTCATTGCCGCCGAGCCTATGGGTGTTTCCGGCAGTTGCCACAGATGCAAGCAGTAAGTCTGCATGCTTGTCTACAGCTTTAATAATGGCGCACAAAACCGTCAAAAAAATAGCATTTTCATGTGGATTGTGCCCTGGGTTTAATAGATTTATACCGTTAGCGCTAAGTGACCAGTTATTGTGTTTTCCAGAGCCATTAATGCCAGCATAAGGCTTTTCGTGCATTAAGCATATAAAACCATGTTGATTTGCTATTTCTCTGAGAGTTTCCATTATAAGCATATTATGGTCTACTGCAAGATTAAGCTCTTCGTATTGTGAAGCAAGTTCAAACTGTGATGGGGCAACTTCATTATGTCGCGTCTTAGCCGGAATACCCAGTTTCCATAGTTCTTCATCAACTTTAGTCATAAAACTTAGAACCCGCGGCTTTATTGAGCCGAAATAATGGTCTTCAAGTTGTTGATGTTTTGGGGGCATGTTGCCATACAGTGTACGACCGCATTGGACAAGGTCCGGGCGGGCATAATAGATTTCTTTGTCAATTAAAAAATACTCCTGCTCGGTACCTAGTTCTATGTGTACTTTTTCTATTACGTTTTCACCGAAACACTTTAATAGCCTTTTTGCTTGATCTGATATGGCTTGTAATGATCTTAAAAGAGGTGTTTTTTTATCAAGTGCTTCGCCTGTGTATGAATAAAATGCAGTAGGAATACAAAGGGTTGCACCATTATCTCCTTGTTTTATAAAGGCAGGGCTTGTTGGATCCCAGGCAGTATATCCTCTTGCTTCAAAAGTTGCTCTCAGGCCGCCTGAAGGAAAACTAGATGCGTCAGGTTCTCCTTTTATCAATGTCTTTCCAGAGAAATCAAGCGTTACACCGCCTTCATTATCAGGTTCAATAAAAGAGTCATGCTTTTCCGCTGTTGATCCGGTTAAAGGCTGAAACCAATGTGTATAATGGCTCGCTCCTTTGCTTATTGCCCAGCGTTTCATTGCGTTCGCAACTTCATCAGCTATTTCTGCGTTTAGGCTTTCACCTTTTCTTATTGTGGCTAATAAGCTTTTGTAGGCTGGGGCCGGCAAAAAATCTTTCATTGTTTTTAAATTAAAAACGTCTTTTCCATAAATATCCAAAATTGACGTCTGTTCAAGCTCTTTATCCCTATATTTTCTTGCCGCAATATTAGATAAAGCTTTTTTCCTTTGTGAAATGCTCATTTTAAACTCTTCCCCTTATTTTAAAATATAGGAATTTACTTTTTAAATCTGTCTTTAGTCAACAATATTACATTATACCTAAAGCTAAATGATTTTCGATAAATAATAAAAAAAATGTAAGATAAAAAATACTTCAGGTATATATAAACCTTAATATCTGCTTATTACAATAAAAAGCAGAATTTATGCCAAAAATAAAAAGAATTGATATTACTCTTTGTCTATTAGCCTTTTATATTGTTTTTATTGCTTTCTATAATATAACGTTTTAAAAAAAGTTACAAAAATGTAATCAATATAATATGTATGCTATTTTGAACGATACTGTTCCGGGTTTATCCCAAGCTTGTTTATTTTATAATGTATTATTCTTGGTGTTGTGTGAAGGTTTTTGGCTGTTTTTGCTACATTTCCATTATTTTTTCCAAGTGCTTCTGTAATTATTTCCTGCTCAAATGAAGCAACAAGTGTCTCTAAATTTACGTTTTTATTTATGATTGTACCACCTGACTGACTTTCCTTGGTCGTTTGCAGAGAAGGAGGCAGATTACAAGCATTTATAACATTGTCTGAGTTAACGAGAACAGCGCGTTCAATACAGTTTTCCAGCTCTCTAACATTGCCTGGCCAGTGGTACCCGGTAAGCATATTTATTGCCTGTGTAGAAATCCTATCTATATTTTTTGAATATAGGTGGTTATATTTCTCTAGAAAAAAATCTGCAAGCAGTATGATGTCTGTTGTTCTTTTTCTCAATGCCGGCATGTGAATAGGAAAAACATTCAATCTGTAGTATAAATCTTTTCGAAACAGGCCCTTGGTTATTAATTCTTCAAGGTTTCTACTCGTTGCTGTAATAATTCTCACGTCGGTTTTAATTGAAGTATGGCCTCCCACTTTTTCCATGGTCCGCTCCTGTAGAACCCTGAGGAGTTTTACTTGAACAGAAATGCTGATATCTCCGATTTCATCAAGAAAAAGAGTTCCGCCTTTAGCAAGCTCAAAGCGTCCCTTTCTTTGAATATTTGCTCCGGTAAAGGCTCCTTTTTCGTGCCCAAAAAGCTCGCTTTCTATTAAGCTTTCAGGTAGTGCTGCGCAGTTTACAGCGATGAATGGTTTGTCCTTTCTTGGACTGGCATAGTGTATTGCTTTAGCAACTAACTCTTTTCCTGTTCCTGATTCACCTCTTACCAGTACGGTTGCCTGGCTATTTGCAACCTGTGAAATCATTCCGTAGACAACACGCATGCTGTTGCAGTTTCCAATAATATTATCAGGCCTGAAATGCCCAATTAGCTCATTTTTTAAGCGCAGGTTTTCTGCTTTAAGCTGTTCTTTTTCTTCAATTTCATTTCTTAAGGCCGCAACTCCATCCGCCAAAATATTGGCAACAATTTCAAGAATTCTTAGTGCCTTAGCTAGCCTGTATGTGATGCTTAATGGGCAGTCAATGCTTAATGTTCCTATAATTTCATCATTATGTTTAATAGGAACACAGATAAATGCTATTTTTTTAGATAGTCTCGTTTTGGTTCTGTCCAGAAAGAGAGGTTCTTGTGAAATATCCGGTATTACTATTGATTTACCAGTTAATCCGACTTTTCCGGTTATTCCTTCCCCTGTTTTATACTGGCCTCTTTTTTCCTCTTTTTCAGACAAGCCTTTGGATGCTTCAATGACTAAAAGGTCCTCTCTTTTAAGCGTTATTGTTCCCCGTTCTAACCCCATGTCTCTTTGAAGTACATCCAATACATCTTTTAAAAGCGATGATACGTCTGATTTATGAACAAGAACAGAGTGGGTTACGCTGTAAATGACGTTTAGTCCTATGCTGTTTATATATGTTTTCAATTTAAAATTTTCCACTATTTGTTCTAAGTAATTTATATTACAGGTTTGTTTTAGATATATATAATCTCTTTTTATGAAAAATCTATTAGGTATTGTGATATTGCAGTAATTAATCCCCCTTTTTATCACAAAATTGTAATAATTAATAAAAACATTACAATTTTGTTGTTTTATTGCTTATGTTAATATTGCTTATTTGTATATGTAAATTGTTTAAAACAAGGGGGTTGCACGTAATAGAGTTTTTTTGGCATGGTTTCTGCTTAATCTATTTACCATAACAAAGATTTTTTTAAAATTGAGAAATTATATTTAGTGTACAGAAATTTGCTTTTTAACTTCTTGAGAATGAAAACAGGAAATAAACATTATTTCTAAAAACCATAAAATGAAAGGTATAACTATGAATAGCTATGTAAGCGAAGTATTAAACAATCTACATGCAAAGTATCCTTGGGAAAATGAATTTCTTCAAGCAGCAACAGAAGTGTTGTCTTCTCTTGGCCCGGTTATGGAAAAAGACAGCTCATATCAGAAGAATAAGGTTCTTGAAAGAATTACTATCCCAGAACGTATTATTACATTTAGAGTATCATGGATTGATGACAATAATGATGTTCAGGTAAACACAGGATATCGTGTTCAGTTTAATAGTGAAATTGGCCCATTTAAAGGTGGCCTTAGATTTCACCCTAGCGTTAATTTAAGTATTTTGAAATTTTTAGGGTTTGAGCAGATTTTTAAAAATAGTCTGACCGGACTTTCATTAGGTGGCGGTAAAGGTGGAAGTGATTTTGATCCCAAAGGAAAATCAGACTTTGAAGTTATGAGATTTTGTCAGAACTTCATGAGAGAACTTTATAGGCATATTGATGCTGATACAGACGTTCCTGCAGGAGATATTGGAGTAGGTGGTCGTGAAATAGGCTATCTATATGGGCAGTACAAGAAAATTGAAAATATGCATACTAGCGTGTTAACTGGTAAAGACCTTGGATGGGGTGGAAGTTTAATTCGTCCTGAAGCCACAGGGTATGGTGCTACTTATTTGGCAGATGAAATGATGAAAACTAGAGATCAGAGTTTTGAAGGAAAAACAGCTCTTGTTTCTGGGGCAGGAAATGTTGCTCAGTATACAGTTGAAAAAATAATTCAACTGGGTGGTAAAGTTGTTTCCCTTTCTGATTCCGGCGGAACAATTATTGATAAAGACGGTATAAACGAAGAAAAACTTCAATATGTTATGGATCTTAAAAATGTAAGACGCGGACGTATAAGCGAATATGTTAATAAATATCCATCAGCAGAATATTACAAAGGCAAAAGACCTTGGGGGCTTGTTGCTGCAGAAGTAGCTATGCCATCTGCGACCCAGAACGAAATAAGTGGAAGTGATGCAAAAGCACTTGTTGACAATGGATGTTATGTCGTTTCTGAAGGTGCAAATATGCCTTCAAGTCCTGAAGCAGTTGAAGTTTTCCTAAATAATAATGTACTATTTGGACCTGGTAAAGCAGCAAATGCTGGTGGTGTAGCAGTTTCCGGACTTGAAATGGCACAAAATGCTCAGCGTGTTAACTGGACACATGAAAAAGTTGATAAAACACTTCAAGAAATAATGACTAATATCCATAAAATATCTGCTGATGCAGCAGCAGAATATGGAACACCTGGAAATTATGTTAATGGTGCAAATATTGCTGGATTCAAAAAAGTTGCCGATGCTATGATTGCCATGGGTATCTAATTAGTTCTTAAAATCGGTTTTAATTAAAGTTGGTGAAAAATGAATAGAAAATATGATAGTAATGGAAAACTTCGTATTCCTATCGTCGGGAAAATTGCTATTCCTGAAGGTAAGGTGGAGACAGAGAGTGGAAGTGTTATTGTAGAAGTAGCTTATTGTCCTAATGGGCATGATTTAATGAGTGACACTAAAGTTAATGGTCATAAAGGAATAAATTTAATATACTCTGCACTGGACGATAGCCGAGAAGTTAATCTGATCCTTTCTTCTGTTGTAGGAAAAACAGATAAAGTTATTTTATCGGGTGAACCTTTTAGCGATGGAGAAATCATAAAAATTTTATGCCCGACTTGCCATGTCGAACTTGATGTCCTTGTTACTTGTGAATGCGGAGCACCAGTATATATTTTCTATCTGGATAAACAGCGTAGACACCAATATGGACAGTCATTTTGTTCACGAATTGAATGCTCTAAGTCAAGTCGGTTTAAGTTTTCGCAAGAAGTTCTGGCTGATTTTATTAAAGACAACTGTTTTTAAATAATAAATGTAACAATTTATATTCATTTTTCGCGCCTAATTTGCATTTAGATAAATTAGGCGCGAAGTTTATATATACAATTTTGTAATTTTTTATAACAAACATGAATTTGTGTTTTAACATAAAAATAGCCAATAAGGTACTATCTGGTACAATAACATAAAAAGACAAAGCAAGTTTTATCATGAACAATTAAATGAAAGGTATGGCATGAAAAAGTCGGGATTATTTTTTCTTCTAACTATCACTATTTTACTGGTAACGACAGGCTCTCTTTTTGGAACTGAAACAAATTCAAATAACATTATTGCAGATGTTATAAATGTTCAGAAATATAACAGGTCGATACACGTAATGGCTATGCTTTTAGTCGGGTTTGGCTTTCTGATGGTGTTTGTGAGAAAATATGGGCGCTCAGCGCTCACAGCGACGTTTCTTTTAGTTAGTGTAGCCATACCTATGTATTTTATTGTTACAGGAGGAACTGAAGGCAATATTGATAAATTGATTCTTGCTGAGTTCGGAGCAGCAGCTTTGCTCATATGTGCCGGCTCAGTTTTAGGGCGTCTTAAAATGATACAATATATTTTATTAGCACTCCTTTTTATACCATGCTATGCGTTTAATGAATGGATTGTTCTTTTTGGCGGATTCGGATTAATTGGTAAGGAAGTTTTTATTGATGCGGGAGGTTCAATTGTAATTCACTCTTTTGGAGCACTATTTGGTCTTGGAGCTATATTTTCATTGACAACTAAAAAAGAATATGAAACGACAGTTGAATCAGATGAAACCAGTGACAGGTATTCACTGCTTGGAAGCATGGTTTTATGGATTTTCTGGCCAAGTTTCTGTGCAGCATTAGTAGCTCCTGCAGATATCCCGATAACCGTAATTAATGTTGTTCTTTCGCTATGTGGGGCTACAATAGCAACATACTTTGCTTCATCATTCTTCAGAAAAAAAGTATCAGTGGAAGATATAGCTAATGCAGCACTTGCTGGTGGGGTAGCTATCGGTTCTACATGTAATCTCACTACACCTACTATCGCATTTATAATCGGTATTGCTGCAGGAACACTCTCAACATTTGGTTTTGCTGTTCTAAAAGAAAAAATTCAAAAATTAATCAAAAAAACGGATACATGCGGAGTTCTCTATTTACATGGCCTACCTGGACTTCTTGGAGGACTTTCTGCTCTTGTGGTTGTAAAAAGTGTTAATCCTTCAGCGCAAATATTTGGAATAGTAATTACCATTATTTTAGCATTGGTCAGTGGATTGATTGTTGGGAAAATAGTAACAATCCTTGGTAGAGTAAGCATCCCTTACGAAGATGCAGAAGAACTTGAAGTGGAATGAAATTAAGTTTTAATTCATCGGAGATAAAAAATAGCCTCAGGTAGGGCGGTTTGTTCTTAAACCGCCTTTTTTGCATCGATATGTTGACGGACAGCTCGGAGAGCTATCCCTACTTTTTTTGTCCCCATTTTATGTATTGTTATGGAACAATTATGCGATTTTTTTCTGTATGCAATTCTTTGCGGTAAAATGTTTCATTTATTTTCCGTAAGGAATGTTGTGTGGAAATTATATGATAAAAGTAACAGGCAATCTTTGTTATTAACACGTTTATGTTTAATCATTTAAGATGCAACGTTCCTTTTGTATACAACAGGTAGGGCGGTTTGTTCTTAAACCGCCTTTTTTGCATCGATATGTTGACGGACAGCTCGGAGAGCCGTCCCTACCCTCTTTTTCTGCCTTTTTAGTTATCTAAGGCTAAAATATTGCAAATATTATTTTATCTGTGTATAATGGAAATATTGTTAGGCATAAAGCTTTTTTATGTTGTAATGAACTATTATAAGGAGAGGAAAAAATGGGTAAATATAAATTTGTTGGAGAAAGTATACCGAATATTCCGTGGGAAAAATGTAGCGGAGTCTCAGATAAAACTATTTGGAGAAGTACAAAAAACCCCATTATTCCGAGAGATTTGCTCCCCACTTCCAACAGTATTTTTAACAGCGCTGTTGTTTCTTATAATGGTGAGTTTAGAGGTGTATTCAGGTGTGATGACAAGAGAAGAGAAATGCTGATACACAGCGGTAAAAGTAAAGATGGAATTAACTGGGATATTAACCCGGAGAGAATTAATTTTATTCGTGAAAATCCTGAAATTAGTGAATTTGAATATGGATATGATCCCAGGGTAGTTAAAATTGATGATAGATACTATGTAACTTGGTGTAACGGAGATCATGGTTATACAATTGGGATAGCATATACATATGATTTTGTAAAATTCTATCAAATGGAAAATGCTTTTTTACCATGGAATAGAAATGGAGTTCTTTTTCCTAGAAAAATAAATGGTAGATATGCAATGTTAAGCCGCCCCAGCGATACAGGACATACACCTTTTGGCGATATATTTTATAGTGAAAGTCCGGATATGACATTCTGGGGTAAGCATCGTTTTGTAATGGCTCCTACGAGAGGTTGGCAGAGTAAAAAAATTGGTCCAGGCCCTGTTCCCATAGAAACATCTGAGGGATGGTTGATGATATATCATGGAGTGCTTAATTCATGTAATGGCTTTGTGTACAGTTTTGGTTCAGCATTGCTTGATCTGGAAAAGCCATGGAAAGTCATTGCCAGATCTGAACCATATTTATTATCCCCGCAGAAACTGTATGAATGCGTTGGAGATGTTCAAAATGTTGTCTTTCCATGTGCTGCACTATGTGACAGCGATACCGGCAGGATGGCTATTTATTACGGCGGAGCTGATACCGTAACATGCATGGCATTTTCAACTATTGATAAGATTCTAGATTTTACCAAAAATAACTCAAGATAAATCTTTTTAATTAGTCGGTTTTTATCTCCATGTAGCTCAAAAGCTGACAGCTCGGAGAGCTGTCCCTACCTTCCGAATAATAGATATTATTTTCCATTATCTGGGTAATTATAGAAGATTCTATTTAACCATCGCAAGGAGAATTCCTGCTGCAATAGCAGAGCCTATTACCCCCGCGACATTCGGCCCCATGGCATGGAGCAGCAGATAGTTTGATTTATCATATTTCTGGCCAACCATTTGTGAAACTCGTGCTGCCATCGGGACCGCCGAAACTCCTGCAGAACCGATAAGAGGATTGATTTTTTCTTTACAGAAGACATTCATCAGTTTGGCAAACAGTATTCCGCAAGCTGTGGCTATCGCAAAAGCGCATGCACCGAGTAAAAATATCTGTATTGAACTCCATTTTAAAAACATATTTGCCTGTGTGCTGGCACCTACTGAAAAACCGAGCAAAATCGTTACAATATCAATCATTGAAGTTCTAGCTGTATTAGCCAGTCTATCTGCTACGCCACACTCTTTTAGAATATTGCCAAAGAATAAACAGCCAAGGAGGGGAATTGCGGCCGGAGCAAGAAAACATGTAATAATTAATCCAGCAATGGGGAATATAATTTTTTCTCGTTGTGAAACCTGTCTTAGAGGTTTCATCTTGATTCTTCTCTCTTTATCAGTTGTTAACAGCTTCATAATTGGTGGCTGTATTAAGGGAACCAATGCCATATAAGAATAGCCTGCTATCGCGACAGCACTGACTAGATGAGGGGCAAGATTGGAGCTAACAAAAATAGTCGTTGGCCCGTCTGCGCCACCTATAATTCCAATTGATGCTGCTTCTGGAAGAGTAAACCCCAAGGCAATAGCGCCCAGTATTGTTATGAATATACCTACCTGAGCTGCAGCTCCTAGAAGAATCAGTTTTGGGTTTGCTAAAAGGGAAGAAAAATCAGTCATAGCACCCAGTCCTAAAAAGATTAAGGGGGGGAATATGCCATCTTTTACTCCGCTGTAAATAAAATTCAGAAAGCTTCCCGGTTCGTAAACACCTATCATGTGGCCAGGTTCAAAAGGTATATTTCCTACAATTACTCCAAAGCCAATGGGAATTAAAAGCAAAGGCTCCCATTTTTTTGTTATGGCCAATGTAATTAGGATTATACCTATGCAAATCATCAATATCGAAGGAAGTTCGATATTAACAAAACCTGTTTTACTGAAAAGATCTAATACCCCATTCATGTTTAACTCCAATTAACAATGAAAAGTTAAAAAATAATAACTTGACTAATTTTTTATATATAAAGATTTTTTGGACGTATTAACGATAGACACCAATATTTTTAATATTTCTGTTATATTTGGATTAATGCTGTTATACATCTTTTGAGTTATATAACCTGAATCAAGCAATAAAGAAAGCCAATAATCTGTTTCATTTGCCTCTTTTAGAGCAATACTGAGCTTGTTTATAAAGTTTTATTATTCTTAATGCAAACTTATATTTTCCGCTCTCATCAACGTTTAACTTTCTTTCTTTACCATTAATCGTGAATCGTTTAGCTATTAATTTTTAATTATTAACTGTTCATTGAATTAATATTAATTCTGTGCCTTCCATAACCGCATCACCCTCTTTAACGAAAATTTCTTTGACTGTACCGTTGGCTGTAGCTCGTATTTCGTTCTGCATTTTCATTGCTTCCAGCAGCATGATTGTATCATCGACATTTACGGTGCTGCCAACCTTACAGTTAATTTTAACGATACTGCCAGGTATTGGAGCGGTTATTATATCCAAATTACTTGTGCCGGGTTTAGATGTTTTTTGATTATCTGATAGTGCGGTATTTATTACTTTAGGAACTGTTAATACAGGAGTTTTTTTCTTTTCACTTTCAACAGCAACATCATAGTTTACGCCGTTAATTTCAACTGTTATTTTGTCGTCTATCACAGACTTAATATCTGCCTTGTATTTATTGCCGTTTATTTTGAAATTGAACTGTTTCATATCTATTTTTTCCTATTGTAAGCTTCATTCCATTCAGTTATCATTCTTATCTTTCCACTATTAATCCATGGAGAAAATGGCTTTGTAACCTTTTGTATGGTTAACAGCTTTTTCTGTTCTTTAAAGGAGCGAACATTTAAGTATATGCTCACAGCTACTGCAGCAGCAATTTCACCTGAAACTTCACCTCCATCAATTTTAAAATCTAAAACATTTTCTTTCTTGTTTTTTTTCCAGCCGGAAACAGCGATTTTTTGAACTATAAGCAAAAAAATGCATAAAAGGAGTAGTCCGGAGAAAACACCGAGTATTCCTGTTATAGCTAATATCCATACCATAATTTACCTCAGATTATTTTTTGAATAGTTACAGCGGTATATTTCCATGTTTTTTGGGAGGATTAGAGTCTCTTTTTGTAGATAGCACTTCCAGAGACCTTATTAACCTAAACCTCGTCTGAGAAGGCGTTATTATGTCATCTATATAACCTCTTTTGGCAGCTTGATAAGGATTGGCAAACTCTTTTTTGTAGTACTCAATTTTTTCGAGTAAAGATTTTTTGGGATCTTCAGAGCTTTTAATTTCCTTGTTAAAAACAATTTCGACCGCCCCTTCTGCTCCCATAACAGCTATTTCAGCAGTAGGCCATGCAAAGTTAATATCACCATCTATGTGTCGTGAGCTCATAACACAATATGCGCCGCCATAGGCCTTTCTGGTAATTACAGTGATTTTAGGTACTGTTGCTTCGGCATAGGCAAAAAGAAGTTTTGCGCCATGAGTTATTATTCCGCCGTACTCCTGTGCTGTTCCAGGTAGAAAACCGGGGACGTCAACAAGTGTTACAATAGGTATATTAAATGCATCACAGAACCTTACAAATCTTGCTGCTTTTCTTGAGGCGTTGATATCTAGAACACCGGCCAAATAATTAGGCTGGTTGGCTACAATTCCAACACTTCTTCCGTTTAATCTGGCAAAACCAATAATTATATTCGGAGCGTAAAGCGCGTGAACTTCAAGAAAATCCGCGTTATCAACCACCGATGTAATAACCTCTTTCATATCATATGGAACATTTGGGCTTTCCGGAATTATTTCATTAAGTAACTCGTCTTCACGATTTTGAGGATCGTTACAGGGCTCTATCGTTGGCGCAGACATATTGTTTTGAGGTAGATAGCTAATAAGTTTTCTTATAATCTGAAGTGCGTTTTCTTCGTTTTCGGCAGCAAAATGGGCATTGCCGCTTTTGGTGGAATTGACAAGAGCCCCGCCGAGTTCTTCAAAGTCGACGTTTTCATTCGTAACTGTTTTTACTACCTTTGGGCCTGTAACGAACATGCTGCTTGTATTTTTAACCATTATGTTAAAATCAGTTATTGCGGGCGAATAAACTGCGCCTCCGGCACAAGGCCCGAGTATTGCTGAAATTTGTGGTATAACTCCAGAAAATTTAACATTTTTTAGAAAAATTTCACCATATCCGGCCAGACTTTCTATGCCTTCTTGAATTCTGGCTCCTCCGGAATCGTTAAGCCCTATAATGGGAGCGCCTACTTTGGCCGCCATTTCCATTATTTTTATGATTTTTTCAGCATATGTTTCTGATAATGAACCGCCAAAAACAGTAAAATCCTGGGCGAATACAAAAACCGTTCTTTTATCTATTGTACCGTAGCCTGTAATTACACCATCTGATGGAAATTGTTGTTTTTCCATGTCAAAATTAGTGCATCTGTGTTCTTTTAATAAGTCAAACTCCTCAAAACTACCTTCATCCAGTAGGAGTTCGATTCTTTCGCGCGCGCTTAGTTTGCCTTTAGAGTGCTGCTTGTCAATCCTATTCTGACCTCCACCGAGGCTGGCTTTTGCTTTCCGTTCTTTCAGTTCAAAAATAGCAGATTCTGTTTTCACTTTTAGAACCTTTCTTTATAATATACCGGAGGTATTTTTTTTGTTTCTTGGTCGGATTTTTATCCTCAATTATTTTTAGAGAATCATATAGTTTTTGTTGTACAAAACTAAAGCCTGCATCTGGATGAGCTGGGCTACCCGACTGCAGGCATAGTGCTTAATTAAAGTGTTCAGAAATTTCCTTTTAAACATACTCATAATCAACAATGTTGCCTGACGCGATAAAACAAAAAGACAAAAATACGAGTCCCCCAGTCATCCGACGGGGCTGGCCGTTGAATAACCGGGAAGATTTATCTTAATTAACAATATATTGGGAGGTGATTAATCCCTGGCCATTATAGTTTTCCTATTCTTTTTAAGAAACCCAGAACGTCTCCTGAATTTGATCCGCTTTCTTCCACCATTCTTCTTGCTTCGTTCATTTTGTCAAGCTTATGGTTTTGCAGAACAACATGCTGTTCCAAAGACTTCTTAATTCTATTGCGAGTATATTTATCTGACACACTCTTAAAATCTTCTACCAGTTCGCGCGGTTTGCGTGAATAAAGCATAGAAACTGTAATTTGTGGTTTAGATAGTTCGGGATTGTGAACGACCCCATATACCGGAGCAATGTCATCATTGGCAAAATAGTCGAGAACATCGTAAAACTTTGGAGTTAGGGATTCATCTGGCAACTCAATAAGAAACATAACTTCAATGGCTCTTTCCGGAGGGAGTAGTAAACCATTAAAATTTGATGTTAACTGAGATTCAAACGGTTTTTCCGTGTCCCAGGAAAACTGTGTAAAATGATTAAAATATGGTTTTGATCTGAATAAATCAAAATCTTCAAAATCAATATGACCATCAAGAAGTTTATACATCTCTCCTTTAACTGGTATTGATAAGAAAGAATTGAAGGAATCAACTATCATTTTGTTATAGTTAGCTTCGGCAATACGCCCTTCAAATTTAAGCTTGTTGGAAAACAGTGCAATGTTTCCGGTGTTTCCGCTGTCAATTGCTGAAGAAACGGGACTGCCGAGAAATTCAATTGTGTTTTCAACATATTCAGACGACTCTCTGTTCAAACATGGTAAAATAAAAGCAAAAAGAGTTCTTTCTTCAAGGATAACCGGTTCTTCTTTCTGTGAGATCTTATCAAGCAATTCAGAAACGATGCCATTTCCAGTTCCTCCACCAGTAGATGAAAAAACAATGTTTCCTTTAATTAGATTTTTAAGTTCTTCACCGATTGAGACAAATGCTTCCTTACCTATAGCTGGATTTTTGCCTGATCCTCTTAATTGACCTCTTGCAGAATGTGTGACGGCCAGAAGTTTACTATTAGCTTCAATCTTTGATAATTCGAGCTCAGAAACATTAACTATTGTACACTCACCGTTTGACGCCAAAGAAGCCAGTTTTCCGCCTGCGCCCCCTATTCCTATATTCATTTAGTTACCTCCAGAAACATAGATTTTTTGATTTGAAAACTACCTTTTGCGATTAAAGATTCTAGCGCTTTTGCGCCATGTTTAGTTATATAAATATTTTTCCGATTGCTGTTGCTATTAATTCCTATAAAGCAAAGCGCGGCAAGAGATTCTACAAAAGAAACAGCACTCTGTTTAGTTCGTGTGATGCCAATAAACTTTAAATCGTCAAATATATTGGTGATATTGTAGTCTTTCCCTTTACCTTCAGCTAAAGCCGCCCAGTAAAGAACATGAAAATGCACCTCTTTGAGATTTGAAATTTGCTTTTCGAATAACTCGTTCATAATTCCTTAGAAAACTGTTTGAGTTGAAAGATACTGCAGTGCTGCCTTTGTTTACATAGTGTACAGAAATTTGCTTTTAAGCTTCTTTATAATCAACATAATCGTGATTTTAAGCAGAAGTAAAAAGGCAAAAAACAAGATTTATCTTGATATATAGAATAGAGCATAAGATACAAAAGTCAAATCATTTTGTATTTTACTATACACTAATTAAGTGCAGTAGACTATAGTAAACTGTTAATAACTCCGGTCGTAGAAGCCCTTTTTAGCCTCAATATGTAAGATGTTGATAATACTGGAAAGGTTTAAGGTTTATAAAAAACCTCTTTTATTTAAAAATATTTAAGCATAGTATACTATAGTATATTGCTCTTATAGGTGCTTTTAATAAGGTTTTATTTTTTCAGAGCAATTTTATTGATATAATGTTAGGGTTGCCCGGTTGCCTTAATAGGTTTGCTAAAGATTATCAATTTTGTCATCTTACCAAAGGTTTGTACGACCGTCCAGAAGCAATATAGGAAATAGTTATTAGAGGGACAATATTTTGTAAAATAAACGATTCTGTTTTTTGTACTGCTGGATGTGGCTGCCATCAGTTTGCTAAAATTTTTGGTTTCGTTGTGGGATTTTTATCTCATTTATTATTATTATTTATCGAAAATTATTTGGGTTTGAGTATATTAGGCATAAGGTAAAAAAAGTTATTTCTTTTTACGCTAAACCTATGGCGATGAATCAAAACCAAAAATTTTACAAGCCAAAGGCATGTATCTCCGGTATAACCCGTCTGAAGTGGGGATAAATTAAACAATGAAGCTTAGTTTTATATTCAAAGAAAATTGCATTATTAGAAATTTCAAAAAAGATATCGTCGATAAAGCCGACATTATCAATGAAATTTTTGATTTGCTGTACAAGAATACATCAATAGCGACAGAAAGCTTTAGCCGAGATTTTCTGTTAAGCGAAATTCTAAGGCGAGAAAAAGAGCAAACTACGGCAATTGGTGAAGGATTTGCATTTCCGCATGCAAGAGTTGAGGGTCTAAAATTATCCTATACAGTTTTTGCTGTTTCGCAAAAAGGTGTAAATTTCGAAAGCTTAGATGATAAACCAACTCATTTTTTTATTTTTAACCTTATTCCTGCAATTCGGGCTAATTATCTTTTAAAAACACGCGCAGGGATAACACGTCTACTAAGTTCCTCTAAAGTAAGGGACAATATATTAAAGGCAGATTCAGTTGAAGCCATTAGTAGCATTATATCTGAAAGTGATATAGAGGTAGGCAATGATATCATTGCCTCCGATATAATGAGGCCTCAAATCGGTAGAATTTCAAAAAATGCTACTTTGAAAGACACAGCTAGAACATTACATAGATATCATACTGATTCTCTACCTGTAACAGATAAAGACAATGTTCTACATGGCATTATATCTTGTCATGATTTGTTTAGTTACGGGATGCCTAGATTTTTTTTCAGTCTACACCAAATTTCCTTTGTTAAGCATATGGATCCTTTTGAAAGATATTTTAAGGTTGATGAATCTTTAACTGTAGAAAAAATACTGACAGACAAGAAACTGCCTCTTATTTCGCCAACCGCAACTATGATGGAAATAATTTTTGAGATGACAGTAAATAATAGTGAAACTTTATATGTAGTCAATAAAGAAAAAAAGCTGCTAGGGATTTTAGATAGATATACAATTATTGATAAAATTCTTGTAGCAGTATAGCATGATATGCAGAATTTGCTTTTTAATTTGCTGGTAGTAAGCAAGGTTAAGTAAAACAAAAAACAAGTTTAACTTGTTAATAGCAATAAATAATACAAAAGGTTTAAGTAAACATGATTGCTTCCGTGATAATTTTTCTAATTGTATATTTTTTCATTGCCACGGAAAAAATAGAGAAATCCCTTTCTGCACTTCTCGGTGCAGTAGCAGTAATAGGTTTAGGGTTAATAAGTTTTGAAGAAGCAATGAAAACCATAGACCTGAATGTGCTTTTTTTGTTGGTAGGAATGATGACTTGCGTTAATGTCCTAGCGGAAACTGGCTTTTTTGAATGGATAGCTATTTATCTAGCCAAAAAAGCAAAGGGCAGTGCATTGCTTATCTTTATCTCTTTGATGGTTATAACAATGATTTTTTCTGCACTTTTGGATAATGTAACAACAATAATCCTGCTTGCACCTGTAACTATACTGATTACACAGATACTTGAAGTACCTACAATGCCCTTTTTAATTTTGGAAGCAATTGCGTCCAATATTGGTGGCACAGCAACCCTGATCGGTGATCCTCCAAACATAATTATAGGGTCAAGAGTTAATCTATCATTTATGGATTTTGTATATTACACGGCGCCTGGTATTCTTTTAATAGCTATTGTTTTTATTCTTACCTCTCTATTTATTTTTAAGAAAAATTTTAGAGTTGAAAACTCAGTTAGAGTAAGAGTAATGAAATCCTACCCAAAACTCGCAATTAGGGATATAAAAAAGATGCGCATAGCATTAACAGTACTTTGCTGTGTTTTTATAGGCTTTTTTATACATCATTATTTAAATTTAGAGGCAGGAGTGATAAGTATTGCAGGTATGTGTGTGATGCTTATATTGTGCAAAAGTGAAACAGAAGATATGCTTAAAGCTGTAGAATGGGATGTAATTCTGTTTTTCATAGGCCTGTTTATCTTAATCGGGGCAATGGAACAGACCGGTGTAATAGGCATACTTGCAGACAAAATGTTATATTATTGTGGCAATAATATGTTTGCCGCATGTTTAGTTATACTTTTCGGGAGTGCCATTTTTTCATCTGTCCTAGACAATATTCCTTTTGTGATAGCAATGACACCTCTTGTACAAAAGCTAATGCTTCAGTATGGAGGTAGTGAATACGGCCCCAGTCCATTAGTTTGGGCTCTTGTTTTCGGGGCCTGCCTTGGTGGTAACGGAACTTTAATTGGTGCTTCGGCAAATATTGTGGTATCAAAAATTGGGAAGAGAAATGGTTATCCTATTACCTTTGCAAGATTCTTTTGTTATGGTTTCCCCTTTATGGTCCAGTCGCTGCTTCTTGCTGCGCTCTATTTATGGTTCAGATTTTTTTAAAAAATAGGACTTTGCGCCATTTATTGAGCATTAGGGAGTGGAGGAATAAAAAAAGAGCTGACATTAATTATAATAACGAAAGCTCTTTTTATGAATTTTGAATTAATATGTTATTGAAGCAGCACTATGATGTAGTCCGAAAATAATTAGAATACCAATAATAATGAGAAGAATAGCGTAAACTCTAAAAAATGTGATCCCCTGCTTTTCTATAAACGAAACAAGTTTTTCTACAATACCTGCCTTAAGAAAAACAAACGCTTTAATTATTGATATGACACCGATCACTGTAATAATAATAGCTATTATTCCATGGTATTCCCAGGCAGAGCTTATTAAAAAAATACCGACGATAAGAGCAATTGCGAATAAGTATCTCTTTATTGTTTTGGTACTTTTTTTTATTAATTTTTGTTTTAATGCTAATGGTTTAAATAAAAAGATTATACCCATAATAATAAGTATCCCACCAATAATGTTAGCTAGCATTTAGTTCTCCTTAATTAGATTATTGTTTGAAAGTATTATAAGTTCACTATATTGAATAATATCTAATTTATTTAATTTGCTTAATTTGTTGAGCTATTTTATACTGTCCTGAAAGAAATTTTAATTTATCAATCGAATAGCTAATCTGTTTTGATATTTTTAACAATGGATTTTCTTTATTAAACTGAGTTAGAGAAGATAATAGATTTTTCTTAAGGCCTGGTGCAATTTCATCTTTTAGTGTATAAGCTTGCTTTAATAGATCTGAAGAAACATTAAGTTTATTCATAAAGCTATTGTTTGCTATAGAAGAATTAACCTTGCTTTTTTGTTCGCTACTAAGAGATTTATAGTATTCAACTTGTTGGCTAGTATCCATATTTAGAGTTTGATTTACAAAAGACCTGCATTCAGGTTGCCCTTCAGTGCTTTGAATATACTTATCAACTAAATCTATAGTCTCTTTTAATAGATCTGAAGATTTATTGCTTATGGCGGACAAGGAAGGGTCATTCGTTTTCAAAACTGATGAATCAGGAGCAGTTAAATTTGCATCTGAAAAAAAGTTGGCATTATTTTTGAGCATCGAGCAACCGGAAATTATGAATACTGATAATAGAGTTAAAAGATTTTTAAAATTCATTTGCCTTATCTCTTTTTTAAAAAATATTATATTGCAAAAAAACTAAAAATACAACAATCTGTTTAAAATTAAGACTAATCCTACATTAAGATAAGGGAGTATATATGATTTTGTTAAGGAAATACTTTCTGTATAAATAACTCTAAATATTTATAATCGCTGAATCAAATGAATTGCCTGATTTAAAAAAAACTTGCCTTTAAACACAAACAAAAAGCAGATATTGAAAAAGTAGAGGAAATAAGATATAAACATGAATACAATAGTTATTTGAATGTTCGATTCTGAATATTAATGAACGTTACGAGAAAGAGGATTTTAAATGGAAGATGTACAACAGAAAAGACCAACATGGATTATTAAACTCATAATAATAGTTAACTTCTGCCTGTTTTCATTAATTGCAAATACTGAAGGGCCTGCAATAATAGCTGCAATTAAGTTTTATCATACCAGCTATTCCGCAGCCAGCAATTTACCAGTTATACGTGACGGATTAAATCTACTGATCTGTCTATTAGTATTTGGAGTGCTTGTAAAGATAGGATACAGAAAATCTTTAATATATGGTTTATGTTTCATAGGCTTTGTCTGCGCAGTTTTTCCTTTTATAAATAAATTTTGGGCGCTTCTTCTCCTTTTTGGTGCAATCGGTGCAATCTTTGCTATTACAAAAATTTGTATTTATACGCTGGTTACAACAGTAACAAACAGTAAAAAAGAACATGCCAGTACTATAAGTTTGCTTGAGGGTTGTTATATGTCTGCACAGTTTGCCAGTTATTGGCTGTTTGGACTTTTTGTGAAAAATGATGGTGTTAGCTGGACGCATATATATTGGCTTTTTACAGGGATGGCAGTCTGTGTAATTGTTTTCTGGTTTTTTATTCCAGTAAAAGAAGAGAAGGTTTTACAGGCAGGTGTCTCTGCAAAGGGTGAATACAGTAAAATGTGGAGAATATTGAGGAATCCACTAGCCTTAATCTTCTTGTTTGTTTCAGCGTTTTATTTGTATGTTGAAGCAAGTTTAATGACATGGCTTCCCACATTTAATAATACAGGACTAAATATAAAAATAAATATAGGTATTGAGCTTGCCAGTATATTGACAGGAACATACGCAATTGGAAGGCTCATGGGAGTTTTTATTTTAAGGAAAATAAAATGGAACAGATATTTAATGATTTCTGTTTCGGCAGCTTGTGTTTATATAATTATTATGTTGTTCTTATTAAAACCTGCATTAATATTTGCACAGACGCATGAAATTTCCAGTTGGAGCAACGTTCCTCTAGTAGCATACTTGTTTCCATTAATAGGGTTCCTTTTAGGGCCGGTTTATCCTACTTTGGCGTCAGTAACCCTAAAAAGCGTTAAAGACCTTGATAACGGCGCTATGATGGTTTTGTTGATGATTTTTCTTGCAGCAGGTGGAATAACTGGAGAAAAAACAATCGGAGTTTTATTCGGAGCAATCGGACCGTTCTATGCATTTGTATCTTTAATGATTCCTCTTGCAGTACTTTGGGCGGCAGTGTTGCTGTTTAATTTATTTGATAAAAGAATAGATAATTATCTCGATAAACACAATGAGTAATTAGTGTTTGAATCTAAAAGTGGGTTTAATTTCCCGCCTCTTTGGGCGTTTCAATACAAGCTTAGTTTTGCTAAGCTTTTTTGAAACGCGTTAATACCTCGTACGCTTGCGTCGAGGTAGTTTATTACCCTTGCAGTTTGTTGTGAGTCTGCGGTAGAGACGCAAAATATTGCGTCTCTATAGTTGTTGCTAGCAAATGTCTCTTCCCACAGAATGGCCTCTACCTGTGCATTGTTTGGAGTTTGGTTAGGGCGGTTTCTTCGTAAACCGCTGCGTGTTGCATCGGACAGCTGCGGAAAGCTGTCCCTACCTGTACATTGTTTCATCTTTGGGTAGGGCGGTTTCTCCGTAAACCGCCGGAATAGTAGACGTTTTCAGCCATTATTCAGATTAAATAGCTTTCGTTCAGTTTTTAATAATTTACACTAAATGATTACAACACAAAAAAAGCCCTCCGGATAGCCGGAGGGCTTTAAATATTTAGAACTTATGTATTAATTACATAATTGTTCCCATGTTTTTGAAGAACTGAAAACGTCTTTTAGCATCAGCTTCAGCTAAACCGTACAGCTTTTCAGCCATATCAGGAGCAGTTTTCTTTAATGCTGTATAACGACGTTCACTTCTAATGAATTCCTGGAAGTTTCCAGTAGGCTCTTTTGTTTCCCATATATATGGTTTTTCAAGAGTCGGGTTGTAGCGATACAATGGCCAGTAACCACATTCTACAGCCTGTTTCTGTTTAATTTGTGTTTTCGACATATCAATACCATGAGCAATACATGGAGCGTATGCTAATATGATTGAAGGTCCTTTATGAGCTCCGGCTTCCTGGAATGCTTTCAATGTCTGATTTCTATTTGCTCCAAGAGCAATAGACGCAACATAAACATCACCATAAGCCATGCACATAAAACCTAAGTTCTTTTTAGGTTTGCGCATACCTGCGTTTGCAAATCCAGCAACAGCAGCAATCGGAGTAGCTTTTGAAGCCTGTCCGCCAGTATTAGAATACACTTCAGTGTCTACGACGAGAATATTAACATCCCTACCTGAAGCTACAACATGGTCAAGACCGCCATAACCAATATCATTGGCCCAGCCATCACCACCGA
>CAZVCD010000010.1:0-29612 GCA_964625675.1 uncultured Victivallales bacterium | reverse complement strand
GAGATATTTTTTCAAAATGTTCTAGTATCAACTCAGCTTTAGAGTTCGGTGCAAATAGAGGGAATAATCTAATTGCTATGAAGAATATTTTAACCAAAACAAAACTATCAGGTGTTGAAATTAATGATAGCGCCTTAAATGAGTTGAAAAAAGTTGATAATGTTACTGCACACCATTCTTCAATTTTAGATTTTAAAACAAACGAAAAATTTGATTTTGTTTTTACGAGAGGTGTTTTGATACATATTAACCCTGATGAGCTTCAAGGTGTATACGAAAAGATGTATTCTTTTTCTAGCAAATATATCTGTGTTGCAGAATATTATAATGCTTCGCCTGTAACAATAAAATATAGAGGACATGAAAATAGACTTTTTAAAAGAGATTTTGCTGGAGAACTAATCGATAAATATCCTGATTTGAAACTAATAGATTATGGTTTTGTTTACCATAGAGATTCTCTTTTCCCGCAGGATGATATTACTTGGTTTTTACTGGAAAAATAATGTAGGAGAATAGAATTATGAAAATTTGTGTTAAATGTGGTATGCCTGATACACGGCCTGGAACCAATTTTAAAAACGGGGTTTGTCTGGCATGTAGGAACTACAAAGGTAGAAATGATATTGATTGGGAATACCGTAAAAAGTTACTAAAGGATATATGTGAGCAAAAAAAAGCAGAAAAAAATGAATATGATTGTGTATGCCCTGTCTCGGGCGGAAAAGATAGTACTGTAATAGTTTCAGAGCTTGTCAAGCTAGGGATGAAACCATTATTGGTTACAGTTACTGATGAATTCACTAGTACTGCAGCAGGCTCACATAATGTTAAAAATATATCAGAAAGATTTGATCTTGACCATATTATTGTTAGACATGCTCCACAAACATTTAAAAAAAATACTTTAAATGATTTTGTAGAGGAACTGCACCCTTTAAAGTGGATTGAGAACAAGATTTATAATACACCAGTAAAAATTGCGAGATTATACAATATAGAATTAGTATTTTACGGTGAAAATAGTGCCTTTGAATATGGTAGCAGTAACAAGCTGGATCTTTTGCATCCATCAAGTGATGATAAAACGAAAGTTTATTATTTTTTCGCTTTTTATCCATATAATGAGAAAGAAACAATGGGCAAAGCTAAGAAGTTAGGCTTTAAAGATTTAGGTGATTGTAATGAATGGTTTAGGCAAGGTAATGTTGAAAACTTTACTCAAATAGATAGTATAGCTTATATCATACAACTTTGGACGAAATTCCCTAAATTTGGTTTTCAAAGAGTAAGCGACATTACAAGTAGGATGGTTAGAAAAAATCAAATGGCAAAAGAACAGGCTGATTTGTTAATAAAAGAAAAGGATTATATTTGTGATCCTGCAGCGAAAAGAGATTTTTGTAATACAGTCAATATTACAGAAGCTTACTTTGATGAAATTGTAGATAAACATGCCAATCGTGATCTTCTTGTAAAAGATATTAATGGAAACTGGAGAAGAAAGGATTTATTTTTATCCTAGATATTGGTAATTGAGTTATTTTAACCGTATTTAAAATGACTCTATAAACTTTAACTGTAAAACAAAAAAAGTAGTTTTCTCTTTTTTTATATTATGTATTAAACAGAAATTGAGCATGAAGCTATCTATTGGAATAATCACTTTTAATGAAGAACGTATTATCGGAAAAACTCTGCAAGCAGTGCAGGAAATTGCTGATGAAATTGTCATTGTTGACAGCCACAGCACTGATAGAACGGTTAAAATAGCAGAATCATTCGGCGCAAAAGTTTATAGTGAAGATTGGAAAGGGTTCGGACCTCAGAAAAACTCTGTTATAGATAAATGTTCAGGAGACTGGGTTTTACTAATTGACGCTGATGAAGTTGTTTCTCCTGAATTATCTGAAAAAATAAAAAAAATAATTAATAGTGATAGCAAATATTCAGCTTTTGAAATTAATTTGTGCTGTATTTGTTTTGGCAAAGAATTAAAGCATGGTGGTTGGAGTAATGATTATCATTTAAGGTTATGGAAAAAAGGAACCGTAAGCTATAATGATAATTTAGTTCACGAAGGCTTTATAACAGTTGGGAAAATTGGTAAAATAAAAGAAAAGATATATCATTATACATATTTAACGTTAAATTATTATTTTGAGAAATTTAATAAATATACGACTTTAGCAGCTCAGGAATATTATAAAAGAAATAAGAAAACTGGCTTAGTAAGTATAGTAATTAAACCTTTTTTTACTTTTACAAAAATGTATGTTTTAAGAAGAGGTTTTTTGGATGGAATTGAAGGTTTTGTAATAGCTTCCGCTAGTGCTTTGTATACGATGGCTAAATATTTCAAGCTGCGGGAAATGTACAAAAATGATGTATATAAGTAATATTTAGGATATATAATGATTAAATAATTGTATAGCTAGGAATAAAATGTATCCCATAATTATTGATATTGAAAGAATGAAAGATTTTTACTGTGGTTTAGGGCAGTATTGCTGGTTCCTATACAAGCAGCTAAACCAGCATGATGATGTGTTTTATTTTGGTAATGCTAGTTCTCAAAGTCGACTAGACAAAAAACTTATTAATTCCAAACCATGGCAGAAACTTGGAATTAATCTTCCAAAATCCAGAGTGTGGCATTCTATTCATCAGGATGCATCATACTTTCCTCATAAAGGAAGCGCAAAGATAGTCTTAACAATACATGATATGAACTTCATATATCAGCGTAAAGATAAACCCAACAGAATTAGTAGATATCGCAAAATGCTCCAAACAAAAATTGATCGTGCTGATTACATAACTTTTATTTCAAAATATACCATGAACGATACGAAGAAGTTTTTTAACCTTGAGAATAAGAAAACTTCTGTTATCTATAATGGGGTGAGTGTCTCTGATGTTGATGTGAAGGAGGTTAAGATAAAAAGCGATAGGCCGTTCCTTTTATCTATTGTAAAGTTTCTTCCTAAGAAAAATCTTAAATGCCTTATTCCTGCACTCAAATTTATGGATTATGATATTGTTTTTGCTGGTGACGATGCAACCCGCTATGGAGAAGAAGTAAGAAATTTTGCAAAAGAGAATGGAGTAGAAAATCGATGTCATTTTGTAGGTCGAATCGACGAAGAAGAGAAGAAATGGGTTTTGCAGAATTGTAAAGGTCTGGTAATGCCATCTCATCTTGAAGGGTTTGGCCTTCCAGTAGTTGAAGCTCATCATTACGGCAAACCAACATTTCTTTCTAAAGAAACTTCTCTTCCGGAAGTTGGAGGAAAACATTCATTCTATTTCTCCGATTTTTCTCCGAAAGTTATTGCTGAAACAATTAATTTGGGTTTAAAGAGTAATAATCAGGGATTGGGTGAAAAACTAAAGGAAAATGCGAGGCGCTTTAGTTGGGAAAAAGCTGCGAAAGAGTACTACAAAATTTATCAAAGTTTAATTTAGCTTACAGCGCAAAATTATTTATCACAGTGTTCATTGTAGAGCATTGTGCCGCCTGCAACAGCTGCTGGAATAAAAAATATTGCAGTAAATGGGACAAATAGTATCCAGTACATGCTCAGACCAAGCCCCAGGATAAACGTTCGATTTCCTCTAAGAGCATTTTTAAGTTCTACTTTTGTTATTCTTCTATGCTCAGCGCTGTATATTATAAAGGAAAGACCTAAAAAATAAGAACCTACAAGCATTCCGGGCACAAATCCTATAACTGGAATAATAAAGTTCAGCGGAAATAGAAGCAATGTCCAGAAAAGTGTAGCAACAGTCAGCCATATTCCATTCTTTATTGAAATATAAGATCCTGTCACAACTCCTTTAATTCCTGCCTTAGCTGGGATATAACCGTATACATTTTTTTCAATTTTCAGTGATAGTCCGTCAAGAAACGGTGATGCAATTGCAAAAAATATTGTATTAAATGCTAATACAAATAATAGAAAAAAAGTCACTACTGCCAAAGATTTTAGTATAAAATCACAGAAAGCATACAGATAAGACATAAATGTATTAGCGGTATGTGCTGGAAACCAGGAGTTAACCCATGGAAGAACAAAGTAAAATAGCAAATAAAACAACAGTATATATAAGACTGTATTCAGAATCATAGAGACCAAGGCATATTTCCAGTATCCAGGCTGCTTGAACATAAACCTTAATGCTCTGAACGGTAGAGCAATACCAATAAATAATTTAGTAATCATTTTCAACCTATCTTATTCGATTTATCAAATTATACGGAAGGCATTTTTGCTTTTGACTATTTGCGTGATTCTTACTTTCCGGAAACGGTAATACTTAGAGTATACATTCTTTCCAGCAATCTATTCATAAATAAATAAATTGCAAACTCAAGTTAAACTTGTTTTATTATTTTCCTTTAATGTTATACCGGAGGTATTTTTATTTTTGGGTTCTTAGTGTTATTGCTATGCATAGTAATTTTTATTATTTTTCGAAAACCATTTCGCTTTGGGTATAAATATGATACTGTATTGTTTGCTATACCGGAGGTATTTTCATTATTGGTTTTTTTATGCATTTATTAGTCGTGAATTTTGCTGATGTTTTCCAAAAACCATTTTGCTTTGGGTATAAAATAAAAAAACAAAAACAAGAGTTATCTTGTCTTGAAAGGATTATCTTTAATGAGAATAGACGGTAGAAAACAGGACGAACTCAGACCGATAAAAATTACTCCAGATTATTTGCATCATCCAACTGGTTCGGTTCTTATAGAGTGTGGATTGACAAGAGTAATCTGTTCTGCAACTGTAGTAAATGAAGTTCCACCATGGATGCGAGCTCAGAAAGTTAAGGGAGGATGGCTTACTGCTGAATATCAATTACTGCCCACTTCAACACATGAGAGAGTAAGAAGAGAGCGAAAAGGTGTCAGTGGAAGAACACAGGAAATTCAGAGACTTATCGGCAGATCATTGAGAGCTTCATGCGATTTAAGTAAACTTGATGGGAAAACAATATATATCGATTGTGATGTTTTGGATGCGGACGGTGGAACTCGCTGTGCCAGTATTTCCGGTGCAATGGTTGCTTTAAGAATTGCACTAAAAAAATTACTTGCTAATGGAGAAATAAAAGAAAATCCATTGAATAACAGTATTGCAGCGGTAAGCATAGGTGTACATGAAAATGATGTATTGCTTGATTTATGTTATACCGAAGACTGTTCTGCTGAAGTAGATATGAATATTATAATGACAGATAGAAATGAATTTGTAGAAGTCCAGGGGACAGCTGAAGGAAAAACTTTTACAAGAACCAAAATGAACGAGATGCTTGACATTGCTGAAAAAGGAATTAATAATATCTTTAAAATACAGAATGATATTATTAAAAATTTGTAATTTTTAAATAAGGAGATATTGGAATGCCATTTGACAGAGGCACATTTTCAATGACAATTTTTAAACTAACACAGGATTTACCTGATGATGCCCTTGAACTTTTTAACTCAAACTGTGCAGGAAAACTTGATGATGTGAAGGATGAACCTCAAATCGGTTGGGTTAGCGGACGACATTTGTTAGAACGCCGAATTGATGATGAAACGGCTTTTTTGGGAGGATATATTTATCTAAATCTCAGAACTGCGGAAAGGAAAATACCTTCTGCATTACTAAAAGCTGAGTCAAGAATGGAAGAACTTGCTTATATGAAAGCTACAGGAAATCCAGATGTTCCACGCAAGGCTAAAAAAGAGATAAAAGAAACAATAATAGAAACTCGTCTTCACCAGATGGTTCCGACAATATCAGGTATACCTATAATAATAGACCAAACAGATAATACTATTTATGCTGGTGCAACGTCAACGCGGCAGATAGATATACTTTTGGGCTTTTTCAATGACACTCTTAAAATAGCTCCTCTTCAGATAACTGCGGAAGAGATAATGCTTGAAGAAAAACTTGATCCAAGAAAATATGATGGTATTTCATTAATTAAAGATGACGTAGATGATTATTCCCCAGGTCGAGATTTTCTAACCTGGTTATGGTATTTCAGCGAAGAAGAAGGTGGAGAAGTAGACGTAAAAGGGTATGAAAAATTTTCTATGATGATTGATGGTCCGTTAAGCTTTATTTCAGACGGTGAAGGCTCCTTTGAGACAGTTGTCCGTAAAGGTAATCCTTTAAAAAGTGCTGAAGCCAGAGCCGCGCTTAATGTTGGGAAAAAACTAAAAAAAGCCAAACTTATTTTCTGTAGAGCTGATGAAATCTGGACTGCCGGCTTTGATGCTGATAATTTTACTTTTTCGGCTGTATCACTACCGGAGGGGGAAGAGATGGACTATGGCAGTAGATTCGCTGAAAGAGTAAATAATTTACATATATTCAAGTTAGTGTTTAGCTCATATTACCGTCATTTTATTAACCAAACTAAAGAGCCTGACTGGCCATCAAAACTGGATAAAATCAGAAGCTGGATAAAAAATAGAGAATCATTATAGTATACCGGAGGTATTTTTATTTTTGGTTTATTTGCGAGATTCTAGTCTCATTTATTATTCTTATTTTTCAAAAACCATTTCGCTTTGGGTATATTTGGTGATTGCATTGGCTTTTTGGCAATGTGCTTACCAGCCTTATATGTTTTGCGATAAAAAAGAGTTAAGAGTTCTTAGGATTTAAAATTTATGACAAAAGATGATAGCATAGGAACTGTAACCCCCAAAAAATTTGTCTTTGGAGGCAAGGGTGAAGTGGCGCTCCTTCTGGATTGCGGTAAAGAACTGCGTCCAGTTACAATTGAATACGAAACCTATGGAACGCTGAATAAAAATAAAAACAATGCTGTTCTAATAATTCATGCATTAACTGGGAATGCGCATGTTGCTGGTTATCATTCAAAGGATGATAAAAAACCGGGCTGGTGGGATGAAATGGTTGGCCCGGGAAAAGCATTTGATACGGATAAATACTTTATTGTTTGCAGTAATAGCATAGGTGGATGTTCTGGTTCTACAGGACCACGTTCAATTAATGCTGAAACTAAAAACCCCTATAATCTAACCTTTCCCGTAATTACAATTGCAGATATGGTAAGAGCGCAACACCGTTTAATGCAGCATCTTAGTATCAGCAAATGGCTAGCAATAGCAGGTGGTTCTATGGGAGGGATGCAGGTTCTTCAATGGTCGATTGATTATCCTGACTGTTCCGAAAGTATTATTGCTATTGCTACAACAACCAGTTTATCACCGCAGGGCATCGCTTTTGACTGGGTTGGACGGGAAGCTATTATGAGCGATCCTAACTGGGACAATGGAAATTATGAAGATAATACCCCAGAAAAAGGCCTTGCTACAGCTCGAATGCTTGCGCATATCACATATTTGAGCGACAAATCAATGAATATGAAGTTTGGAAGACGGCTTGGAAAACAGGATAACTATAATTATGATTTCACAAAAAATTTTCAAGTGGAAAGTTATCTGGAACATCAGGGACAGCGTTTTGTAGAAAGATTTGATGCAAACTGTTATTTATACATTACAAGAGCAATGGACTATTTTGATCTGGCTGCAAAGGATAATGGGAATTTGGATTCAACTCTTTCTGTAGCAAAAGCCAGCTTTCTTGTTATTTCTTTTTCAAGTGATTGGCTATTTTCTCCGGAAGATTCAAAAAAGATTGTTCGCGGTCTAAGACAAAATAATACAGATGTAGTTTACTGTAATATACAGTCAAGCTACGGCCATGATGCCTTTCTGCTTGAAACTGAAACATTAACCTCATTAATTTCTGATTTTTTAAAATGCCGTTATAAGGAGTCAAGTAATGTTAACGAACATAGCTGAACGCTATAGGTCTGACCTTTATAAAATTATAGATCTTATACCTGAAAAAGCACGAGTATTGGATTTGGGCTGTGGAGATGGTACACTCCTTCATATGCTTATAGAACAGAAAAAAATTAAAGGAACAGGCATTGAGTTCTCTCAGGATAAAATACTTGAATGTGTAAAAAAAGGCGTGCCGGTTGTTCATGGAGATTTAAATGACGGACTTGATGAATTTCAAGATAACACTTTTGATTTTGTTATATTAAGTCGTACTCTTCAGTCGGTAAATAGGCCTGATCTGTTACTGGCTGCAATGGGAAGAGTCGGTAGAAAAGTAATTATTAGTTTTATAAATATGGGTTTTTTTAAGTCTCGCTGTCAGCTTATGTTTTATGGAAAAATGCCTATAACTAAAACGCTTCCACACACTTGGTATAATACACCCAACACACATTTGGCAACAATAAAAGATTTTCAAAGTTTATGTTCAGAATTAAACATGTATATTATTAATAAAATACCGTTTGGAAATAAAAACAATTTTCCTGCGCGAGTATGGCCGAACATGTTCTCTTCAACATGTGTTTTTGCTATTACAGCGCAGGCACCGGAAAAGTTGTAGAGTTTGTGATTGGTGGAAAATTAAAAATCGACAATGAGAACGAATATAAAAATATAATAAAGAATAGATTTTTAATAAAACTGAAACCATAAACCCCGCGTGGCGGGGCAAGTCTAAAACTTGTACTGCTGCCAGCAGTATCTGAAATTTTATGATTTAAAGAGAGGTTATATATGACAAATAAAAAAATGGATGATTTTATGTCATCATTCACATATGAAGGATTGACTTTTGATGATGTATCTTTGTTAACTGCTTATGCGGATTTTCTTCCTTCAGAAACTAATGTAAAAAGTTTGTTTTCAAGAAATATAGAATTAAATATACCCTTTATTAGCGCAGCCATGGATACTGTAACTGGAAGTAATATGGCTATTGCTATTGCACAGCTGGGCGGAATCGGTGTCATTCACAAGAGCTTTTCTATAAAAAAACAGGCAAGTGAGGTACGTAGAGTTAAACATTACCTTAACGGTCTAATAAAAACACCTGTTTCATTTCATCCGGAACAGACCATTAATGAAATGCAAAACGTAAAAGTTAGCAAGAAGTATACTTTTTCAGGATTTCCAATAGTAGATGATAACAATAAGCTACTGGGAATCATTACCAGGCGGGATATTAAATTTGCCGCCGGTAGCGAGCTCAAACTGAAAGATGTAATGAAAAAAAACTTGATAACTGCACCGGTTAACACACCTTTGACTGAAGCTTTTGAAATAATGATGAAAAGCAGGATAGGGAAACTGCCAATAATAGATAGCGCAGGTAAACTTACAGGACTATACAGTCTTCAGGATGTTAGGTCTGTTATTGAGAATGTTAATCCAATGTACAACCGAGATTCTGAGCATAGATTAAGAGTTGCGGCAGGAATAGGCCCTTATGATATGGAAAGAGCTGAAGCTCTCGTAAGTTCAGGTTGCGATGCTTTGGTTGTTGACACCGCACATGGTCATTCTAAAGGGGTAATAGATACGGTTATACAATGTAAGAAAACTTTTAGCAATATAGATATTGTCGCGGGAAATGTTGGAACAGAAGAAGGTGCGCGGGCGTTGTTAAAAGCCGGTGCAGATGCAGTAAAAGTAGGTATAGGGCCGGGTTCTATATGTACAACCAGAGTTGTCGCAGGTGTTGGTATCCCGCAAATAACGGCTATTTATAACGCTGCAAAAGGAGTTGGCGGTTCAATTCCTGTAATTGCTGATGGTGGGGTAAAGCAATCTGGTGATATTGCCAAAGCTATTGCTGCTGGTGCATCTTCTGTTATGATGGGGTCTGTTCTTGCAGGAACACAGGAAAGTCCCGGAGAAAAAATATATCATAAAGGCAGAACTTATGTTATATATCGAGGAATGGGCAGTCTGGAAGCGATGAAAGAAAATTCAAGCAGCAGAGAACGCTACGGAGTAAAAGACATTGATAATATAAATAAATTAGTTCCTCAGGGAATTGAAGGAATGGTTTTATTTAGAGGTTCTGTGAGTGATGTTTTGGGACAATATACTGGAGGATTGCGATATTCACTTGGGTATTGTGGAACAAGAATAATACCGGAATTACAGAAGAATGCACAGTTTATACGTGTTACTTCCGCAGGTTTAAAAGAAGCACATCCGCATGATATTAGAATTACTAAAGATGCACCAAATTATTCTATAGAATAATATATTCAATAGTAATAGGAATTTACTTTTTAGGGTATTATGTCCATAGCAAAATGATTTTAGAAAAATTGTAAAAATAATTGAGGATAAAAACTGCACATATAACCCAAAATCAAAAATACCTCCGGTATAATATCCAACATTGTTGAATAACGTAACAAAAAAACAAAAACAAGATGTATCTTGATTGAAAAGTTACTTCTTATACAATATAAATAGAAGTATAGAATTCCCGCGTTTATTGTAATCTATTTATAATATAAAAATATCAATCCATGATAAATCAACTCTATCTATTTTTCTTTTATTTAAGTGTATAGGGATTTGCTTGTTGACATATTCATAGTCAACAAGATTAACTATCGCAATAAAAAAAGACAAAAGCACGAGTTTCGTTGAATAACTGGAAAGATTTATTTTGAAGCTGAGAATTTTCCAGACAATAATCATTTACTACAGAGATAGCCTATTAGAGGCAAACAAACTCAAAGTGTACTATTTTTAATAAACATCAAATCACGATTGTTAATTGACCAAACAATAGAACTTATATTTTATCATTATGGCAAAAGCGAAATCAATCTTTGCAATAGACATTGGTTCGGCAAGTTTAAAACTTGCCGAATTCAGTTATCCTGCATCAGGTGAAATGATTCTTGAAAAATACGCGTATGTTGAATTCTCCACAAACCTTAAAGACAATACAAAACACCTTGAATCTATGGAAACTGCGTTTAACGCGACTATTGATAAATATAAATTTCAGGCCAAACAGGTTTACCTTTCTATATCCAGTCAATCAACATTTATTCGTTTTGTTAAACTTCCTCCTACAAGCTATAAGGAACAGAAAGTTCAACAGTTAGTTGCTTATGAAGCGAAACAAAATGTACCATATCCGATGGAAGAAGTAACCTGGGACTACCAGCTGATTAATAGTAAATCCGAAGATATTAGTGAAATTAACGTGATGTTTGCTGTAGTTAAAAACGAAATTGTCAACAAAATCGTTAATATGATAGCAAAAAAGGGTTTTTTAACAAAATTGGTAGATATATCGCCGACAGCCTGTTTTAATGCAGCCCGCTACAATAAGTTTGGCGATAAAGAGTGTGTAATGGTATTAAACATAGGATGCACCTGTTCAACACTCGTTTTCATTGACGAAGGCAAATTTTACGCACGAACTATTCCTATTGCCGGCTATACCATTACTCAGCAAATTTGTAGGGAATTAGATGTCTCTTTTGAAAAAGCGGAAGAAATTAAAAGAACTATTGGTTTTGTTGCCCCCGGAGGTGCTTACGAGGAACCTGACTCAGAAGAAGCAGCTAAAATTTCAAAAATTACTAGAAACGTAATGACTCGGCTTCATGGTGATATTAATAGGTCTATAAATGTATATAGATCACAACAAAAAGGAAAGAAACCGAGTAAACTATATCTAACTGGCGGAAGTTCAATAATTAATCTTACTACGGAATTTCTTTCAGATAAACTAAAAATACCGGTAGAATATTTTAACCCTTTTAACGTAGTAAAATTATCAGATTCAATTGACAAAGATAAACTTAAAAGTGTTGCCCATACAACAGCTGAAGTCATTGGTTTAGGATTAAGAAATGTGGCAACATGTCCGATCGAAATATCTTTACTTCCCGGTGATATTGTAAGACAGCAGAATATTAATAGCAGAAAATATTTATTTATTGCTTCGTTTTCAACTTTTATACTTTGCTTGTGCCTAATCCTATGGGGGGTCATTAGCCAGAAAAATTTTGCGGTTAGCTTAACAAATTCCAGCGAAAAACAAACTCTATTAACGGAAAAACATTTATATACTTTAAAATCAAACTTATCAAAATTAAAAAAAGCTAAAAATAAATTTGATGTTACTGATAATTTCCTGAAAGACAGAAACACCTGGATAGTCTTATTGAATACAATGCAGCAATGCCTCCCTGATAATACTTGGATTGTAGAACTAGATCCAACAGAAGAAGCTTCAGGAACACTAGTGACTCGAGAAAGAAGATCGATTTTTGGCAGTAAAAAAGCCTCTAAAAAAGAGCCGGTAAGCAAGAATGGCGGTAATTGGATAGCAGTCAAAGCCCACTCGCTGGTTTTATCCAAATCTGCAAAAAAAACCTCTGCGGAAATTTTTAAAAGCAATCTTCTGAAAACCGAAATATTTTCAAACAGTCCTAACGACATTGTAATAACCGAATTTAAAACGAACCCCGATGAATCAAACAATATAGTTACATTTCGCATAAAAATTAAACTTAAAAAACCATTGCCGAATTAATAATCTATTATGAAAAAATTTTTAGAACAAAATCGTTTTCTTGCAGTAACATCTGCATTAACGCTTATAGTTTCTCTTATATTAATTTATTTAATATATGATACGAATATTGAAAGAAGCTCAGCTAACAGTGCTTTAAACGTTTTAACAGATAAAATTCAAAGACTTAATAATTATCGACCGTCACCAACCAAAAAAAATATTGAGGTAATTAAAGAAGATCTAAAATATATTGGAAGAGAAACTTCCAAATTTGAAGAATATTTCGGAACTGTATACAACGATGCACTTAACGCTTTTATAAAAACACTTGAAGAAACAACGGCAGCCGAATCTGATACGGGAGGAGTAAAACAGGAGATAGCAAGTACTGTTCAACCAGAAAAGAACCTTTCGGCAATGAACAATAATAGCGAAACCATAGATTTTGAATTGAAGCAGAAGTTTATAGCGTCCTGGAAGGCATTTATAAAAAAACAGAGAGAAATAGACGAATCTTTAGAACCGTCAGAAGTTCTAGATAAATTTAGAGTATTCAATAAGTATCCCGAGGATAAATTTAAAAAAGCAAAATATGTTTTTGAAACAGTTTATAAGCAGAACACAATAGAAGAAGTTACTGAAAATAACCTTGATGATTATATTTTAGCAGCTCTTGGGTTGCCATTGGACCTTACACGAATTAGTTGTAAAAAATTTGTTGATGATATACAGAAAACTCTAGAAAAAGAACTTAGAAAAGCAAAATTGCTTTCCAAATTAGAGCATCTTGTGCTTTTTAATGAATTCACAACTATTCCCAATGACGATCAAATTCCATATATCATTAAATACTGTAGGCTTTATGAAGATTTATTCACAAGAATAGCTAATTCCAACATTGAGACACTGGTTTCATATAAAAAACTAAATGGACTTAGAGGGCAAAAAAACGGATATTTTCTTATTTATAAATATGAAGTTCAATTTATTTTATCATTAAACTCGGCAAGGGAGTTTTTAAACAGCCTTCAAAGTGCGTATGAAAATAATAGAATTTATGTTATTAAAGGTATTAGTTTAAAAAATATATCTTCTAAAGCAGATAATCTTAAAGCATATAAGAAGGACATAGATCCCGGGAAGTTCCTCCCTAAAAAAACTTTAAAAAAAGAAAGCAGTACTACCCCTAGCAATAATGAACAGATAGTAATACAATTGGGGACGTCTGATTTGGTTAGTATGAATATAAAACTCGACTACATTATATATGAAAAACCATTAATAAAGATATAAGAGTACGATGAAATTCACCTTTATAATTAAACATTATGAGAAAATAATTTTAGCGATTGTGCTTGGTTTTTTTGTGTTATCTCTTCTTTGGCTTATAGAGGTTTTTTCTTCTATTGCCAAGGAAAAATCTACCGGCATCGTTCTTACCGCTAATAGAGCTACCTATAAGCCTATAGATTATAAGAGTTATAGCAGTCTTACAAACTTCAAGAACAGTAAATCTTGGGTGAATTCTGAAAAACGAAATATATCCCCGGATGATCCGGATTATATATTAACATTTACAGACTTTATGATCCCTTTTAAGATAGCTAGGAGTAATGCTGCGGGGGCAGGAAATAAATTAATTCCATACATCTATTATACAAATGGAGTATGCCCTATTTCGGGTGGGAAACTTTTTCTTGCAAAGGAGACTGTAGTCGATACAGAATCACTTGATACAGACAAAGATGGCATCCCTGATTCAATAGAAAAAAAATACAATATGAACCCTAAAAATCCACGGGATATCTATAATGATATTGATAATGACGGTTTTTCGAATATTCAGGAATATAAATACAATCAAAAAGGAATTGGTGATAAAAAAACACATCCCTCATTAATTGGTCGGTTAATTTTAATAAAGGTGAGCAATACAGTAATTCCTTTAATTTTGAAAAAAATTATACGACGGGGTGATAATAAAGAAAATTGGGATATTCAGATAAATGTAAAATCAACTAACCGCGGGTGGACTACAAAATTTTTAAAAATTAACGATTCTGTAGAAATAAACGATGATAAATATACAATTATAGATATTAAGTACAAAACGGATAATGTTTTAGATCCGCAATTAGGCGTTGTTGTTGAACGTGAGATATCTGCCATTGTACTTCAAGATAGTAGGGGTGAAAAAATAACAGCCCAAAAAAATCAACAAATTTATGAACAAGATCAGCAGATTACCTTAAAAGACTTATATACAGGCAAGACTATACTCGCGCGAATAGGCACCATTATTACGCTGGGAAATAAGGATACTGGCCTGGAAAAATATAAAATTGTCAACGTCACTAATAATAACAATTCAATTGAGTTTGAAAAAAATGGCAAAATATTTGTTGTGAATGAGGAAAACGACTACAAACTGCCAGTAAAATCTACTATATTGTTTAACAACCTTCCTCCACAACAAAAAAGATGAGAAAGCAAAATGCCCAAAAAAACTAAAATTAAGGGTAAAGTTATCAAATTATTAAGATTCATTATTGATAAAAGAGTATTTTATTGCACCAGTCTTTGTTGTATTTTCTTGTCGCTAACTTTTTTTTCAACATCAAATATCTTTGCACAAACTCAGGCTCCAGTTCAAGATGCTTCTCCGGTCGAGCTAGTTGAAATAATGGACAAGCAAAATCAGGAGGGTGAAGATGAAATTAAAAACCTTCTAGATGAAATTGATAAATTAATCAAGGCTGGGCTTTTCGATAAAGCCGTGGCAAAATTTAAAGTTATTAACGAAAAATATCAAAAACTTGGAAAGACTAACTATACAAATAGCAAATTAAAGGAATTGGAAACAAAGGAAAATAATTTTTATAAAAAATGGTCTGAGCAATTAGAGGCACAGGCTAATACCGCATACCATAATAAAGAGTGGAATAATTCAATTAGGCTGGCCAATGAATCAATTAATCTACTTGAAAAATCAAAAAACAGTTCGCCTACTGAAATAGCAAAAGAACAGGAAATTATAAAAACATCACAAAGACAAATTGCAAGCAGTAAGTTTCAAAAAGCAGTTTCTGTATCAACGCTTATACCTGGAAATAAAAAAATCAAATTTGATATTGACCTATATTTTGTTAAAGCAGAAACTTTTATAAAAAACAAACAGTATGAAAAAGCTAGAGACTCCCTCGAACAAATTTTAGTTGCAGACCCATATAATTTTAAAGCCATGTATATGCTGAAGGATTTGTATGGCAAGCTGTTTAAAGTTGCAAAAAATAGAACTGATGTTTACTTCAGAGAGAAAATGGCGCAGGTAAAATGGGCATATAGCGAGCAAGTATCACCGGAGCTTTTAAGAGAAGATGAGCAGCTGACTAAAGTTACTGTTGTAGATAATGGCAATGATAAAATAAGAGATAAGCTACAAAATATAATTATTAAAAAACTTGATTTCGATGATGCCACTGTATCTTCAGTTATAACTTATTTAAACACGGAAAGCAAGAGGTTGGACGAGACTGACGGTGCCGGCATTAATATTGTCCTAAGACTTGATAACAGCATTGAAGAAGATCTTGATAGAATTACTATGTCAATGGACGAAATTCCTTTCGAAGAAGCTATGAAATATATATGTCTTGCCACTGGTCTGAAATATAGAATAGAAGAACATGCTGTTATTATTGGAAATGAATCCATTGAGGAACTTAGGACTGAATTTTTCACAATAAAATCTGATATTATAAATAGTATTCATTCCGATATTAAAGTAGAAGAAGAAGACTTTAACAGTGATGATAGTGATTTAATTAATACCGAAGACTTTGGCAAAGATGATGCGGTAACAGTAGCTTTAACTATGGATATGCTAAAAACCTTTTTTACAAATCGCGGGGTTCCGTTTCCCGAAGGTTCAACTATAGCCTGGGATGTTCGTGCAAATACTCTTACTGTAACTAATACTCCAGGGAACCTTAGAATATTAGAAAAGCTCCTTAAAGATATTGATATTGAAGTTCCATTGGTTATGATTGAAACAAAGTTTGTGGAAATAACAGACACTGACCTTAAAGAATTCGGCTTTGATTGGAAGGCCCAGTTCGATTCAGGGGCACTTCTCAATGGAGCAGAATGGGGCATTAACCAGTTTGCAAATAATTCCAATATTGTTTCTCCAGCAACAGATGCTGTACCGTTTATCTCCGGGAATGATAGTATTCTAAGACATGCTGGCAACCCCACTAGTAGTAATTTAAATTCTTCAGACAACCCAGCTACTGCTGCCTCTAAAGGGGCTCTTATAAAAAACCTTACTTTTAACCTTCCCAACGGGTCTAGTGGCCGCTCCGGTTCAGTTAGTTTCTGGCTATATGCTTTGGATCAAAGTAATATTGCAGAAATCCTCTCTGCACCAAAAGTAATTACAAAGAGCGGTACCAAGGCATTAATTCGTATGGTAGAAGAACAATTTTTTCCTATTAACTGGAAAAAACCTACGATCAGCACACCCTCAACTTCAGGAAGTGATATAACTCAGACTTCAACTGTTCAGATAAATCAAAGTGTTCCAGAGTTTGGTGAGGCTACTGACTATGGAATAAGGCTGGAGGTAACGCCGACAGTAAGCCCTAATAATTATACTATTTTGCTTGAGCTCAAACCTCAGAGATCTGATTTCATAGGCTGGACTAATTATCAGTACAAGATTGAAACATGGGCAGGGGCGATAACTCCAACTACTGTGACTACACAATATACTCAACCTGTAAAAATGGCAGAAATGTCTATAAGAGATGTAACGACAAAAGTTATGGTGTATGATGGCACAACCACTGTATTGGGAGGGATGATTAAAGATGATACTACATCTTATGATGATATTATTCCGATCCTTGGCGAATTTCCTTTAGTAGGACGATTCTTTAGGTCTGAATTCAAGTCAAGTGTTAAAAAAAATCTTCTGATTTTTGTGACAGCACGTTTAGTTAAACCGGATGGAACCCCGTTTAGAGATACTCCTGATAACAGCCTTTTTGATTTTGGGCAATATTAGCATTATTTGTAACTGTGCGATATCATAAAGATGGCAGTATTTATATCCAAAGCGAAATAGTTTTCGGGAAAGTATAAAAAGAATTGAGAGTAAAAAATCGAGAAACAACACAAAATAAGAAATACCTTCGGTATAAAGTTGAAATTATAACAAAAATTATGATCAAAATTATAAAAAAAACTGAAAATTTAGCTATCACACTGTTATTGCTAATTTTTTTTATGTTATTGTCGTTAAATGTTTCTGCACTAGAAAATCTTCATGTGGCAGAGGACAATGCTGACGCTGATGCTGCGGAGCAATTATTGCAGAGAGAACAAATAGAAAGACAGGAACAGCAGCTTAACGCTAATTTGCTGGTCAAAAAGGCCAATCAGAACTTTTTAGACAAAAGATATGAGGCCGCTCGGGACCAGTGCCTTAGCGCTATTACTGTTTTATCAAAAATATCACCACCCAATAAACTAACAGAAACAAAGATTACAAAAATTAAAGATCTGCTTGGTATGGTTTATTCATATTGGGCAAGTGATATATTAAAGCAGGCTGACACCAGCGCTGATTCTGGAAAATTGGAAGAAGCTATTTCTCTCTGTCGTCAGGCTACGGAGATGAATCCGAAACTAAAATCTCAATCGGATAGGCAGATAGAAAAATTAAAGAAGAAAATCAAATATAACAAGTACAAGGATATTACATCTGAATCTTCATTTAACCCTGGCTATAAAAAAACTCAATACAATATAGATGTCCTTTATGAGCAGGGAAAAAAACTTTATAATATTAAAGATTATTCAAAAGCAAAAAATAAATTTGAAGAAGTTCTAGTATTAGATCCGTATAATTCAAACGCCATTTACTACTTGAAAATGACAAATGATAAAATTTACTATGCAGGCCAGAATGGAGAAGATGTTACTTCAAATAAAAGGGCCGCGGAAGCCGAATGGAAAACACTCTCACCAGTAATTGCTAAAACCTTAAGTGGAAATAGAATTGATATTGCTGCAACTGTACCAATACCCAAAAAACAGAATGTTGATCTTATACAGAAAAAACTTGATGATATTATAATTAAACATATTGCATTTGAAGACGTACCAATAAAAACTGCTTTGATGTTTTTAAAACGTGAAAGTAAAAAACTTGACCCTGAAGGTAAAGGAATAAATATTTTCATAAGAATTAATGAAAAACAGGAAAGTGAAGAAGCAGCTGAATCAGAAGGTACTGAGAATGATGAAAATTGGGAAGATGACGTTGAGAGTACTGATTCTGAAGAACCAACAGCAGAAGAGGAATTTGCAGATCAATACTTTATTACAATAGTACTCGATAATGTCCCGCTCGGCAAAGCTATTGAATATGTATGCGCCGCTGCAGGCTTAAGTTACAATATAGGTAACTATGCGGTGGAAATCTCATCTTCTGACATTTTACCTACTATGGATACAGTTGTTTTTCCTATCGACAAAGGACAGTATATTAGTGAAAAACCAGATGAGAGTGACTCTACAATTTATACAGTCCAGTTACAAACTTTCTTTACTGAACACGGGATAAAGTTCCCTGAAGGGGCATCAGCTGTTTACGATTCAAAAATCAGTCGTCTGATTGTCAGAAATACACCTGCTGAAATATCAAAAATATCAAAAATACTTACAGAGTTAAATACTAATGCTCCGCAGGTATCTATTTCCGCTAAATTTGTTGAAATTGAACAGAAAAATTTTGAAGAACTTGGATTTGAATGGAGAACCAGCAAGGCTGGAAATTGGGAAAACAACGATCAAATAAACAATTTTGCCCTTGTTGATGGCGTTAAAGCAGCAGATGATCCGAAATATGATAGAGTTTTTGGTGCTAACTACAGCAAAGGTGGATTTACGTTTGACGCAGTTGTGCATGCATTGGATCAAAATGAGAAAATTAACGTTCTGTCCGCACCGAAAGTAACTACTTTAAGTGGTCAAAAAGCAACAATAAAAATGACTACAAAAAATTATTATCCAATCGAGTGGCAGGAACCTACTATTACCACACAAACAGGGTCTACAGGAACCAGTTATTACATTCCACCTGCTCCTACATTTGATCAACCTACTGAGGTTGGAATTATCTTTTTTGTTACTCCGTTCGTTGGGACCGACCGCTATTCTATTGATCTGGAACTTGAGCCGCAAATACAAAAATTTATAGGTTGGACCGACTATACCTATGACATAGTATTGTCTACGAATGTAACTAGAGAAGCCCAGCTCAAAATGCCTAAATTCAAGCTTCAGTCAATCAAGGCAAATCTCAAAGTATATGATGGAGAAACTGTAGTATTAGGCGGGGTAACAAAAGATAGTACAGATAACACAGATGATAGAATTCCAATCCTTGGCGATTTACCACTTTTCGGCAGATTTTTCCGTTCTGAAATTGAAGATGCCGATAAAACTAACCTGCTTATATTTACTAAAGTGTTGCTGGTTAAACCTGATGGCACCCCACTACGGCCCAAAATAGATAACGGCCTTCCAGAGTTTCAATACTGATTGGAGTGTTTGCCTGTCTGGTAAGACAATATCTACAGTGATAAAACTAACCTAGAATACAATTTTCTACCTTAATGTCAGCGGAAGTTCTTTTAGCAGTTTAGCCCTTATCATTTCATGGGCTTTATTTACTTCTTTATCTGTCAAAGTTTTTGCAGGATTTCTAAAAGTAAGTGTATATGCAATACTTTTCTTATTTTTCCCGATAGAAATGTCACGATAAATATCAAGAATTTCTATTTTTTCAAGAAATTTACATTTAGCTTGCTTTATACAATCAACAATTAAACTGTTTTCAAGAGTTTCATCAACAACAACAGCAACATCACGTGTAACAGATGGAAATTGAGAAATAGCCTGATATGAAACAACAGGTCTTGAAATATTCAAAACTTCATCCAATTCAACTATAGCAATATATATAGGATGCTTCAAACGAATTTCTTTTGTGAAGTCTGAAGAGATTTCACCAAAAGAAACTATTACTTTCTTATTTACTATAAAATTAGCGCTAAAACCGGATTTGAAAATTGGATTTTCAGTTCTCTTTACAGAATAGTTTTCAATTTTTCTCATAGATAACCAAGATTCAATAAATCCTTTGATATCATAAAAATCGTATTCTACTGTTTTTTCCTCTGAGTAACGTTCCGGCTGTTTTCTACCTGTTATTGCAATACAGCAGTTTTTTCTTTCTTCAGAATGATTTTTTGTATTGGCAGAATATACAGTGCCCATTTCAAATAGTTTTAGGTCATGGATGTTATGTGAAATATTTCTTTCTAGATTTTTTAATATACCGAAAAGCAGAGAAGGGCGCATTGTAGAACTGTCGCTGCTTATAGGATTTATAACTTCCAGCAAATCTTTTTCTTTAAAGAGCGAATTTTTCAGAATAGTTTTTTTGTCAATTAATGTATAATTAATACATTCTGTAAGTCCTAGTGAAATTAGTTCATCACGCGCAGTAGATAATTCGACATAAGCATCTTTTTTTATTGAACCACCCGGTAGAGCTTTAATTTCAACTACAGGTACTTTTGAAAGCCCGTAAATTCTGACTACTTCTTCAGCTAGATCGGCTTCGCGCTCAATATCAAGTCTGAATGAAGTAGCGGTAACATCACATTTTTCTTCAGTTATATTGTTGACGCTTAAACTTAATCTCTTAAAAATATCAATAATTTCTTCGTTAGAAATATCAAGCCCCAAAAGTTTTCTAATATTATTAAAACAGCATAATACCGTTTTGGGTTTAGGTATTTTGCTATTATCGTTTACATCTATTATTTTTGAACAAAGTGTTCCTCCAGCAAATTTAAGTATCAGGGTAGCGGCTCTATCACTAGCTGGGCAGACCATCTCTGCATCAATGCCACGTTCGAATCTATGAGAAGAGTCTGAAGATAAATTTAAATCCCTAGATGTCGTACGAATATTAGCCGGATTAAAATACGCACTTTCTATAAGTATATTTTGGGTCTTTTCTGTTACTCCACTATGTTCGCCTCCCATAACACCGGCAATACAGATAGGTTTAATTGCGTCAGCAATAACCAAATTTTCTTTAGATAATTTATATTCTATCCCGTCTAGAGCAGTAATTTTCTCATTTTGTTTTGCTCTGCGGACAATAATACGGTTCTCGGTCAGTTCATCTAAATCAAAGAAATGAAGGGGCTGGCCTGTTTCAAATAATACAAAATTAGAAATATCAACAATGTTATTTATAGGACGTAATCCAATGGATATTAATAAATTTTTAATCCAGTCAGGACTTTCTCCTACCTTAACTCCTCGGATAACTCTTCCAGTATATTTTGGACAAAGTTCAGAATCTTTAACTTCAATTAAGTCTGAATAATCCTTATCTTCCTTCTCTTTAGGAACAATAATTCCAAAATTTCTTATAGCATTTCCTGATAGTGCCTGAATTGCTCTTGATATACCTAACATTGAAAGCCAGTCAGGCCGGTTTGATGTTATCTCTAAATCATATACTGTATCTGCTTCTATAACATTGGAAACAGGTATTCCAACCTGAGTGTCTTCTGGGAATTCCATAATTCCACTGTGATCTTCATTAATTCCAAGTTCAACAGAACTACAGAGCATTCCGAAAGACATTACACCGCGAAGTTTGGATTTTTTTATTTTAAATTTCTCGCCAGTATTTTTATTGATAAAAACAGTTCCTACAGTTGCTAGTGAAGTTTTTAGGCCAGCATCACAATTTGGAGCGGCACAAACAATCTGAAGCTCTTCTTTGCCGATAGATACACGACAAACAGATAACTTATCCGCATCTGGATGAGGGGTTCTTTCTAGAATTTCTGCTACTATAACGCCTGAAGGAATAATATTAGTTGTGGATACTTCCTCGACTTCAATTCCAGCCATTGTGAGTTTATCTACAAGTTCCTCCGGAGTATAAGGAATATCAACATATCTTTTCAACCAATTGTATGTAATTTTCATATTAAAAACATCTGTTTTTTATTGTGTTATGTGTTAGGTTTTAAGTTTTAGGGATTTTATTAGAGAATGTAACATTTTTGATACAGTCACTAATTCATCACAAAATTTAATTCTTTTTTCAGAAGGAACTAAACCGACTCGATCAGCTATATAAAGCTGTGTCCGAAGTTCAGCTGCTGACGCTTTTGCTATATGTAAAAATCTAATAAAATCTTTGTTAGAACCTCTTTCTGCTCCTTCTGAAATATTTGATGCAATTGATACACCTGCACGATTCATTTGATCTCTGAATGAAAAATCTTTACAATTTTTTAGTTCTAGGTATAGTTCTACAGTTATTTGACAAGCTTTTTTCCAAACTTCCAAATTTTCAAATGATTGATAACTCATATGTTTGCCATTATTAACTTAAAACTTAAAACCTAAAACTGATTTAGAAATTTTATATCATTATCATAAAAGTATCTAATATCGTTAATACCGTGGCGTATCATAGCAATACGTTCAACACCCATTCCCCAGGCAAACCCGCTCCATTGCGTCGGATCATAACCTACATTCTTCAATACGCTTGGATCTACCATTCCTGCACCGGAGATTTCCAACCATCCTGAATTTTTGCATACTCTACAGCCTTTGCTGTTACATGCTGTACAGGAAAAATCATATTCAATACTTGGTTCGGTAAATGGGAAAAAATGAGGGCGAAAACGAATTTGAGCTTTGTCGCCGAGAAGTTCTCTTGCAAAATATAGGAGTGTGCTTTTTAAATCAGCCAATGACACATTTCTATCTATATAAAGACCTTCCAGCTGATGAAAGTTAGCACTATGTGATGCATCAGGATTATCCGGTCTGAAACAGGGGCCGGGAGCTATAATCCTAATCGGTGGTTCTTGCTTTTCCATCACACGTATTTGTACAGTCGAAGTTTGTGTCCTCAAGAGCCTGCCATCAGGAAAATAAAAAGTGTCACTTAGTCCTCTTGATGGGTGATCTTTAGGAGAATTTAAAGCATCGAAACAATGATATACTGTTTCGATATTTGGTCCATCTGCAACGATAAAACCAATTCTTCTAAAAATATCAATACAGTCATCAATGGTCTGAGTAATTGGATGTTTTTTGCCAAATGCCCATTTACGGCCAGGGAGCGTTACATCGAGACCAGACTCAACTTTTACCGAGCTGGTACTATTAATTCTTTCACCTGCTTCTGCAAACAACCTCGAAATTTTATTTTTGGTTATATTTAGTGCTTTGCCGGCTTCGGGTCGTTCTTCCTTTGGAAGCGTTCCAAGTTCTTTACCTGCAGCAGTAATACTTCCTTTACGACCGTTAATTCTGATTCTAACCTCTTCTACATCTGCGGGTGTTTTTGCTGCAAGCAACAGTTCCTCAGCTTCAGTTAAAATTAGTTTTAGCTTTTCGTTAATTGAAGTACTCATAATTTCAAGGTAAACCTTGTTTTTGTCTTTTTACTTTTTGATAAATGAAATTTGCATGAAAAATATTTCATGCCCTAACAGCAAAATAGAGATTTTCGCTTAGGGGTTAATTTAAAAGGCCTTTAACTAAACCGAACCTAATGTCCATTGTTTTGCTAAAGGCCTTAATTGATCAAGTTAAACTTCCCAGTTATTCAACTGGACTTGTGTTTTATTGTTTTATCTTGGATAAATTTACTTTTTCAACGCTTCCTTTGCTTTACCAACAAGCATAGTAAAAGCTGTTTCATCATGTATTGCCATTTCTGACAACATTTTTCTATTCATTTCTATATCTAGTAATTTTAATCCATGCATAAATGTGCTGTAGTTCATGTCAAGCATTCTGCATGCCGCGTTAATACGAACAGTCCAAAGACGTCTATACTGACGCTTCTTCTGTTTACGGCCAACGTAAGCATGTGCGTCTGCTTTATCTATTGCATCATAAACTGTTCTTATATTTTTACTTCTTGCACCGTAAAAGCCTTTTGCTCTTTTCAATGCACGTTTGCGACGTTTACGTGATGCCACTGCAAAACTGGTCTTAGCCATAATATTTTAAAACTCCATATTATTTTTTTAACAAATACTTTTTCTTATAAACCGTAAGGTAAAGCTGCCCTGATTCTTCCGAGCTCAGTTGACTTTATTGCACCATCTTGACGAAGGCGACGTTTACGTTTCGAACTTTTCTTTGTCAAAATATGACGCGAACCTGCTTTGTAATGGCGGTATTTACCTGTACCTGTTTGCTTCAGGCGCTTTGCCGCACATTTTCTTGTTTTCATCTTAGGCATCGTTAATCTCCTTATATATATATTTAAGTTAATTTATTACTGAATAGGCCGATGCCAGCCAATTTCAGTATGTTAAGTCATCGCTGATAACTAATCACCAATAACTTTTATCTGAAAGCCTTTTCAGACAACGTCTATTTACATGGATTAAGCGAGACTGAAATTGTCCTACCCGAAAAAGCAGGTTTATTTTCAGCCAGTCCAAGCTCTTGAAGGCATAAGACTGCTCTTTCAATTATTTCAAATCCAATTGGTTTATGTGCTGCTTCTCTGCCTCTGAATACAAGGCTAAGCTTCACTTTATATCCTTTACTAAGAAATTCTTTTGCATGATTAATTTTATAATCATAATCATGAGTATCCACGTTAACGTGGAATTTAATTTCTTTCATTTTTTGGGCATGCTGTTTTTTCTTTTGATTTTTCAGCTTGCGTTTCTGATCATAGCGTAATCTTCCATAATCAAGAATCCGGCAAACAGGCGGATCTGCTTTTTCCGCAACTATTACAACATCCAATCCAGCTTCTTTTGCAAGCTCGAAAGCTCTATCTACAGAGATTTTTCCAAGCTGCTCACCATTTTCATCAATCAGAAGGATCTCATTCCCTGAAGGAAGCGAACCTCCTTTTTTCAATAATTTAGCTATTTTCTTATCTCCTTATAAAATTTCAAGTTAAACTTGTTTATTTTTTCTTTTAATGCGGAATATGAATATAACATCAAAAAGAGTATAAAAGTACAATGTTTTTTAATAAATTCAAATGTTATTATGCTCAAACTGACTATTTTTTAGCTCAACATATAAATCTTATTATGTTTTAAAGTTTTTTATCTATATCATTTAACAGTTTTTCTGTCAATAATTCCAGCGACAATTCTCCTATTTGCCCTTCACGTCTAGATCTTACAGAAAATCCACCTGACTCAACTTCTCGGTCACCGGCTACTAAAATATAAGGAATTCGTGTATTTCTTGCGTCTTTTATTTTGGAACCAATCGTTTCAGAACGACAATCTGTGTGAATACGCAGCCCCAAGCGTTTCAATGTTTTTTGAGCTTCTAATGCATATTCTTGATGACGTTCTGCTATTGGCAGAATTCTTGCTTGTTCTGGTGCAAGCCATAAAGGAAATGCTCCAGAATAATGTTCTATTAAGATTCCAAAAAAACGTTCTAGTGATCCCAGCAATGCTCTATGCACCATATATGGCTGATGCTTTCGTCCATCTTCTCCAATATAGGACATACCAAAACGTTCAGGAAGATTAAAATCAAACTGAATTGTGGTCATTTGCCATTCTCTACCAAGAGCATCTTTAATTTTTAAATCAATTTTAGGGCCGTAAAATGCTCCGCCGCCAACATCCACTTCACATTCCAGGTCGTGTTCTTTTACAGCTTTTTCCAAAGATTGAAGAGCTTGTTCCCAGCGTTCGGGTTCACCAACCGATTTCTCCGGTCTTGTTGCTAAGTAAGCCTTAATATCTGTAAAACCAAACGATTTCCAAATAGCAAGACTAAAGCGAAGAACTTCTGATATTTCAGATTCAATTTGTTCCGGAGTACAGATTATATGGGCATCATCTTGTGTAAATCCTCTGACCCTCAGCAAGCCGTGCAGGACCCCGCTCTTTTCATATCTGTAAACAGTGCCAAGTTCAGCCCAGCGTAAAGGTAATTCTCTATAGGAACGCAGTCTTGATTGATAAACTTCTATATGAAAAGGACAGTTCATAGGTTTTACATAGTAATCATTGCCGTCAATTTCCATTGGCGCATACATAGCATCTTTATAAAAATTTAAATGTCCGCTGGTTTCCCACAGGCCGGAACGGCCAATATGCGGAGTGAACAAAAGGTCATAATCATTTTTATAGTGTTCTTCTCTCCAGAAAGTTTCAATAATATTTCTAATCATAGCACCTTTAGGATGCCAGAGAGCTAACCCGCCGCCAACTTGTTCCGAAATACTAAAAAAGTCCAGTTCTTTCCCCAACTTTCTATGATCGCGTTTCTTTGCTTCTTCTATCTGCTGCATATAGGAATGAAGCTCTTTTTTTTCATTGAAGGCGGTTCCATATATTCTCTGAAGCATGGGGTTGCTTTCTTTTCCGCGAAAATATGAACCGGCAATTGAAAGTAGTTTTACCACACCTATTTGTCCTGTATGTTCAACATGAGGTCCACGACATAAATCTACAAATTCACCGCATTTATAAAAAGTTATTTTATCGCCTTCAGGTATATCAATAAGTCGTTCGAGCTTATAAGTCTGGTTTTGATCTTTTAATAACTTTTCAGCTTCACTACGGGATAATTCAAAATATTCGAAAGGAAGTTTTTTATTAATAAGTTTCTTCATTGCGTTTTCAATTTTTTTCAGGTCTTCTGGTATCAAACGCTGTTCTAAATCAAAATCATAATAAAAGCCGTCTGCGGTAGAAGGGCCAATATCAAATTTAGCATTAGGAAACAATTCCTGCACCGCAGCCGCCATTAAATGTGCCGCGCTATGTCTTATTATATCGATTGAATATTTGGGCATTTTATACTCCACTATTTTCTTTAACTCTCTTTATTTTATATCTTAATTTTTATACTAAATACTGATTCCTAAAGCCTGAAATCTATACCAAATCAAATTCAGGTTGTATTTTTTTTGATTTCTCTAGAATATCTCTTACAGGGGAAAATGTTTTTCTATGTATAGGGCAGGGACCGTGTTCTTTTAAAGCCTCCATATGTGCTGCTGTACCATAGCCTTTATTTTTTTCAAAGCTATATTGAGGATACTTTTCTGCATATTTTTCCATTAATTCGTCCCTGTATACTTTGGCAAGAATGCTTGCCGCCGCAATGCTTGCTGATTTAGAATCACCTTTTACTATCGCTTTGGAGGGAATAGGGAAGTGGGGTACTGGTAAACCGTCAATCAATGCAAAATCAGCACAGCTCAATTTCTGGACAGTTTTCATCATCGCTGAATGTGTTGCTCTCAATATATTGTTTTTTTCAATTTCGCCAACCGAAACTTCAACAATAGAAAAAAGCACTTTATCTATAGACATAATTTCTGTACGGAGAGCTCTTCGCTGTTTATCTGTCAATTTTTTTGAATCATTGACCAAAGGAAATTCTATCCCTTTAGGTATAATCACTGCTGCTGCTACCACAGGCCCTGCAAGAGGTCCACGCCCTGCTTCATCAATTCCAGCTATAAAAGAAACACCGTCATCCCATATTTCTCTCTCATATGAGAACATAGGATGACAGCTTTGAATATATTCCATAGATCGGAAATTCTATTTATCTAGTTCTTTTTTCTTTAACTCTGGCTGATTTACCAATTCTGTCTCTCAGGTAGTAAAGTTTTGCTCTTCTGACTTTTCCAGCTCTCTGAACTTCAATTTTTACCAGTCTAGGAGAGTTTAGGGGGTATACTCTTTCCATTCCCTGTCCAAAAGCCACTCTGCGAACTGTAAATGTTTTCTGTACGTCTGATCCATTTATAGCAATAACAGTACCTGTAAAAGCTTGAACTCTTTCGGTTTTTCCTTCAATAATTTTAGAAAAAACTTTTACTGTATCGCCAATACAGAACTCAGCTATATCAGAACGACATTGTTCTTTATTGATTTTATCCATCAAATTCATTTTTACGTTCCTCCGGTAATTATAATATTAAAATATAGTATATTTACTTTTTAAATTTGTGTTCGTTGTTATTTTTTAGCAAATCAGGCCTGCGTTCTTTTGTCCTAATTAATGCCTGCTCTTTTTGCCAATTTTTTATCAATTTATGATTCCCTGATAACAAAACTTCAGGAACCTTAAGTCCTTTAAAATCAGCTGGTTTTGTATACTGCGGATACTCAAGTAAACCAGTGGCAAAAGATTCCTCTTCTGCAGATTTGTCGTCACCAAGCACTCCTGGCAATAATCTGACCAGACTGTCTATAATTACCATTGCCGACAGGTTTCCATTGGTTAAAACATAATCACCGATTGATATTTCACGATCGACTAAATTTGTTCTTACTCTTTCGTCAACTCCTTCATAATGTCCACAAACAAAAACCAAGTGTTTTTTTAGAGACAATTCTTCAGCTATTTTCTGCTTAAACGGTTCTCCCTGTGGAGTTGTCAATATTACACATGAATCATTGCTCTTGCAATCTTCAACAGCCTTAAATAACGGTTCAGCTTTCATCAACATCCCAGGGCCGCCACCATAAGGTGTATCGTCCACAGTGCGATGTTTATCTTCCGTATAGTTTCTCAAATTAACACTATCTATTTTTACTATACCTTTTGATATAGCCCTACCTATTATGCTTTCAGCAAAAGGCCCGAAAAACATATCCGGGAAAAGAGTTATAATATCAATCTGCAACGTTATCTACAACCTCAACTGCTACCTGCTGATCATTGCGGCTTGCGGCACCGGTAACAAGCGATCTGATAGCCATAATCGTTTTACCGTTCTTACCAATTATTTTACCAATATCAGCTTTTTTACAGTTGATATTTATAATCTTCACCTGTTTTTCAGATTCTTTTACTTCAATTTTAACTGAGCCGGGTTCATTAACAAGAGCTCTGACCACGTAATCAACAAAAGCAACAATGTCACCCATGTTTTTTCCAAGATTAGTTGAAGAACAATCAGATTTTCCAGTGAATAGGCTTAAAAGTTTTTTAATCACGTTAAATTCTCCTTAGGCATTAGCGTCCTTGTTGCTAACTTCCTTAGCTGTTTCAACTTTCTTAGCTGTTTCAACTTTCTTAGCTGTTTCAACTTTCTTAGCTGTTTCAACTTTC
>CAZVCD010000009.1:0-30817 GCA_964625675.1 uncultured Victivallales bacterium | reverse complement strand
TCCAATGAACCATGGCGCAGCGATAGGACGTGCTGCCCAGAGTGACTTTTTAACTTTTGCAAATCAGGTAAGCAATTTAGAAGGCGGGGTATATCTATCTGTAGGTTCAGCAGTAATGTCACCTATGATATTTGAAAAATCTCTCTCAATGTCCCAAAATATCGCTATTCAGCACGGCAAACATATCGATAACCATTATATGCTTATTGTAGACCTTGCAGAAAGCACCTGGAACTGGAACAGAGACGGTGAACCCCCAATAGATAACCCTGCATACTATCTGCGGTACTGTAAAACATTCAACAGAATGGGTGGTGAAATGGATTACCTATCAGCCGATAACAGAGATTTCTTACTTTACTTAAAAGAAAATCTATCTATTTCAAAATAAACTCTGCTTATACTGAAGCGCCCCAGAGTGTTGGTGAATAAACCCTCACTGATTAAATACAGCCTAATTGTTACTGAAAACAATTTACGCTAGACTAAATTATTTTAGCAGTAATTGTCTTAGCATATCAAGTGCATAAACTACTGTACGATTTCTTACGCCATTTCTGCTGCCGTTAAAAATATATTTTTTAACTTTTAACTTATCCTGACATTTTACTGCGATATAAATCAGTCCTACCGGCTTTTCTTTTGTTCCGCCATCCGGTCCGGCAATGCCTGTTACTGCAATTCCTGCTTCAACATTTAACTGCTTGCATAACCCGTTAACCATTTCACAGGCACACTCGTGGCTGACAGCTCCAAATTTATCTATCGTTTCCTTTTTCACTCCTAAGAGTTTCTGTTTTAATTCATTACTATAAGTAACACAGCTCCCTTTGAACAATGATGAAACACCGGACAAATCAGTAATTTTTGCAGCAATCATGCCGCCTGTACACGATTCAGCAGTTGCAAAAGTAAGGTTATTTTTGTTTAGGTAAAAAACTATTTCTTCTACAATATCCGTAAATCCTTCTGATAATACAGAACAGCCAAGATGGCTTCTTATTTTTGTTACCTGCTCATTAACAAGCTTTTGATTATACCCGTATATTGTCAGTTCACACGTTCCTGGGTTTGCTCTGTATGCAATATCAATACCGGGAACAGTTCCAATAACTTTGTCAACAATTCCCTGCAAATCAGATTCAGGCACCCCTACTGTTGTTACAACTTCAAAACAAAGTTTTCTATCTATTAAACTACTGATTTCTGGAACAACATTCTTAATCAGCATTGGTTTCATTTCTGACGGCGGGCCCGGTAGTAAAAAAATCTTTTTCTTGTTTTTTCGGATAAAGACACCGGGTGCTGTACCATTGGCATTCATTAACACTTCAGAATTTTCGGGAACAAATGCCTGCTTTAAATTTTGTTCTGAAATTTTAACTTTTTTATTATTATCTATATTTCTATTTTTAATCCGCTCACTAATATTATCTATAACGTCCTGATTTTTATATAGTTTCCAGTCAAAATAATCAGCAACAGTTTTTATTGTCAGGTCATCTGCAGTCGGACCAAGCCCGCCGGTAATTATTATTACATCACTGAAAGGAACAATATAATTAAGAATATTGTTGATCTCTTCTTTTGAATCATTTACAGTCGCTTGGAAATATGGAGTTACCCCTAGTTTAAAAAGCTCTTTTCCGATAAGAGCTGTGTTTGAATTTACAACCGTCCCCTTTAGTAGCTCATTCCCGATAGACAATATTGATATTTTCATTTTTTCATCTTTTTATTTTATTACATTACTTAGTATTGTTGGATATGAATAGGTTAAAAAACAAATCCCTATACACTCAAGCAATACTATTAACATTAGAAGTTATATGAAATATAACTATAATAGTAGTATCAAAGTTTAGTTTTAACAAGATAATTTTTCCCGGTTATTCAACACCCTTTCCTCCCAATCATCCAACGGGACAAGCTGTCGGATGACTGGGAGGGTTTACCTTAATCTACTTTATTTGTTTCATGCAAAGCCAATGAAATGGTTATACTTCCATTTCAATGGCTTTTTTGCTGCCTCCTCTTTTGCTGAGATTCTACTGAAATTATTCATCGTTTTACATTGAATTAAAACTTCTTTTGGAGTAGTTTAGCTAATCCTGAATCCATGAGAAATTTATATAAGGAGATTATGATGATAGATACAGTAAGATGGAAATCTGATTTTCCGGGAAAATTAATGCCCGGTAAATTGAGGTTAATTGACCAAACTCGCCTTCCAGAAGAGCTGGTTTATCTTGAAACTGATAATGCAGAAGAGATTTTTGATTATATAAAAAGACTTGTCGTTAGAGGTGCGCCCGCAATAGGATGTGCTTCTGCTTTGGGATTGGCTGCCGCTTCTCAGCATAGCTCTGCACAGACAAAACAGGATTTTGTTGATGATATTAAAAAAATTGCTGAATATTTAGAAAAGTCAAGACCTACTGCTGTAAATCTTTCCTGGGCCCTTAACCGCTGTCTTAAAAAAATTGCTTCAACCGAAGAAAATGATATATATCTGTTAAAGGAACTTCTCATTCAGGAAGGTATTAATATTTTAAATGAAGACATTCATATGTGCCGTTCAATCGGAGAAAACGGTATAGAACTGATAAAAGACGGTTATGGCATACTAACGCACTGCAATGCCGGAGCACTCGCCACCGGAGATTACGGAACCGCGCTATCTCCAATCTATCTGGCTGCCGAAAGGGAAATGGGCATTACTGTTTATTCAGATGAAACCAGACCGTTACTACAAGGTTCACGCCTCACTGCCTGGGAACTGAAAAAAGCAGATATTAATGTAATAACTATCTGTGATAATATGGCTGCGCAGGTAATGCGTGAAGGAAAAATAGATATTATTATAGTTGGCTCTGACAGAATTGCCGCTAATGGAGATGCTGCCAATAAAATTGGCACTTATGGTCTAGCAGTACTAGCAAAATATCATAAAATTCCATTTTATGTAGCCGCGCCTCATTCAACGATTGATATCAGCTTGGCAACTGGAGATAAAATTCCTATCGAACAAAGAGATGCAGATGAAATACGTTGTGGATTTGGCAAATTAACTGCACCGGCAGATGTAAATGTTTATAACCCTGCGTTTGATGTTACCCCCCATGAATTAATCACCGGCATTATAACAGAGAGTGGAATACTACGACCTTCATATACTAAAAAAATTAAAGAATTTGTAAGAACTCAGAAGAAACAATATCTTAACTAATATTATACCACCTATAATAATTACTGGACTTTTTTAATGTTCAAAAGATGCAGAATAGGTTCCATAAACACATTGTCGCCTGCACAAAAAGTGCGAAAATGGCTGGTTAGCTTTACAGCTAGAGTTCTATTTGTAGCTCTAGCTACTGTTGTTCTTTATTGTTTTTTCCGATATATAGTATTAGGAATTCTTAATTTTCTTTCTGTGCAGGTTTTAGAGTCAAGTCCAATTGATGAAAACAATAAAATTTTTCTAGCTTCAATGATAATTATTATAGTATTAGTTGATATTTACATATTAAAAGATCGTCTATCCAAAAGAAAATGAATAACATCCCAGATATTTTAAAAAAAATTGTTGAGACAAAAAAAACAGAAGTTCTCCAGCTTGTAAAAAATATTCAGGCAATTAAACGGGAAGCTGCTGCTCAAAACCCCCCTTTGGATTTTAAAAAAGCCATTTGTCCAACCAAAAAAAAACGCACAATCATTGCCGAAGTTAAAAAAGCTTCTCCATCAGCCGGCATAATAAGCAGAAGCTTTAACCCCGTTGCTATCGCTAAAGAATATGAAAAAGGAAAAGCAGATGCAATAAGTGTGTTAACAGATAAAGAATATTTTAAAGGAGACAACTTCTACCTTAAGGAAATTAAAAAGAATACCGCTATCCCTGTTTTACGCAAAGATTTTATAATAGTCCCTGAACAAATTATTGAAGCCAGAGCCATAGGAGCTGATTCCTTTCTGTTAATTTCCGCTATTCTTTCTGCCGCACAATTATCTGAATTTATCTTGATGGGAAGAGAGCTAGGCATGGAACCTCTTGTCGAAATCCATGATGAAAATGATTTAGAAAAGGCAATTGAAGCCGGATCTGATATTATTGGTATAAATAATAGAAATTTACGTGATTTTACTGTAAATATTAAAACTACAGCAAAACTTATCCCGCTAATCCCATCCAACAAGATTATTGTAGGTGAAAGTGGAATAACATCTTTAGAGGCTGCATCACAGCTTTATAACGATGGCGCTGATTCTCTGCTTATCGGTGAATATCTGATGAAATCTAAAAATAAAGCATCAATGATTCATCAAATCAAAAACTCGTAGCTTAAGTCTTACATAAAAAAACCCCGCAAAAATGCGGGGTTCTGAATCAAAAATATCAATAACAAATCAGCCAGCAGGACAGGAAAGATTTGTATATGTTTCTTTATTTATAAATTTTGTGAGGTTTGTTCCATCATCATCTTTAGCACGAACTGCAAAGCGTTCTTGTGTACCCTTGCTTGTTTCTTTTTTGTAAACAACCTTGTAACAATTACCCTCGTCAACATGTACTGATTCGCGTTTTTTCACATTATAAAATTTGATTGCGGCCATTTTTAATACCTTTCTGTTAGAGCTTCTGTTAGAACTTAACTTATTTGCATCTTAAGCACAAAACTAAAATATCAGTATATATATTTTTTTTCAAACAGTTTTTATACTATTTTTACCGTAAACTATGGTATTTATAGCAATCCATTCACTTTTTTGTCTATAATAAAGCTTATTTTTCTCATCAACGGCAAATTTGTTTAATGCAAAATCGTTAACAACCCTGGGCAAAACAATCCAGTCTCCCTGTTGTTTTACACATTCCTGGTTGTGCTTTGCTACACTTTCAAGAATATCTTTATATCCTCCAACAGGTCTTTGCAATGGACGTTTCTCTGCCGCAGCTTTAAGTTCATGTAATGAATACCCCATAAAATCTATTTGAACGGGAGTAGATATACCTAAAATTGGTCCGGTATCCATTTCTCCGCCTTTCCCCGTATACGCCTGTGCGATAATTACACTGGAACGAAGTTCTTTTATTTCATTAATAATAGCCGTTTCAATTGGTAACGTATGCAAACCGACAAGTAAGCGCTTTCCCTCACGCTCAATTGTTAAATCTCCCGGATGTACATTCAGACAGGGAAAATCTGCTGTAATATTGGTAAGAGGTATAAAACCTGCAAGGACACCAAAGTCTATCTGAAAAGGGAAAAGCATTTTGCGAAGCTCTTGTGTCCATTCCTGACGAATTTTGCGTCCCGTTTCAGTTAATAAACTGACTCTTTTTTCTCCTTTTTCTCTGTAAAATCGTTTAATGTCGTGTTCTATAATCGGAATATTATATTTTAGTGCTATTTCAGCTGCTCTGCTCTTTTGCGGTGCATCTGTAACTATTGCTGAAGGAATCCAGGCTTTTTTATCCTGCTTGGCAATATACTCAAGTACTTTTTCCGCATTAGTTCCACTTCCACTCATAAAAATAGCGGCATTTTGAGCAGATGTTTTCTTTTCTAAAAAAAATTGTTTTTTTTTCATTATTTTATTTACTTTGTCTTTGTCAGTTAATTTTAAGATAAAAAAAGGAAAAAAAGCGCTTAGAAGAATTATAGTTATTGAATTTTAATTTTCATGTGTAAAATTAATTAAAACTCTAATAACATAAACGAATCTAATTTATCTTTATATATTAAGCAAATTTTAAACAGCAAATTCAGGGGGAAAAAGTGAAGTGTATTAACAAATTAGCGTGGACATTTTCATTAAGTGTAATCATTTTCACCGCAGCAAATTATACTAATGCGGGTTTTTGGGGTGATTCTTTTAGGTGGATTAAACCTTTTCAAAGCCCTAATAAGAAAATACATACACTAATTGTTACAGGAAACTACTCTGAGTCAAGACTGCTGGCTGAATTAATTCAGGCCGATAATCGTCAACCGGTATTGCTAATACCTGCTGTCGGCGATAAAAATATTTATTTTATGCCTCCTCATAAAAGCTCTAAAGCACTACAGGTTCCATATAGTGAATTAACTAACTTTGTAAACTTTATCGGAGCTGACCAAATTATAATATTGGGCAATGCTAATTATGTCCCGGATAAATACACTGAAAAAATTACAAGCAATCAAATCGTCTGGAGAATATCGGGTGATAATTGGAAAAAAGTATCCGTTTCAATTGGAAAATTTCTGAACTTGACAAACCTTTCTAGCGATTATGATGAATTGCTAGGCAATTTAAAAAGTGAAGTAAACTATGAACGGAAAGGTGAAGAAATATCTCAACCCGCGTTAATAGAAAATGACAGTATAGAAATTATTTCGACAGACGAAGGACTGCCCAAGACCGAGCCTATAGAATTAATTGATGCTTCCTCAAAATAAAAATTTCTAGAGGTATTTTTGCTTTAAAAAAATTTGCTTTTTAAGTTGTTTATTATCAATAAAAACTATTATTCATCAAAAAGTCAAGATAAATCTTGTTTTTGCCTTTTTACTTCTGTTTGAAATCATGATTATGTTGATTATGAAGAAGTTAAAAAGCAAATTCCTATACACTAAATATATATAAACACAAATCCCATTAAGTAACTGGGAAGGTTTATCCTGAGTGAACAAACTTTTTGAAAAAACGCACATAACTCTTTTTGAGAACAACAACAAAACAGTTCATTCAGGAAGATTTAATATCATACTGCCTGATGTTTTCGGTTTTTGCGGCGGAGTAATAAGCGCACTAAAAAAACTGGAAAATATTATTAAATTAAATGATGGCAGAAAGATTTATCTTCTGGGTGAAATTATCCATAACCCTACCGTAAATCAATATTTCATCTCTTTAGGGGTAAATATTGTCCCCGAATTTAATCTTGATTCTATTTTTAAAATAGCAGAGGAGGATAGCTATGTTGTTATTCCTGCATTTGGTATCCCCCTAGATCTGGAAAATAAAATCCGTGGAAGATATAAGAATATTATTGACACAACATGCAAAAATGTTAAAAGTGTATGGGATTTTATTTCTTTAGAAGCTAAAAACAAATCTACAATAATTTTATATGGTAAACCAGGACACCCCGAGGTTCAGGCCAGTATATCCAGGGCTAAAAATGACTGTTGTATAATTATCCTGCCAGATCTAAAAGCTGCTGAATACTTTTCCACGCTACTGAGCAGCAAAGAGTTAAAAAGCTTAAAACATTCAATCAATAATATTTCTTCGGATAAAGGCATACAATGCTATAACAGTCAGCATTTTAATCAGAAAAGGTTCGCACTGGCAAGTCAAACCACGATGCTCTATAGTGAAACCCTTAAAGTCGAAAAAATTGCTAGAAGCACGATTGAAAAAAAAGGGCATATCCTATCAGCATGTAATACTGTTTGCCGTGCTACACATCTACGCCAAAAAGCGGCCCACGCGGTTTGCAAACAAATTCCTGATTTAATATTTATTGTCGGGGGGTATGAAAGCAGTAACACTCTGCATCTTTATAAACTGGCACAAAAATATTCTCCAGTATATTATCTAAAAGACGCCGAAGCAATTGACTCTTCAGAAATCAAACATTTTATCCCAGAAGAGTCTAATGAAATTCAAGCTTCTACAAAGCAGGTGTTGAAAAATGTTTCATCAATTGCAATTCTTGCAGGAGCTTCATGCCCTTTTACGGTTATAAATGAAATAATCGAAAAACTGAAAGCGATTTAATCGTTTTTTAGGTAAAGGTTTAACATTATTCATGTATGAATTATTAATTATATAATACCCAAAGCAAAATAATTTTCGATATTTATCCACCATAGCTCATGTAGAGCGAAGGAGGAAATAATAAAAAACAAAAATACCTCGGTATAGTTAGGAGTTTTATGAAAAAAAAATTGATCCTTTGTTTTAGTGCTCTCCTTGTTGCAATACTTCCTGTTGCCTGTCATTTAGTTTCGTCTACAGAACCTGTTGTTACAATTCATGATACAGGAAAAACTTTATATGTAAACACAGGAGACTTATTCAAGGTTATTCTGGATTCAAACCCAACAACGGGTTACTCCTGGGAAATAGGACCTTATGATGACTCTATTATAAAATTTGTAAAATCGGAATATAAGCCAAGTTCAGATAGAATAGGCTCCGATGGAAAAAGAATAATAAAATTTGAAGCTTTTAATAAAGGAAAAACAACACTTGAGCTTTCCTATTTACGCGTTTGGGAAAAAAATAAAGAACCTATCAAAAAGCTTGAAATAACTGTTGCTGTAGAATAAATGAACTATACAAAAAGTGAATTTATTTTCGATAAATATTAAATATATATGAGTTCAAAATTGTGCAAACAGGACTATAGTATACCCAAGACGAAATGGTTTTCGGTAATTTAAAAATTACCCACCCCTTACTCCCCTCCTCGGAGTGGAGCTAAGAAACCGATTCATGGCGTAAAATGATTTAACAGTATTAGCCTTTTTTACTTTAGAAATATTCTCGCTGAGAAAAAAATGGAACAGAATATGGAATATCAGGTATTAGCCAGAAAATGGAGACCTAACACGTTTCCTGATTTAATAGGACAGGAGCATATTACACGCACACTGCAAAATGCTTTATTAAGCCAAAAGACAGCACATGCTTATCTTTTTGTCGGGCCGAGAGGTATTGGGAAAACCAGTATTGCCAGAATTTTTGCAAAAACCCTAAACTGTGAAAAGGCTCCTGTAGCCAACCCATGTTGTGAGTGTGAGTCGTGTATAAGCATTGCAAACGGTAATAATATTGATATTATTGAAATTGACGGCGCCAGCAACAACAGTGTTAACGATATTCGTAATTTACGAGAGGAAGTTTTATATTCACCTGTAAAATGTAAATATAAAGTATATATCATTGACGAAGTGCATATGCTCTCAAATCAAGCATGGAATGCACTGCTTAAAACTCTTGAAGAACCACCGGGGCACATAAAATTTCTTTTTGCCACAACCGAGGCACATAAAATACTCCCAACAGTTCTATCCAGATGCCAACGATTTGATTTAAAGAGAATCCCTGAAAATCTTATAGTTGAACGTCTATATCAAATAGCTGAATCTGAAAAAGTAAAGATCAGCAAAAATGCTATTCGCGCTATCTCAAAGACTGCCAACGGGGGAATGCGTGATGCTCTGTCACTGCTTGATCAAATGATAGCCTTTCATATATCTGATGACAACAAAGAAATATCGGAAGAACAGGTTTTTAAAACTTTCGGCTTAACGGCTCCGGAAGATATGGAAAACTTAATTCGCGCGATTCTTACAGATAACAAATCTGAAGTTGTTTTATGTATACACAAACAGGCTTCTGCCGGTCTGAATCTTGAACAACTCTTTAATGATATATTAAATTATCTTAGAGGAATTGAAATATGTCTCCTTGTCTCTGACCCGGATTCTATACTTGAAGTTGGAAATGACATTATAGTGAAATATCAAAAACTTTCCCAAATTAGTTCAATTACAATAGTTCAAAGATTACTTGAAACTCTTTCGCCTACAGGCAAAGTGCTTCATGATTCGCTAAACAAACAAATTTATCTTGAAACCATCCTGCTTAAATCAATAAAATTTGCCCGTTCATCCAGTGTAGAAGATTTGATCATAAAAATTAATGAACTCAAAAAAAAAAATCAACTGCATAAGCTAAACACAGAGGTCAATATTGCTCCACCTCCATCAATCCCTGTTTGTCAAAAAAAAATAGAACCGGCAAGCCATTCTATAAATCAAGGAACTGCCCCTGACAAAAATATTAATGAGCAGATAAAAACTGATGCTACTAAAAAAATAGAACCGGTTAATAATACTCAAGCATCATTGGAAACAGAAATACCTCCTCCACCTCCTGAAGATCAATACTTTCAAAAAAAATCAAACGAAAAAATAGCTGAGCCACCAAGCAATTATCAGACTTTTGAAAAAAATATTATTCATAAGCAGGAGAAAGCAAAATCTATCGAAATTGCCCCCCCCCTGCCCCCTCCTATAGTAAAATTTAATTCTCCGGAAGAACTTTGGCATCAACTCATACAAGAGATGGATGCCGATCACTTGAATCATCCGCAATTAAAATACTACATGCAGGAAGCTAAACCTAAATCAATTGATAATAATACATTAACCGTTTGTTACGATGAAGAGTTCGAAAGCCTGCATGCGGATAGGATTAAACAGGATTTGTCCCTTTTAAACACCTGCATTGCCCGAATAACAGGCATCAGAAATTTCACACTTAAGGTTTTACAGTTTAAAGGGCTGATAACTCCAGTTCATGAAACAAAGCAGGTCGATTTACAGGAGATAAGAGAAAAAATTTCAAATAATGCTTTCGTACAAAAAACTTTGGAACTTTTTGATGGAAACATTGTTGACGTTCGCGGGTAAACTGAAAAGTTAAACCCATATTCCTATTTGAAAAATAATATTTAATTTAACAAATTTTTGAATCAGAAAGGACATGAAAAAATGTTTGGAAAAATTGGAGACATGGGCGGCATGATGAAAAAAGCCTATGAAATGAAAAAAGAACTTGGAAAAGTTCAAGAAGAATTAGCCGGTGTTGAAGTAAAAGGTGTATGCGGAACTTCTGTAGAAGTTACAGCTACTGCTGATATGAAAATTAGTCGCATTAGAATTGCACCGGATGCTGTAAACTCAGGAGAGACAGAAAAATTAGAAGACCTGGTATTGATCGCGGTTAACAATGCCCTAGATGAAGCTAAACAAGTTTCTAAGCAGAAAATGACACGTCTTACTGGCGGATTAAATATTCCTGGACTATTTGGCTAAAAAAAATCTAATCCTGCTCCTGCGGGATTAGATTTCAATACTTCCGCCATCGCCTTGTCATAAACCTGTGTATGTCAAATGCGGAAATAACACTATTTAACGCAAGAACTAATATATTTCAGAGAAAAAATGTCTAATTCTTATTATCCAAAAGAACTTGAAGAATTAATTTCAATCCTGAAAGAGCTTCCAGGTATTGGACAACGCGGAGCCGAACGAATGGCTTTCTGCATGCTCAAATGGCCTGAAGGTAAACTTAATTTTTTGGGCGAAAAAATATCAACTCTTTATGAAAAAATCAAAAAGTGCAAGATATGCGGTAACCTTTGCGAAACAGATCGATGCAATGTTTGCAAAGATTCTAAACGCGATTCTTCAATTATTTGTATATTGGAAGATTTCACTCAAATCCCACCTATGGAAAAAAGTGGTTTTAGAGGCGTATACCATGTACTGGGCGGCAAATTATCCCCATTGAAAAATAAAGGAACAGAAACCCTTTCTTTAGAGCCGCTCATGAATAGAATAAATTCAGAGAAGCTAACTGAAATAATCCTTGCATTAAGTCAGGATGTTGAAGGACAGGCAACTGCGATTTATATAGCCAAGCTACTGAAAGATAAAAACATCAAAATTACTACACTTGCCAGAGGAATTCCGGCAGGTGCAGATATTTCATTCGCGAATTCTGCCACTATCGCCGCAGCAATAGATGGCAGAATTTCTATTTAAAGCTTTTGATTTAAGTATACTATGACAATAAAAGAACGTATAAAAATAATAATTTTTGGTACTGACACACCTGCTGGAAAAGCATTTGATGTAATTCTTATTGTCTGCATTGTCTGTAGTGTTTTTGTCGTTATACTTGACAGTGTCGCAGCTATACATTTAAAATACAGGATGCTTATACGGTTTTCTGAATGGTTTTTTACTATTATTTTTACTCTTGAATACATTCTCCGTATTTACTCTACCACAAAAAAATCAAAATATATATTAAGTTATTTTGGTGTAATCGACTTTCTGGCAATTCTACCTACTTACATTAGTGTTTTTATACCAGGCGTTCATTCCTTACTGGTTATTAGACTTCTGCGCATTCTAAGGGTATTTAGAATATTAAAATTAGCGGCATTTATTAGAGAACTCAATGACTTCATTATTGTATTTAAATCATGTGCTCGTAGAATTTTTATTTTTATTCTTACTGTTTTGACAATTGTAATAATTTTGGGAGCACTAATGTATACAGTAGAAGGTCAACTTTCAGGCTTCACCAGCATACCTAAAGGCATTTACTGGGCCATTGTAACTCTTACCACGGTCGGCTACGGAGATATTTCTCCTAATACAGTTTTAGGTCAGGGAATTGCAGCTATTATAATGATTCTTGGGTACAGCCTTATTGTTGTTCCTACAGGGTTTGTGTCTGTCGCGATATCTACTCAATTGCAGAAAAATAAAGCAATGAGAACTTGTCAGCATTGTGAGAAAAAAGGGCATGATGAAGATGCCATTTTCTGTAAATACTGTGGAAAAAGCATGTAAGCAGCCTTTATTTAAACTCCTTACCTAAAAATAAATTTCTAGACACTAAATCAATCACAAATGTTTTGTTAGTCTAAACTTCGCTTTTTCCTAAAAATCTGCTGAGAACACCAAATTATATGCCCCAATAGCCTTAGGCGGCATTGCCACGGTAGTAATACCTGATGGAAATCCTGTCGTTGGAATTTTATTGCTAATCACCCCTGTTTTTGCATTGACAGTAAATGAAACATTTGTCTCTGAAAATTTAATGCTAACATTCTCTTCATTTGTAGGAACGTTCGCTCCTTTTTTTGCTTCAGCAACAGTTATTTCTTTACCATTAGCATATAGATAACCATGACTCGTAAATGGATAGTCAATCGGCGGAATCCCTAAATTAAGGGTATATTTATATGTAGCTGGTGGATTTATATCTGGCAATGGGTTTGTAGCCGGAGCTGTCGGATAGCTATAAGCTGTAGGAGAACCACCCCCTGTAAAAGGTAGTACTTTAATATTCACGCTATCTCCTGATTTTACAGTAATAGCTGAATCCTGAGTAAAATAGTCATCATAAGCCAAAGCATAGCATTTTCCATCTTTTGAATAATCATGTAGTGCTTTTGCATATTTATTAAACTGTCCGGTATTGTTGTCGTTAGGCTTATAATAATCAATTGGAATACCTTTAAGACCTCCTACAATAGGAGTTATCCAAACACCCCAAGTATCAGGACTGGCACCGACTCCCCTATTGATTGCTGCTGCAATTAGGGCGGCAAATACAGCTGCACCCGATGTTTCTGTAGGCTTGGCTGTTGAATTTGGAGTATATGGAATATTACACGCCACAACTGTATCAGTAGAAATTTTTGTTAAGGTTACCTGAAATGGAGCACCACTAATCAAATATTTACAGGATGCAGATAATTCGGCCGGAACCCCTTCAACAGCTTTAAAATTCCAGAAATAATAATTACCGTAATAAATATAATCTTTACCATTTTCAGGTTTAGTTTTTTTATAATTACTCTCAAACGTACTTACTGTATTAGATATAGCTGTAGTTAGGGAGCCCTGAAATGGAGTATTTGTATTGCTGGCAACTCCATGTTGAGGAGAATTATATCGTAAAACTTTCTTGGGATTGCCTTCATTATCTTCAACCGGAAGACTATAGTCACTCAAATTCGATAAAAGATTAAATAAATTTTCCCTGGTTACAGTGTCATTATAGCCAACCGCAACTCCTGATGTAGTATTTGTCAATTGCATTGGAAATCCAATAAAGTCTACATTGGTTGTATTCCATATTGCTTCTTTGCCTCCCATTTCTATCTTATCGTACAGTATCGTTGTATCAGCGGTAGGAGGCGAATTGTATATAGGAGAATCAGGTGAGATAAACATTCTAGCCCCCCCTGTACCTTTTTTATTTACTTTTGTAGGAAATTCAGGATAGGTAAAAGAAGTTGTTGTAGAAACCTTAATGTTGTAATTTGTATAATCCGGATTTCCGCCAGGAACCGGCGGCACTGACCATGTATTAGTAGAAAAGTTGAGGTAAGCTCCTTTCATGCCGGGAGCCGTACTATTACTTTTAATAGTAAAATACAAATCTTTTCCAGAGCTGTTGTTCAAAGTTACTGTAGCACTCCCTGCATAAATAATACTTGAAATTGAAAGTATCATAGTAGCAATTATCAGCAGTTTTGTTTTTAGATTATTCATAACCTTTTCCCTTTCAATTAAACGTAAGCTATAAAAGCAAAAATAACTTAAATCTTAGATTTTCTGTAAAACTTCTTAATTATATTATAGCTTTTTTTTAAAATTTGACAAGTATAGCTACTATTTTTATCTGAGCTCCATAGGGAAAAAGGAAATAAATTCTTGGTCAAGATAAATCTTCACGGTTATTCAACGGCCGGCCCCGTCGGATGACTGGGGGACTCGTGTTTTTGTCTTTTTGTTTTAACGAGTAACATAACATTATTGTGTATTAGCAAGTTAAAAAGCAAATTCCTGTACATTTGAATTACTGATAAATTATTTGATATTTGACTGGCACCTTCCGGTATAAGAGGTAATAGTTCATCCATTATAAAAGACATCCTTTTTTTAAGTTTTTTGGTTACTACTTAACTATAAGGTGTCTTTTTTTATTTCCTCGAATTTAAATGGAGCTCTTTCTGTTAATGGCAGATAACGGGTTATATATAAACCTGTTACAATGAATGTGTATTTGCGGCTAGTTCTTCCAGGTCAGGATTTCTGAACTTACAGTAGAACTGCATTACTTATCAACCCATAAGAAAGACAGGATTATTAAAAAATTAATGACGATGCTAAATGATACAGGGTTCACTTTTCCAGGAACAGATTTAAGATTATTTTACAAATTCGTATCAAAATAATATCCTGTGGATAAACTGTTCAGAGCCTAGGACAATGATGGGCTTTTAATATTCTTCAATCGCCATGCTTTGGAAAAGGCGGAACCCTTTTTTTCTCAACCACTTTCCATTCACCGGGCGCCACCAATTTCAATATCTCCCTTTCATACCACGCAGCCCTGAAGCGCCTAGTAACCCCAAAAGCATTCTTATTAGCGACGTCTAAAGCTACAATCTCGCTAAACCACGGCCCGTCAAAGGTGACCACCCAATCTAAAGCATAAAAATTACTCTTGGCATTGAATTTCAACTCCCAGATTTTTATCCCTTTCCATTTATCCCCATCCCATGCGAATGCTAGATATAAATTATGAGTTGAACTATCTTCAAACGATTCTATTAAGTACTTGTGCCTATAATTCGTAATGCGCCAAAAACCATCTTTTATTGGATTAGTCAAGGTAAAAACCGACATGGGGTTATCTTTGAGTTTTTTAAAAATTTCAGCGCGATCATTTGTTACATGGGCCCAAGTTATGAATTTTTTGTCTTCCTTGAGAGTTTTGGTTATATTTATACCCTGTGTAATGACCGCATATCCTAAAAAAGCTATCATAAATGTTAGAATTTTAATTCTGATTTTCATGTTTTTCTCTCTTTCTATTTTATTTCATAAGTTTTTCAAAATCATTATTCTGATACTATCTATAATTCACAGAGAAAGGAACAATTCGTCGCGATTATTTGTAATAATTTTATCAATACGAATAAAAGGTTGGTGCACCCACGGGGATTCGAACCCAGGATCCGATGATTAAGAGTCATCTGCTCTACCAACTGAGCTATAGGTGCAAACTGCTATGTCAAAGTATGTCAAAGATAAACTTTACACAAAACTCTGAAAACAGGATTTGATGTAATTCTAATTGTCTGCATTGTAGTGTTTTTGTCGTTTTATTTTGTTGTGTAGCTTAATATTGTTGGCTATGAATAAGTTAAAAAACAAATTCCTGCACATTAAATCTAATTAAAAAATTTAAGTTTATTCTACTGAGAAATTACTATAATTTCTTATAATATTTAATAAAATCAGCAGTAAATTTTTTCATATTTACTTTTTCCCAAGCAAACTTTGTAGCGTCTTCCGGTGATTTCGTTTTTACCAAGCAATTATAGTAATTTCTCAGTATCTTTGTATAATCACGGCCGGTCTTTTTCTTAATCTTAGGTGCTTCTTTATACAAAAAATAGATTATCCCCCAGGCAAGTGCATAGTTTTCAGAAACCTTTTTTTTACCCTTTGCATCTGAATAAAACTCTTCATAATTCATTTTTAAAAGAGCATTAATATCCAGCTTTCTTTTTATCATATTTTTCAACAGTTGTAAATAATTTGAAGGTTCTATTTTTAATTTTCTGCCAACTCTTCTTATTCCTTCAAAAAACACAGCGTTACCTTCATTAAACCATGCACTGCTTTGTACCTGGCCAAGAGCAAAATGTAAATACTGATGAAATGCTTCATGTCGTAAAATTTTAATCTGCGCTGATTCAACATCTTCTTTTTTCCCATGCAACATTGGAGAAATAACAAGCTCTTTTTTAGATGAGATCCATAGCCCCATACTCCACTCTTTTTCTTTTCCCACATAAGTAGCATAATCATCGCGTTCTTTAAAAACCCTTACTACATTTACATCTTTTAAAGGAGTTGTTCTTTTATAAAAACGAGAATAAACTTTTTGTGAAGAAATTAATTCAGCTTCAAGCTCTTTAATGAACGATTTTGAACTTTTAGGATAATTTGTAATAATAAAATAATCTTTTGATTCTATCCCCCACCAATCTTTAAGGTTTTTAATATTTCTAATAACTTTTTCTTTACTAATTTCAATGTCTGGATTTGAACCAGCTTTTTTCTTTTTTGCTACAGATTTTGCTTTTCTGGCAATACTGGTAAAACGTATACTTTTAATGGAAGAATATATCAGTTTCAACGCCTGTTTTTTCGATGATACGTCGTTTACAGTGTAAATAAAAACAACATTATTTTTAACTTTTCTTTTATTTGAAACAACAAACAATCCCAAAAGTCCGTTTTTCTCTTTAAATGAATAAATCTCAACTATTGTGCCATATTTGTCTTTAATTGAACGAACCTTCTTTTCCATTTTTTTGCCGCTAAATAATTCAAGCCACTGCTTTTTTTCATTTTTATTCCAATAAGCACTGTTGGATTTAGTTCTGTATTTTTTTGATGCATCAACCTCTGCAACATACCCGGAAGAATTGTCAGGAGGAAAAAGAGACATTTCATAAATATTAAGCGTTGAATTCTTGTTTCCCCAGCTCCCTATGTATTGTTTGTAACACCAAATATCAACAACCTTATAATACTTCTCTTTGGTTTTGCTATTTGTAAAAATCCTTGGAAAACTTGTTGGGCGGCTTTTAAATTCATCAAATGTCCTAAAAGAAAGACCAAGAGATCTTATTGTTTCTCTTTTCCCTAATTTTAAGGCGCTGCCTTCTATCATTAAACAATAAAAAAATATCAATGATGTAACAATACTTATCAAAATATTTTTCTGATTTTTCATCTCAGACTCTCAATTTAAGTAGGGTTAAATGGCGGATTTTATGTGTTTGCTTAAATCATCATAAACACTTTCAGGAATAGAAAGATTACCCCTTCCTTTCCCTATTAAAATAGTCGGCTGGTTGTCTCCATGAAAATCACTGCCCCCGCATACCAGCATATTTAAATCTTTCGCATATTTTAAAAGCATCTCATGCTGCGCCTGAGAAAATTCAGAATAATATGCTTCGACTCCATCTAATCCCAAACTCTTAAAATATTTTAAATCAGATAAAATATTTTTTGTGTTTGAACGATTTCTATGAACCGGATGTGCCCAGAAAGTTTTCCCGCCAGCTTTATGAATTGCAGAAATAGCAGTTTTAAGATCTGGCAAAATACGAGATGCATATCCCGTACCACCTCTTGCTAAACAGGTACTAAAAACATCCTTAACTGTTTTAAAATATCCTTTTTTTACAAGAATTGACGCTAAATGAGGCCTGCCTATACTTTCGCCTTTAGCCACTTCTTTAACTTCATCAATTGTAATATCATAGCCATTTTTCTGAAGTTTATCAATAATTTTATCATTTCTTATATGACGGTTATCTCTGATTTCTTTCAATAGATTATTTAATTCCGTGCAATCATCTTTTATCCAGAGACCCAGAATATGCAGTTCTTTATAATTCCAGTTAACCGCAACTTCAACTCCCGGAACAGCTATAACATCGGACAATTCAGCTTTTTTCATAAATTCAGTCAGACCCGCAACAGTATCATGGTCTGTCAATGCCACTACTGCTAAATTCTGTTTTTCAGCTAAATCAATAAGTTCTGATGGAGAATATGTTCCATCAGAAGCGGTACTGTGTATATGTAAGTCTATATTCTTCACAAGGAACCCCTTGGTTCTCTTTTTTTTATTGTGTCATCTAACCACTATCGTGATCGTAATTTTCGTCGATTAAGATTGCACTCCACCCTTTTGTTCCCTTCCTAGGAGGGGATTAAGGGGTGGGTTGCCCAATATTCATCAATTTCTTTTGTGTATAACTTCTAATATTTCCCGAGAAACGGCTAGTTTGCTACAATATTAACAAGTCTTCCCGGAACACAAATGACTTTTCTTACTGTCTTTCCTTGAATAGCTTCAGCTACTTTAGGGCTTTCAAGAGCAATATTTTTCATCTCTTCCTGACTTGTTTCAGGAGACATCATAATTTTTGCTTTGGGCTTACCAAGCACCTGAATTAATACTTCAACTTCGTCTTCTTTAAGATACTCTTCACTGAATTTAGGCCACGATTTATATGCCAGCGTTCCTTGGTGCCCAAGAATCTCCCACATTTCTTCACAAACATGTGGAGCATAAGGAGCAAGAAGTTTTACAAAAACTTCTGCAGCCTCTCTAGAAAGTTTTTCCAACTTGCTAAATTCATTGACAAAAATCATCATCTGGCTTATTGCTGTATTAAAATTTAAAGTATCAGTATCTTCTGTAACTTTCTTAATTGTTGAATGAAGAACGGACAACTGTTTTCTGCTTAATTTAACATCACTTATTTCCGCTGTAGCAATCATTCTCCATGCTTTTTTAAGAAAACGGTTTACTCCCTCAACTCCAGAAGTATTCCATGGTTTAGTGGCCTCCAGGGGCCCCATAAACATTTCATATAAACGCATACTGTCCGCGCCATATTCTTTAATGATCACATCAGGACTTACAACGTTTTTTAAAGATTTTGACATCTTAGCTGGAAACTCAAACAATTCATCTCCATTGTCTTTGCTAAAAAATTTACCAGTTCGAGCTTCAACTTTATCTGTCGGAATAATTGCACCACGACGATTTTTATAAGACAACCCAAGAATCATTCCCTGATTAACAAGTTTTTGAAACGGTTCTTTGGTAGAAACATATCCTAAATCATACAAAACTTTGTGCCAAAATCTTGAATAAAGCAGGTGAAGCACCGCATGTTCCGCTCCACCAATATACAGATCAACCGGCATCCAATATTTTTCTTTTTCCTTGTCCCATGCTTCATTATCATTTAAAGCATCAATATAGCGCAGGTAATACCAACATGACCCAGCCCACTGTGGCATTGTATTAGTTTCTCTGCGGCCTTTCATACCAGTTTCAGGGTCTATATAGTCAAGCCATTTTCCAGCATTTGCTAATGGTGATTCTCCTGTACCGGAAGGTTTAAAGTTTTCAACCTCAGGCAAAACGAGAGGAAGTTCTTCCTCAGGAACAAGTTTTATTGAACCATCTTCCATATGAATTACAGGAAACGGTTCGCCCCAATATCTCTGACGACTGAACAACCAATCCCGCAGTTTATAATTAACTGTTCCTTTTCCAATACCTTTGCCTTCAAGCCATTCAATTGTTGTTCTTTTAGAATCTTTTACTTCAAGGCCGTTAATATCCAAGCCATCGCTGTTTGCTGAGTGCACCATCATGCCATCGCCAGTCCAACATACTTTTCCTTCCAGTGCATCATTAAAATTTATACCTTCTTTTTCTGTATCTTTCTTGTTGGGAGCAATGATACTGCGAATTGGTATTTTAAATTTCGAAGCAAATTCAAAGTCTCTTGTATCATGCGCAGGAACAGCCATAATAGCGCCGGTACCATAGCTTGCCATTACATAATCAGCAATCCAAATAGGAATTTTTTCTTGATTCACGGGATTAACAGCATAAGTGCCAGTAAAAACTCCGGTTTTTTCCTGATTAAGCCCTGTTCGCTCCAATTCGCTCATTTTTGCAGCATGTTCTATATATGCTTCTACTTCGGATTTTTTAGGTGAGGTAGTTATTTTTCCAACAAGACTATGTTCAGGAGCTAGAACCATATAAGTAGCGCCAAACAGAGTATCTGGCCGCGTAGTATAAACTCTTATTTTATCGCCAATGCCGTCAACATTAAAATCAACATCAGCACCGGTTGATTTACCAATCCAATTGCGCTGCATTTCCTTAAGGCCTTCAGGCCAATCCAAGTCATCCAAACCATCCAACAGCTGTTCTGCATATTCTGTAATTTTAAGCATCCACTGTCTCATTGGTTTGCGAATAACATCATGTCCACCGCGCTCGCTTTTACCATCAATAACTTCTTCGTTTGCCAAGACAGTACCCAATGCCGGACACCAGTTAACAGGAACTTCATCAATATAGGCCAGGCCTTTTTTGTAAAGCTGTATAAATATCCACTGAGTCCATTTATAATATTTCTCGTCTGTTGTATTTACCTCCCTGTCCCAGTCATAGCTGAATCCTAAAGCTTTAATCTGCCTTGTAAATTCTTCAATATTTTTCTTTGTAGTAATAGATGGGTGCGTGTTAGTTTCAACGGCATACTGTTCAGCAGGAAGTCCAAACGCATCCCATCCCATCGGATGCAAAACGTTATATCCATTCATACGTTTAAAGCGGCATATAATATCAGTTGCAGTATAGCCTTCAGGATGACCTACGTGCAAGCCCGCTCCGCTTGGGTATGGAAACATGTCTAGAGCATAGAATTTGGGTTTATTTAAAAAATCTTCTGTTTTAAAAGTTTTGTTCTTCTCCCAGTATTTCTGCCATTTTGCTTCGATATCTTTAAATTTATAATCTTTTTCCTGCATACCTATTATATTCTTTCTACTTCTATATTAATTATTTTAACTTGCTGGTTGACAACAATATCATATTCCACATTAAAAGAAAGTAGGAAATTAATAATTTTACTTTTCTTCCAGTGATTTATCTCTAAAAAATTTAACAACAGCGCTCCTTAAAAGAATTTGTGTATCAAATGCACCCACATCAGACTTTTGAGCGATTTCTTTTAAAATTGGATACCTGTTACCTGCTCCTGCAACATCATAAGAAGAAAAGGCTACGTTAACTCTATCTTTCCCATTGAAAAGGCAGTGAAGATTCTTTCGGTTCTCAACTAAACCAGCCCCATGTAACCCAAGTCTTTTTCTATATTTATCTTTATAGGTATTCTGTTCTTCAATAATTTTTTCCAATTCTAAATAATTTAACGATAATATTACGATTGTGTCTTCGTATGGACAAATATTGAAAATATCATTATAGGTAATACTTCCACTTAGTGTATATCCCGACCTTATTACAGTACACATTGCCACATCAGCTTTCACCGCGCTAAGTACAGCATTGGCGAAAAGTTCGCTCATCTTATTATCATCACCGGGAATCCCTTTGTCACCAATATACACATTGGTTCTCCCAATTATTTTTTCACGTTTAAGCTTTGATTTTCTAATTCTCTCAGATGTAATATTAACAAGTTGTTTATTGGGTTGATCAATCGACAATACTGGAATTAATTCTGTTTTTATTTGAGGAGGTTTTTTGCCAGTTTTATCGACTTCGATTTCAATTTTGCTAACATATTGAGCATGAGCCCCAGGCTGAACATAAACTGAATTATTATACAATATTTCTCCTGGATATGTCTGGTGAGTATGCCCTCCTAACACAACATCAATTTGAGGATACTGCTTAATAACAGTTCTTAAAAAGTTATCTTTACCGGGAAAACGTTTTGAATTATATAATCCGTGGTGAATAGCTAATATAATAATATCAGGCTTAGCCTTTAAAATATCCGGCATAACTTTATCCAAGGTTTCAGAAAGAGAAGCGACATTATATCTTTCATGCCCTTTGCCCCATAACCAATATTTGAGATATGGTGATGTCATGCCGATAACTGCTATTTTAATATTGTTTTTTGTATATGTCTTCCACTGTAATATTTCTTTTTGGGATTTAACAGCTGTTACAAAATTAGCAGCAATTACATCTGCTTTTAACCCGTTTATTCTAGTTAAAAAATTATCTATTCCAAAATCAAAATCATGATTCCCTGGAACAAACACGTCATATTTTAGATTATTCATGATAGGTATAGCAAATTTACCCTTTGTTTCTGAAGCCTCAACTGTGCCCTGAAATGTATCCCCGCAATCTATCAACAGACAATTTTCATATCCCCCTACTCTTTCAATTTGTTTTTTCATTACATTGCCAAGTCTTAGCCAACCGCCAAAAGATCCCGCACCAACATTATCCAAATACCCATGAGTATCGCTCGTTTGGAATAGGTAGAATTTTATAGGAGTTTGCTGAAGTCGCTTACCATAAAAGAGGTAATAAAAAGCTATTGATATAATTAGAAAACAGAAAAATATAAGCAATGGCTTTATTTTGAAAAAAAAGTTAAGCTTTTTGCTCATTATCCACCTGTGAAGATTCTATGTCTTTAATGTCTAAAGTAACGTTATATATACTAAAAAAAATCTTTTTATCCAATTTTTAAGTTTTTTTTGTAAGAAAAATTTGACTATTTGAAAAAAATGACAATATTATTCGGTTCTTATATTATTTATTAAAGCTATTTATTATATATGTTATGAAAGGGGAGAGATAAAATGTCACGTCATCCAAGTTTAAAAGGCAGTACTAAAATAGTTCCTAAGAGGAATGTACTAAAACGTTTTGAAAGAGTAGATATTCTTCAAGAAGATGGTCGCTGGAAAGAAGGCGACAAAGCTTTAGGTTTGCCAAAAACTAAAGTTGAAAGATAAACAGTCTTACTGTTTATATATAGGAAAAAGCCAAGCAATTACTGCTTGGCTTTTTTTGTGTTTAACTCCATACATCAAGTTAAACTTGTTTTTGTCTTTTTACTTCTGTTTGAAATCATGATTATGTTGATTATGAGGAAGTTAAAAAGCAAATTCCTATACACTTAAAACAATACATGCAAGTTGGATATGAATATCTGATTCAAAAAAAAGACCGGGGTTTAACCCGGTCTTAAATTTAATCTTTTTTATTTATGCTTATTCAGCTTTTGGGGCTGTTTCAGCCTTAACTGGTGTAGCATCTGTTTCAGGTTTTGCTTCTTCAACTTTAATATTGATTACAGGATTTATTTTTTTTGTTTCCTGTTCAACTAATTCTTTTACTTTTTCAGCAATCTTCTGCTGTTGCAGCTGCTCTTTAATCTGTCCAAGCAATTTTGCGTCAAGCTCAACAAATCCACCTGGATCGTAGGCTGTAACTTTTATTATGTGCCACCCAAAATTAGTTTTAACTAAATCAACACCATCAATTTTTTTGTCTTCAGCTAACTTCCAGCATGCGGCTTCAAATGTAGGGACCATTTGTCCTTTTGAAAATTTACCTAGTTCTCCACCATTCTTTGCACTTGGTCCCTGGCTATATTTTTTAGCTAACTCTGCAAAATCTCCGCCATCCTGTACTTCTTTATAAACTTTTTCAGCTTCAGTTTTTGCTACTTTCCAATCTTCCGGAGTATCGCCTTTAGGCTTAATCAATATATGAGAAGCTGTTACTGTTTCAGGACGTTTGAAATAACGCTCTTTATTTTCTTTATAGAATTTTTCAGCAGCAGCATCGTCAACTTTAACTTCTGGAGCTATTTTAGCTTTTATCCACTCCTGAATAACCTCGCCTTTAGCTAACTGTTTTTTTACATCTTCTACTTTTAATCCTTGCTTTTCAATAATATCAGCAAAGTTTAAATCCTGACCTTCGGGAAGCTGTTTTTTAAATTTTTCTGTAAATTTATTATAAACTTCTTCTTCAAGCTTAGGAGTTACTTTATAGCCCGCATCATCCGCTAATTTCTCAAGGATTGTTGCTTTAACCAGCTCCTCTGTCATTTTTTTTGCCAACATCTGATACTGTTCGGTTTTTATTTTCTGTCCCATTGAAAGTAGCATTCTAACCTGAGGTCCAAGGGTTTTTATCAATTCTTCCTTTGATATTTTCTTGTCACCAACAACAGCAACTGTTTCTGGTAGGAAATCCCATACAGCAGGATCAATGACTGGCATTTCAGGCATCTGCATCTCTGCAGGTTGTACTTTTTTTTCAGCCGGTGCAGCTGCATCATCTGCAAATGTTAAAGAACAAATAAAACATAATGCAAGTGTTAATAGTCCCAATTTCTTTCCCATCTTCTACTCCTTGTTTTTTAATTAAATTTACATACATGATACATGTTTATAAATAAACATACTTTCAAAATATTAAAGAATCTTTAAAAAGGCAAGATTTTAATGATTAAAAATATAACTATACCTTTAAAAAAATCACTTTTTGAATGAATTAACTTAATAATATATGAAAAATGGATATAATACAAATGGATTTATTTTATTTATTTCAATTGTATTATCGGGCACTAATTGAAGCCATTGTCTTACCTTGGAAGATGAAGCAGATATTGACTCAGCAATCTGCTCCATAATAACATAGGATTCTTTTGAATACCCAGCCATTTGTAAAAGCAATGCTTTAATTAGCAGACTTCTAAAATTATTAGGAGATGAATACAAAAGCGTTTTATAAATATTTTTTCTCTCTGTCTCATTTTTCAACAAACCTATACGAAAAAAAATAAATTCTTTTTCCGGAGCATAGTATATTTCAGAAACATTTTCATCTGTCCAGTTTTCATGCATTGCTTTTTTGTATGCTAAGACCTCTGAATTCTTTGGATCTTCTACTTCCAGGCTCGCTATCATTGTTTCAAAATAAGACCTGCTTTGTACCCATGCAATATCTATATCTGCCTTTAAATCTTCAGCAGCAAGAGCTTTCTCTGTAATTAGTAAAGTTCTTGCTCGATTCAATCTGGAATTTGAAAATTTAGATAATGTTTTTGCTGAAGAATATGAACTAATCGCTCTATTTAGTTTGCCAGAACTAGTGGCAAGCTCTCTTGAGCTTTCTGCCTTTAAGACGTCATCTGTAAGCTGTTTAATGTCTTTTAGAGTTTCCAACTGATTCAAAGCGCCTACAAGAGAAGAATTCTGTCCTTCAATGCTTATACTCTGATTCAAATGCTCAACCGCCTTATCAATATCTCCCGAATTTAATAACTGCTGAGCATTGGAAATCAACTGATTATTTTTTATTCTTATTTGAATCGTCTCAAGAGAAATGTTATTTGAATCAATAGTTTTAAGGCGTTGCAGTTTTTTTTCAGCAAGCTGATAGTTTTTATTTTTAAGTGCAGAAAGCAATTCAACAATCAAGGCCGCTTCAGCATGAGGCGGATCAGGCACCTGCTTTGAATTATCACATCCATTAAGCAAAAATAATAAAGCCAAACAAAAAATATTAATAAGCAAAATTACTTTTTTTTGCTTCATTGTTACATTCTTCCTAATAATTACCACTTTAATAGAGTAGCGCCCCAAGTCATACCGCCACCAAAAGCTGTTATTAATATCTTGTCGCCTTCTACCACCTTCTTTTCTCTTACGAGTTCATCAAGAGCCAACATAATTGTACATGCAGAGGTGTTTCCATATTTTTCAATATTTATGAAGACTTTTTCTTTGGGCATAGCCAAGCGAGAACCAATTGCATTAATTATTCTCATATTTGCCTGATGTGGTATTAACCAGCTGATATCGCTATATGACAAATGAGCTAAGTCCAACACTTCTTTACAAGCGCCAACCATCGCGTTTACTGCAAGCCTGAAAACCTTATTGCCTTCCATGGTTATACAATGAGTATTGTCATTAACATTTTCTTCCGTAATAGGAGTATGGCATCCTCCTCCAGATATACTCAGGATATCTCCATGTGTTCCATCTGCATGCAAAGCGCTTGATAAAATAGTATCACCAACTTCTGTTGTTTTAGAAAAAACAACTGCTCCGCCCGCATCGCCAAAGAGAACACATGTATTTCTGTCTTTCCAGTCAGTAACAGAGCTAAGCTTTTCAGAACAAATCAACAGGGCTTTTTTGTAAGCACGATTATTTTTCATTAGAGCACTAACTATTTCAAGTCCATAAACAAACCCTGTACATGCAGCTTGAAAGTCAAAACATACAGCTGCACCAACTTTAAGTTTATTTTGAATTAAACATGCATTAGTAGGCAGACGATAATCAGGGGTTACAGTACCAACAACAATTAAGTCAATCTCTTCAGGGTCAAGATTTGCCATTTCTAGAGCCTTCTTTGCGGCCTCTGTTCCCATGTCGGACGTGGTTTCATCATCCCGCGCAATTCTACGCTCAACCATTCCGGTCCTGGTTCTTATCCACTCATCTGATGTATCAACCATTTTTTCCAGGTCTAAATTAGTTAAAACTCTTTCCGGGACATATGATCCTGTTCCAATAATCCTGATACCCATTGTTTTAATTTCTCTGTTTTTTATGTGTTATTTTTTTCAACAATAATACCCGACTCTTTTAGTCGTTTAAGAATTTCGCCATTTAAATCTTTTTCGACAAGGTCAGCCGCAATTTTTATAGCATTACACACAGCTTTAGGGGAAGATGATCCATGCCCAATGATACAAATACCATTGATTCCCAATAATGGTGCGCCACCATAAGTTTCTTTATCACTTACATCTTTTAATTCAGCAAAGGCTTTAAGCCCTAGAATGGCAGATGTAATGCGAATAGGATTCTTCATGAATGCTTTTTTCAACAAAAACTGAATAGCTTTTGAAAGCCCTTCACAAGACTTTAAGATAACATTTCCTACAAAACCGTCACAAACCACTACATCCGCTTTATTTTCAAACATATCATTACCTTCAACATTACCAATAAAATTTATTGGCATACCAGATAATATTTTAAAAGCTTCTTTGGTTAGCTCGTTTCCTTTTATGGCTTCATCGCCTACGCTCATTAACCCAATTTTGGGGTTTTTTACTGCAAGCACGTGCTTAGAATACAACTCTCCCATTACCGCAAATTGCGCAAGGTTACGAGGCTTACAGTCTACGTTAGCGCCGGCATCGAGTAAAATAAACTTCCCTTCCGTGGAAGGCATTACAACCGCAATAGCAGGCCGTTCAACACCCGGCAAAGTTCTCATTCTTACTGTTGTTGCCGCCATAGCAGCACCTGTATGCCCTATTGTTACAAGCGCATCCGCTTTTTTATCGCCAACAATACCAGCCGCTATAGTAATAGATGAATTTTTTTTCTGTCTAATAGCAACTGTAGATGATTCGTCCATTCTGACAGTCTGATCAGCATGGACAAGTTTAATTCTGGGGTTTTTATCAAGCCTATAAGTCTCAATATAAGGCTTTAGCTCGTCTAGGTTGCCCACTAGAATTACGTCAAAGCCATAGAAATATTCTAAAGCTTCAATAGTGCCTTCTATTACTGATTTAGGAGCATGATCGCCCCCCATAGCATCAACAACTATTTTCATTCTTCTACTGCTATTACTTGTTTCCCATTATAGTTCCCACAGGATCCACAAACTTTATGTGGTAAAACAGGTGCTTTGCATACAGGACAAACTCCTGTTTGAATTCCTTTGTAGCTATTTGCTGCTTTACGCGATCTTACTTTCATTTTCGATGTTTTTCTTTTTGGTACTGCCATTTTATATACTCCTAATATTTTTTCTTGTAAAATTATTGATCATTTATCTTTAACTGATCCAATTTTCGCCATACATTTTCCTGTTTTTCTGTTTTTTTACAGGAACACTCTTTTCTATTCAAATTCTGCCCACAATTAAAGCATAAACCTTTACAGGAATTATTGCACAAAAACCTCTGTGGTAAGCCGATTAAAATATCCTCTCGTATATCATCTGTCAAGTCAATTTCGTTTTTGTTTGGGTTTTCGTAAAAGCGACACATTTCATTTTTTTTAATAGGGAACTTATACTCTTCCAAACACTTCGCACAACGACATGTTAATGTTACAGCTAATTGTCCAGTTACCAGGACTCCGTTGCTAACAAGTTGCGCATTAAAATCATAACATACCGGACTAACAAAGCAAATATCGTCTTCATTTTCTAATTCAAGAAAGTCTGAATTTTCTTCGCCTGAAACTTTTATTCCTTCCGGTGTTAGCCTGGATAAATATATTTTAATCATAATCAGGATAAACCTTCCCAGTTATTCAATGAAATTTATTTTTTCTTTATAAGCTCATTCAAGATAGCCTAATCAGCAGCAAGTAAAAAAGGAACCTTATGTCGATCAATATTTTTTTCTTTTTAAAGCGTCTATTACAGCAGAGGGAACAAATGCTGAAATATCTCCGCCATACTTGGCTATTTCTTTAATCATTCTAGAGCTTGTAAAAGAATATTCCGGACTCGGCATTAGAAAAATTGTTTCACAAGTCTCATCTAATTCTCTATTCATTAGAGCCATTTGAAATTCAAATTCAAAATCAGAAAGAGCCCTAAGTCCTCTAATAATGACAGATGCACCAAAGTTTTTTACAGCATCAACCAAAAGACCTTCGAAACCGGAGACTTCAACATTTTTAAGTCCAGCGCTGCTGCACGCTTCTTTAAGCAAAAACTTCTTTTCATCCATTGTAAACAATGCATTTTTATTTTCATTTATAGCGACTAATACAACCAACCTGTCAAAAAGCTTTGCTGCTCTTTTTATTACATCCAAATGTCCATTTGTAACAGGATCAAAACTGCCAGGAAAAATAGCTGCTTTCATTATTTATATCCAAAATTTAATTGTTAACTCTAAGAATAAAAAAGACGGATTGCCCTAATTTACGACTACTTTTCATTTTCCACAAGCCGAAGTTGTTAAAAACTGGCTTTCTTGATGCCTCTGAAGGAGCTTCAAAAATAAATAATGCTTCAGATGCCCAGTCTGCAAAATCCTTATTCTTTAATAAAAAATTTATCACTTCATCTGACATGCTATACGGAGGATCAGCAAATATTACATCAACTTTATCTTTCAAAACGGAAAGATGTTTGTAAACATTGGCTGCATCAGAACAGATCACTTCCATATTGGCACTTACTCCGGCCTTTTTAACTCTCTCAATATTACCAGATATTATCTTACAGTTTTTATGCACTTTTTCTATAAAAAATATATTGACAGCTCCTCTACTTGCCGCCTCAAGACCAAATGCTCCAGTACCTGCATAAAGATCTACAACCGTTTTTCCAGTCCAATCTCTATAACTGTCAAATAAAGATTTTTTTGCGCGCGCGCTGGTCGGCCGAACAGATAACCCCTTAGGCGCTTCTATAACTATTCCTCTTGCAATGCCGCTAATAATATTCATTATTCAGTCACCCTCTTTCAAGCTAACTAGTTAGTTTTTGTATATCATACAATCATTCACCCACCCCTTAATCCCCTCCCAAGAGGGGAGCTAAGAAGCTCTGCGCAGAAACAAAATAAAATCCCCCTCCTCGCCAGCTCCTGCCGTAGCAAAGAATTAAATTCCCCTCCTCGGAGGGGATTAAGGGGTGGGTAATTTTTTATTTATTTCTTACCAATAAAAGCAGGCAGAAAAATGGCCCGCATCTTCTGTTTCAGACAACGACGGTTCAACTTTTCTACATTTATCATGTGCTATCGGACAGCGCGGATGAAAGTGACATCCATCAGGTGGTTTTAAGGGCGATGGAACATCCCCATACAATACTTCTTCCTGTTTCTTTTTTCCAACACAGTCAACTGAGGGTACAGCTGAAAGCAAAGCTCGCGTATAGGGGTGTTTAGGATTTTTACAGATCTGATCACCCTTCCCGTATTCCACAATTTTCCCAAGATACATTACAAGAATTTTATCACTGATATGCTCAACAACAGCTAAATCATGCGCTATAAAAAGAAATGAAATATTGGTTTTTTTCTGTATTTCTTCAAGCAGGTTTATTATTTGTGCCTGTACACTCACATCCAAAGCAGATACAGGTTCATCCGCCACAATAAGCTTTGGATTTACTGCTATTGCTCTAGCAATACCAATTCTTTGTCTTTGCCCTCCGCTGAACTGATGCGGAAAACGAAAAAGGTGTTCTTCTTTTAATCCAACCATTAATATCAATTCTTTTACTCTTTCGTATCTTTCCTCCATGTTTAAATCTGAATGTAAATATAACACTTCATCAAGGAGTTTAAGAATATTTATTCTGGGATTTAGAGAGCTGTAAGGATCCTGAAATATCATTTGATATTCTTTTCGAGACTTTCTAACATTTTTCCCCGATAAAGTATTAATGTCTCTATTGCTAAGAAAAACCTGCCCTGAGGTAGGTTTTTCGAGCCTTATTATCAATTTACCCAGTGTTGTTTTACCACAGCCACTTTCTCCGACAAGCCCGACTGTTTCTCCTTTTTCAATTGAAAAAGAAACATCATCGACAGCACGTACATATTTTTTCTGAGAAAAAAAAGATTTTTTAACAGGATAGTATTTTTTAAGATTTTTTACCTCAAGAAGTGGCATAATAGGAACTCGTCTGAAGGGGATCAAGATAATTTTTTATCTTTTTTTTGTGTTAGTTGATTTTACTGGCAATAAATAGTGTCTGTGCTGAAAGCACATAAAGTTTTAAGTTTTAGGTGTTAAGG
>CAZVCD010000008.1:0-31597 GCA_964625675.1 uncultured Victivallales bacterium | reverse complement strand
TAATTATTAGCAATAATGTAGTACGGGATACCGTTAATAAATAATTTACTGCATTGTTTAAACAAAAAGACTAACTTTTTGGGGACCGTTTGAAGTAATTTTAACTAATGATTTATCAGTAATCTTTAAATGAGGAATAACAGGAAGCTGCAGAAAGCTCATTGAAATAATCGGATCTTCAAGTCTTCCGCCAAGTGCTCGATAAGCTTCAAGGATTTTCTGTTTTTCATCAACAATTTCATTTGGTTGCTTTAATGATTGTAGTCCACCTATTTTGAGCTCCATAGATGCAATGGTTTTACCTTCTTTAACAACTACAATTCCACCCTGCATTTTTTTTATCTCTTCTACAGCAAAAGCCATATCTCTATCTGATACACCTATTACACCTATATTATGAGAATCATGTCCAATTGTAGTAGCAACAGCCCCGTCTTTTATACCAAAACCGTTAACAAACCCCAAAAAGTGTCCGGATTCACCTGTGTGTCTCTGGACAATGGAAATTTTTAAGATATCATCTTTAACATCGGATTCTATAAATCCATTTACAGAGAGCATTTTTGCAATAATTTCATCAGTAACAAGTTGACCTGGATTAATTTTGATAACTCTGATATTCTTACCAGTTTTAGCTATTATTTGAAAGTCTTCTTTTTTAAAAACTTTATTAATTTTTACAGTATTTAACATATAACTATGATAGGGAAAATCTTCACAGTCATCTACATTTTTACCTTCAATAGCCCTTACCTTACCATTAATAATTGATGCAAAAACATTAAAATTTACTAAATCTTCAACGATAGTAATGTCTGCTCTAGCCTGAATGGCAAGCCTCCCTAAATATTTAAAACCAAAAAAGTCAGCAACATTTAAAGTGGCCATTCTAAGTATATCAAGCATGGTCAATCTTCCATTAGATTGCTTTACTATCTCAGCGGCCTGCTTCAATGTATAGTCTATGTGTCCGTGCTTAATAAGTTCATAAGGGTTTTTATCATCAACACAAAACATAAGCCTTCTCGTATCGATATTTTTTCTTATTACATGATCAAGTAAAGGCTCCATATTTCTAGCACTGCTTCCATTTCTGACCATAACATGCATACCTTTTGAGAGCTTTTCTTCAAGCTCTTCTCCGGTAGCACATTCATGATCAGCCATTATTCCGCCATTGATATAAGCTGAAAGCTCTTTTCCGGTTAAACCAGGGCAATGTCCATCAACAATTACAGATGATTTTTTATACCCTTTAACCCTGTAAGTTTCATTTATCTTTGATAAAATATCAGGAAAGGCTAGTATAACTCCCGGATAATTCATTACTTCTCCAAGTCCTATAACCATTCTGTTATCCAAAAGAGATTTTATCTCTCTAATACCTAATACTGCCCCACTAGTTTCAAATCCATTCCCTAAAGCCGGAACACAGGAAGGGGCTGTAAAATAGCATCTTAATTTGCAGTATTCAGCTTCATGCATCATCTGAATAATACCATTTTTCCCAAGAACATTGGCTATTTCATGTGGATCATTAACTATGGTAGATGTACCGTGCGGGATAACAGTTCTAGCAAAATTAGTCATAGAAAGCATACTGCTCTCAACATGAATATGCGGTTCAATAAGTCCGGGAATTAAATACTTCCCTTTAACGTCAATTATTTTAGTATATTTGTCCGCACAACCGCTATAATCATCATAAAGACCAATGATTCGCTGCCCTTTGATAGTTATGTCGCCTTCTTTTACTAAGCCTGACATAACATCAAAAATTTTTCCATTTTTTAATATTAGGTCTGGGGCATTTTTCCCTAGCGAATTGTAAATACTCTGTACATAACTGTCATTCATAATTAGATCCAAGGTCTTTATATTATTATTTGAACGTTTAATAATTAAACATTAAACCTGATTTCGATTACTTCGTTCGGCTGTACGATATAATCTTTCTCAACAACCTTTGCAAAACCTTTGGATTTACATTCATTAAAGTTGTGACAGTTCAGGTAGTCATCAAGGCTGACCACATCTCCTCTGATAAACCCACGAGCAAGGTCGCTGTGTATTTTACCGGCACAGGTAACAATATCTGAATTCTTTTCAACAAGCCATGCATGCGATTCTTTCGGCCCACTTGTATAAAAAAACATGTAACCTGCTTTTTCAAGAGCCATTGCTATTATCGTATTTAGGTCCATTTCATCTTTAACTATAACAACCGGCTTACTACTGAGAAAAGCCGCGGCATTCACCATTTCATTTTCGGCTTCGCTAAATTCAACATCACAAAGCGGAACTTCGTTTTCAAGGTTTTCCATGCACTTTTTTAATACGTCTTTTTCACTATCATCAGTCGCTCGTTCAAGTCTAGCATCAGCTTTTTCCATATCAAGAATAAGAAGATCAAGCACTTTATCTTCCGGAACAACAATAGCTTCAGTCTGTATAAATTCATCACAAATAAATTCAACAAAAAAAGGAGAAACCTTTTTAGGCTTATCTTTTTTTTCGAGTGCAATTAAAGCCTCATCGTTGTATTTACTTTTTCCTTCCGGCAGTTCTATACCGGTAAAACCTATTTTCATCTATATTTCCCTTTTGTCCTCAAGATAAATCTTGTTTTTGTCTTTTTTTTCTGTTTGAAATCACGATTATGTTGATTATTAAAAAGCAAATTCCTATACACTTAAATTAATTTTTCTAATTCAGTTTTAGCCTGAGCTGCCGATGTGAACTGAATACCATTTATACCTTCTATAACGGCAGCGTCAACATTATCTTTTAAATCATCTAAAAACACAGTTTCTTCCGGAATTAAGTTAAACTTGTCCAGTATATAATGATATATCTCCGGTGAAGGTTTAGATAATTTAATTCTGGCAGAAAAAACAATACCATCAAACAGATTCCAAAATGGATACTTATTTTCCAAATAATCCGCAGCTTCTAAAAACATATTCGAAAGTATGTATAGTTTATGATTTTTCTTTTTTAATTCTTTGATAAGTTTCAGAGTTTCAGGTATAGGAGTCAATATTTTGGGGACTTCATTCAAAAACTTTCTAATTTCTGCCTTAGGAATATCTGTTCTTTTATTTGCCCGTTCTATTGCTTTTTCATAGCTGAGAGTACCTCTGTCAAGTTCAGCCCAATCTTTATGCTTCAGGAACTCCTTTACAACTTTTTCTCTAGATACCTTATCAGGAAAAAATTCAGTAATCGTTTTCATAGGTTCCCATTTAAGGAGAACTCCACCCAAATCAAAAATTATATTCATTTAACAACTCCAAAACTTCTCTATCATTATCGTTGTCGATCAAGATCAAAACATTATAATTTCACAACTAGTAAATCAAAAATAATAAATAAGTACCAATATTTAAGTTTCATTGTACAAAACCAGGTATTTATTTGTCCCTATAACTATAAACGTCAATTGCTTACATTTCGACACCAAACAACATTAATAACACTATAAAAACAGCGATATTAGTGTAAAATTTTAAATTATTGATTAAAGAATTTTGTCTATGTGCTATATTGCTATTTATATATTATTTTTTTAACATATAAATGGTGAATATAATGCAAATGCAGCAGAAAGTTGTTTATGTAGATAATAATGCTACGACCTGTATAGATCCGGAAGTATTTGAAGCTATGAAACCTTATTTAACAGACTTTTACGGAAACCCCTCCAGCATATATAGGTTTGGCGGCCAGGTTGCAGCCCCTATAAACAATGCGCGTGAGCAGGTAGCTTCACTGCTCGGTGCAAATCCTGAAGAAATTATTTTTACAAGCTGCGGTACAGAAAGTGACAGTGCCGCGATATTTAGCGCTTTAAGTATATGCCCAAAAAAGAAAAAAATTGTAATCAGCAAGGTTGAACATCCTGCCATCCAGAACCTTGGAAAATTCTTTAAGGAAAAAGGCTATAAGATAGCTGAAGTTCCGGTGGATAAAAATGGTCGAATTGATATGGAACGCCTTGAAGAAATGGTTGATGATAACACAGCAATTGTTTCTATTATGTGGGCTAACAACGAGATAGGTAATATTTATCCAGTTGAAAAAATTGCTAAAATCGCTCATGCGCAAGGTGCAATGTTCCACACTGATGCCGTTCAGGCTGTCGGTAAAATTCCCATAAATCTGAAAAATTCAAAAATAGACATGCTTTCATTATCTGGTCATAAATTACACGCACCCAAAGGTGTAGGTGTATTATTTGTCAGAAAAAATGTTAGATTTAAGCCTTTTCTTATCGGTGGACATCAGGAATTCGGAAAACGTGCCGGCACTGAAAATGTTGCAAGCATAGTTGCGCTAGGAAAAGCCTGTGAGTTGGCAGAAAAATTCATGGAATTTGAAAACACTGAAGTTAAAGAACTAAGAGACTATCTGGAAAGTAAAATTCTGAAAGCGATCCCCAAAACAAAAGTAAACGGAGATATAAAAAACAGAGTACCAAATACAACCAATATAGGATTTGATTTTATCGAAGGTGAATCCATTCTCCTGCTTTTGGATAGAGCCGGCATTGCCGCATCAAGCGGAAGTGCATGTACAACAGGTAGTCTGGAACCATCACATGTTCTAAGAGCAATGGGTGTCCCATATACATCTGCGCATGGTTCAGTCAGATTAAGTTTATCACGTTTCAATACCAAAGAAGAAATGGATCATATCGTTGAAACCTTAATTCCTACGATAGCAAAACTTAGAGCAATTTCACCATACTGGAACAATACAGAAGATAAAGTGTAATTGCGAAATAAAAGATAATAGAAGAATATTCTAAGGAGATATAGAATGTCAATACATATTGATAATATTGAAACAGTTATAGATGCCATAAAACGCGGAGAAACTGTAATTATTACAGATGACGAAAATCGTGAAAACGAAGGTGATTTGTATATACCGGCTTCAAAAACAACTCCTGAAGTTATTAATTTTATGGCAACTTACGGTAAAGGGTTGATATGCGTTCCAATTACAGGAGAAAGAGCAGAACAGTTACAACTGAAAGAAATGGTTGCTGAAGGAGAAAGAGATCGATATAAAACAGCTTTTACTGTAAGTGTTGACGCCAAACATGGAACAACAACCGGAATTTCTGCCTTTGATAGAGCTAAGACAGTGGAGGCATTGATAAATCCAGAGTCTACGGCAAATGATTTTGTTCTTCCAGGCCATATTTTCCCTTTAATCTCAAGGCCTGGCGGTGTACTGCAGCGGGCCGGACACACAGAGGCAGGTGTTGATTTGGCTCGACTCGCCGGATTCTATCCTGCAGGGGTAATTTGTGAAATAATGAACGATGACGGTTCTATGGCACGAATGGACGACCTTCATAAATTTCGCAAAAAACATAACTTAAAACTCTGCACTATTGCCGATTTGATAGCATATAGACGAAAGAATGAAAAACTGATAAAAAAAGAAGTTGTTGTAGACCTTCCCACTAAATATGGTTTTTTCAAGCTTCACCTTTATAAATCACAACTTGATAATCTGGAACACCTCGCTCTTGTGTATGGTGATGTAGAAAACGAAGAATCCATCCTTACAAGAGTACACAGTGAATGTTTAACCGGAGATGTTTTCCACTCAGCTCGCTGTGATTGCGGAGACCAGCTCGAAACTTCGATGGAAATGATAGTTAAAGAAGGCAAAGGGGTTATCGTTTATATGCGTCAGGAAGGACGCGGAATCGGCCTAAAAAATAAACTGCATGCCTACAGGCTTCAGGATCATGGAGCAGACACTGTAGAAGCAAATGAGAAACTCGGTTTCGCTCCGGACTTGCGTGAATACGGTTTAGGTGCACAGATCCTACTTGATCTAGGAGTTAAAGGAGTCAGGCTATTAACCAATAACCCTAAAAAGCTTGTAGGCATTGACGGTTATGGCCTAGTAATAAAAGATAGAGTTTCAATTGTTATACCGCCCCATAAATATAATGAGTTTTACCTCAAAACTAAAAAAGAAAAAATGGGACACATTATATAGGAATTTAGAATTTAGAAACCCGAAAATATATAGAATAGGAGTGCAATAGCATGAAAAAACCTGAACTGTCTAAACACTTTGAATCAAGAGAACCTTCCGCTATCAGGCTGGCTCAAATTGAATTTATGAAAAGGGGAGACAATGTCGAAGCGATCAATACAGCTATTGGAAATGTGTCCCTGCCTATTCACCCAGCTATACAGAAACGTATTTTTAGTCTGAATGCAGAAGAAAGCCCATTTAATAAAGGAATAGTTAAGTATACCCCTTCGGTCGGCATGGTTGAAGCCAACAAAGCTTTTTTAAATATCATTGCTTCATCAGGCTTTAAAACAGATAACCTGTATTCAATGGTAACAGACGGCGGTAGCCAAGCGATGGAGCTGGTTCTTCTCGCTGTGTGCGGTCCGGCTGGTTCATCCGAACATCCTATTTTACTAATAGATCCTGCTTATACAAACTATAATGCATTTGCCTCTAGACTTGGTCGTAAAACCGTTTCTGTAAGAAGAGACTTGCAGGATGATGGTAAATTTACACTACCTGATATAACTGAAATAGAAAAAACTATAGAAAAATATAATCCTAGAGCTCTGGTAGTTATACCTTATGACAACCCAACGGGACATTTCTATGATCATGAAACAATGATCGCTCTAGGAAAATTGTGTGTAAAACGCAACCTGTGGATGATCAGTGACGAAGCATATCGGGAATTTCACTATGGTGGCAACAAGACCTCAAGTGTATGGGGATTAACTAATGATATAGTCCCGGGAATAGAGGGAAGAAGAGTCAGCATTGAAACCGCTTCAAAAGTATGGAACGGCTGCGGATTAAGAATTGGTGCACTTGTAACAGATAACAAAGATTTTCATGAAAAATCTCTTGCGGAATATACAGCAAATTTATGTGCAAATGCTATAGGACAGTATGCCTTCGGTGCACTTGCTCATGAAAGCCATGAAAAACTAGATGGATGGTATAAAAAACAGAGAGAATATTATAAACCAATGATGTCTGTACTGCGAAACAATCTGAAGGAAAGGCTTCCCGGTATAATTGTTTCAAGTCCTGATGCCGCACTGTATTCTGTTATAGATGTAAAAAACATTGTAAAGCCCGGTTTCAAATCCCTTGAGTTCGTCCTCTACTGCGCAAGGAAAGGAAAAGTCGACATTGACGGTGATTTGTTCACTCTTTTAGTTGCTCCAATGTCTGGTTTTTACAGTATTGAAGAAGGTGAAAAAAACCCCGGCGACACACAAATGCGGATTGCATTCATTGAACGTCCGGAAAAAATGATACTAATACCACGCTTACTAAAAGCCTTATTTCTAGAATTTGAGCAAAACCGCTGATCTTTATAATTTCAGCTCTTTTAAATTTTACTCGTTTCCTCTACAATAATTATAGAGGAAGCGAGTATTTTTACAAGATAAATCTTGTTTTTGTCTTTTTACTTCTGTTTAAAATCATGATTATGTTGATTATGAAGAAGTTAAAAAGCAAATTCCTGTACACTTAAACTAAAATACATGAAAATTGTTTTTTATCATATTAATACTCAATAATATTGCCCCACGCAACAAAAAAAAAGCTAAAAAACAAGATTATCTTGTTGAAAAAGAAATATTGTTATGATAACAACTGGAGAACTATCCCTATCTCAACAGGCCAAAGGGAGAAAAATATTACTGTCTTTTTCTTTCTTAAACGGAGTAGCGCTAACCTTTATCACCGGCAATGTATTAAGTCTTTACCTTCTAAAAGTCGGCTGTTCTACCCCTGTTGTAGCAGTTATTGCGTCTTTTGGCTATCTCGGAACCCTGTTTGCTTTTACCGGTAAAAGTTCAATAGCAAAGCTTGGTGCAGGCTTGACATTGAGGCTGGCCTGGATATTATGCGGTTTTACTGCGATTGCCCTCGCATTAATTCCTTTTCTCTACTATTTAAAAATGAATAAAAATCTGATAATGCTGCTCATTACATGTGTAACATTTTTATTTTTTGTTTTTAAATCAATAGGAACAGCATCTACTCAACCCTTAATGGGAGAATTTACAAGCGAAGATAACCAGGGAATATTTTCCTCCAAATATTTCCTTTATTATACCATAGCTAATATTATTGCTATGGGATGTGTTATCGGGTTTGTATCCTGGCACAAAACCTTAATCATTTTCCAGTTATTAATATTACTTGGCGGCCTGATAAAACTTGCTTGCAGCTGTCTTTTTATCGGCCTGAATGAAACAGAAACACCACGAAAATCTGCCCATTCAATAAGAACAAAAAAATTACTGGCCACTATATGGAATACTAAAGATTATAGAAACTTTCTTTTCTGTAGATCTTTCTCACGCGCCGGATTGATTCTTATAGTACCCATTTCAATTCTTGCACTAAAACAATTATATGGTGTTTCCGACCAAATAGCATTAATTTTTGCCTTTGTGCAAATGGGCGGAGGAATATTAATCACTTACTTAAACGGTATTATTTGCGAAGAAACTGGCCCGAAACCACTGCTTATCATCTATATATTGCTGCTGTTTTTAATCTCAATGTTTTGGATTTTTGCACCAATTTATTTTCACTGGGGATATCTTTTTATTATCTTCTTTCTTGGTGGGATATGTTTATGCGGACTTGATTCCTGTCTAAACTTTTACTATTTAGCAATTATTCCAAGAGAGAACAGTGTGGGCATATCTCTTTGGTATACAGTCATAAGCGGAGCAGTAGCTGGGATTGCAGGACTGTTTTTGGGTGGGGGACTAATCAAGGTTCTTTCCTTGCTGGTGGCTCACCAAAATATTTTTAGATATTATTATGGTATTATGTTTATACTAATGATACCGATATTTTATATTGTTTACATATTAAAATCGGCATCAAGCTGGCGGCTGAGAGATGTTTTGAAATTGTATTTTGACCCCCATGAAATGCATACAATGTATGTAATGCACAATCTACAAAAATATTCATCAGCAAATGAAGAACTGAAAAGTGTACTTAAACTCGAATCTATGAAGTCTGATTTATCACAGGATCGTCTGATTTATTATCTTGATTCACCTAAATACAAAGTCAGATTACACGCATTAAGGGCTTTATATGGGATAAAATTAAAACATAAAACTATTAATGTCATCCTTAAAGAACTGCAACGTGGTGAATATACTACAGCATACCTTGCAGCCTATATATTATCAGAAAGCAATGTAAAAGAAAGCATACCGCTAATGAGAAAATATCTGGATTCAAAAGATCATCAACTTGCAGGTATCTGCATGCTAGGACTTGTTAGGCTTGAAGACAGAGACAGCTATCCACAAATCATCCAACTTTATAAACAATCAAAAATCCCTAGCATATTAATTCATGGTACTATTGCTCTTTCTTCAATGAATGATATTGACATGCTACCGATTTTATTAGAAACATTTATTAGTGTATCAGATAGAATTAAAAATGCTATTGGTAGACTTAAAGGATGCAGTAGTGACGAACACAGGGACTATGCTCTTTCAATGTATATGAGAAGAGATGCAGTTACTAATGAGATAATAAGTAGTATTGCAGATGTAGCCGGAGTAGGAGATAAATTTTATGAATTCCTGCGAATTTATGAAAATCGCCACGAAACAGGCATACTACATTTAAGTGAAAACATCAAAAACACTGTTCCAGGAACAGACATAGATCCCCCTCAAAAGATCCTTCACGATTACGTAAAAGGAAGAATTAACAAACCAAAAATATTTGAATTTCTTAAAAAATCCGCTAAGGCCTTAGAGCAAAACCCAATTGCATTAATACTATCAGCGTTTTTAGAGCAAACCACTTCAAAATCTCTTAATAATAAATTAATCTATTGTATTTTTTTACTCTTATTTTCAAGCAATGGAAACCAAAAATGATTGTTATTATTGAGAAAGGTAATAATGAATAATCCCAAAACGGCTGTTATATCTCTGGAAGAATTAGTACCTTCCACCCTCGATAATATTGTTGCAGTTGAACCGAAAGAAAACGGTACTGCGGATGTTTACATAAGGGATAATGATAAAGTTATATGTAAGGAAATAGACTTTTATCCTTTCATCATAATACAGGATGCATATTTCCTAAAATTATTTGAAGGAAACTATGAAACAGTACCTTTAAACGGAAATGAATATTTTCGCTTTTTGGTAAAATTCTCCAATTTAAAATCATATAAATCTGCACTGAACTATTTAAAAATTTCAACTGGGTATTCGCCGTCATCACCCAATTCGCCATACAGGGGTTTCTCCGACTTACAACAGCAGGTTCTAATGCAGAACAACATGCGTTTATTCAGAGGAATGAAATTTTCAGAGATTCGTCGTTTGCAATTTGATATAGAAACACTTACAACTCCCGGCTACGACTTTCCAAACGCCAAACGGGAAAAAGATAAAATAATAATTATAAGTTTAAGCGACAATACAGGCTGGGAAAAATATCTCCTGGTAGATGAAACAACATCAGAAAAAGAAATCCTCGAGCAGTTTGTCTCTATTTTACAGGAAAGAGATCCCGACATTATAGAAGGCCACAATATATTCAGATTTGACTTACCATTTATCGAAGAACGGGCAAAACGTCATAAGGTAAAACTGTCACTCGGACGCAACCTCAGCCTTCCTAGAGCCCGAACATCACGTTTTTCCGTAGCAGAAAGAACAACCAGTTATAAGCGTTACGAAATTTATGGCAGGCATATTGTTGACACTTATTTTCTTGCCCAGCTATACGATATTATCCACAGAGACCTCGAAAGCTATGGTCTTAAATCTATAGCAAAACATTTTGGGATAGCATCTGAGGATAGAACTTATATAGATGCCGGTAATATAGAAAAATATTACAGTGAAGAAAGAGATAAACTACTGGAATATGCGCTTGACGATGTTCGTGAAACTCGCGCGATATCAGAGATACTTTCTCCCAGCTATTTCTATCAAACACAGCTAGAACCCTTTTCATACCAAAATGTCATTGTTAGAGGAAATGCAACTAAAATAGACTCAATGCTTGTAGCATCATATCTCACTGAAGAGGAGTCAATCCCGGTAGCTGAACCTGGCAGACCGTTTACTGGGGCATTAACTGAAGCATTCGATTCTGGCATATTTGAAAATATCTGGCATTGCGATGTGCGTTCACTTTATCCGTCTATCATAATTTCTCAAAAATGGCAACCTTCACGGGATAGGTTAAATAAATTTTCTTTTTTCCTAAGCAAACTGAGGACTTTTCGTTTAGATGCAAAAGACAGAGAGAAACAGGCATCTACACATGAAGAAAAAGATTTTTACAATTCACTTCAGACAACATTTAAAATAATGATAAATTCATTTTATGGATACCTTGGATTTGGATTCGGTACATTTAATGATTTCAGCATGGCAGAAAATGTAACAGCCCATGGCCGTGAAATCCTTACTTCTATGCTGAACTTTCTTTTAAAAGAAAAAGCAAAAGTTATAGAAATGGATACAGACGGAATATATTTTCAGCCACCACAAAACATCACGTCCCCTGAGGATATGGAAAAGAAAATACAGAAAATTCTTCCGCAAGGAATAGATGTCGAGCTTGATTCTACTTATAAAGCTATGTTCTGTTATAAAAGTAAAAATTATGCTCTTTTATCCGAAAATGGAGAAATAGCCATAACTGGCGCGGCTTTGAAATCGAGAGGTGTCGAACCATTCATTAGAGAATACCTGAAACAATTCATATCATTCCTTTTAAATGAAGAGTTTCAGAAGATCCATTCATTAACAGAAGAATATAGAAAGAATATTGAAAATAGCAGTATTCCTTTGAGCAAGCTCGCCAAAAGCGAAAACTTAAAGGAATCACCTGAAAACTACAGTTCTAAAATTTCATCCGGCAAAGGCCGGAGAAGTGCCGCGTATGAGTTGGCATTAAAAGCGCAGAGAAGCTATCGCCAAGGTGACCAGGTGTCCTATTATGTTATCGGCACAAAGAAAAAGCTTTCAGTTGTTGATAACAGCTGCCTACTTGCGGACGCCCCGGAAGAAAGAGACGAAAACACAGCCTACTATATTGCAAAGCTTGACGATATTTATAAAAAATTCGCAGTTTTTGTGCCTAAAAATAATAACATTGAAAACTTTACACTTTCTGGATAGGTTATCATTAATTGATGCTAAGGTAACATTTTATTCATTATCAGCAAATTTCAATGCAACTTTACGGAATTTTTTCTCTAAGACCATAAATGCATCTACTATTTCAGAATCAAAGTGAGAGCCTTTCCCTGCACAAATAATTTTAACAGCCTCCTGATGGGATATTTTTTTTATAAACACGTTTAGATGTTAAAGGATCATAAACATCCGCAATAGCCATAAGTCTTGCTGCTAAAGGAATCTTATTTCCTTTCAATTTCATGGGGTAACCAGTTCCATCCCATTTTTCATGATGATAAGTCGCGATATCAACTGCATATTTCAAGAAAAAGTCTTTATCTAATTTACTTTCTGCCATATCTAGAGCTTTTTTACCTATGAAAGTATGCGTCTTCATTTCTTCAAATTCTTCTTTTGTCAATTTTCCCGGTTTAAGCAATCTGGATTCCAGTTAATTTTAGATATTTTACCCACTAGCTCAATAGATTCACTGGGCGCCTGATCTTTAACGTATGGAGCCAGGTCATTAATTAATATTAGTGAATTACTGTACACTATATCTTGAAAAAAACTTATTATGTATATATTAATCGATTCACGTTTTATTATTTTTAATAAAAAATAAATAGAGTTCAAGTTAAACTTCTATTATCTTTTTATAAGTTATACCCATAGCAAAATGGTTTTCAAAAAATAATAAAAACACCTCCGGTATAGAAGACATTATTGTCCACCAATAAGTTAAAAAATAAAACCCTATGCGATTGAACTAATGAAATTAAAACGAAGAATTAGTGGGTTAGATTTATTTAGCATTGCCATCGGTTCTATGATAAGCGCTGGTATATTTATATTACCTGGTATCGCTTTTATTAAAGTAGGACCTGCGGTGATCATTTCCTATGGAATAGCAGGTATCTGTGTTCTTATAGGTGCTCTAAGCATGATAGAGCTATCGACCGCTATGCCTAAAGCCGGAGGAAATTATTATTTTATTTCCAGGTCTCTCGGACCTTTGATAGGCACCACTACAGGGTTTCTTATATGGTTTGCTATATCTCTAAAATGTGCTTTTGCTATTTTCGGGCTATCCTTCCTTATTACTCATTACTTTACCGGACTTAACATGTATTTTGTTTCAGTTACACTAACTCTAGCCTTCGTTATAATAAACATGTTTGGAACGGAAAAAGCTGCAAAGCTTGAAATGATAATGATTTTTATACTACTGCCTTTAATTATTTTGTTTATTGTTTTGGGTTTTAACTTAATTGATGTAACTCATTTTTCACCATTTTTAAAACAAAGAACCGGCTTCAATGACATAATAGCAACTGCTGCTTTTGTTTTTGTATCTTTTGGAGGATTGGCAAATGTTTCTGGCATTTGCGGTGAAATTTCTAACCCCAAAAAAAATATTCCTCTAGCACTTATTAGCTCAATTCTAGTAGTTGGGATTCTTTACACACTTGTCCTATTTATTTCTATAGGAGTAATGCCGGCAAACCAACTTGCTCATTCTCTAACCCCAGTACAGGATGCCGCAATGATTACAGGTGGTACAACAGAATTCTATATTTTAACAATAGCAGCTATTCTTGCTTTTTTAACAACTGCTAATGCTGGAATAATGACTGCATCTCGTTATCCATTAGCTTTAAGCAGAGATAAATTTGTCCCCCTTCTCCTAGGTAAAATCAATAAAAGATTTAATACTCCTGTAATTTCACTTGTTTTGACTGGCATATTTATTGCCATTGCTCTTTTAATGGATCTTGAGACATTAGCCGAAGTAGCGTCCACTGTCCTTCTAGCAATGTATATTCTTATCAATTTGGCTGTAATAGTTCTGAGGATGAGTAAAATTCAAAACTACCGTCCAACTTTTACAACCCCCTTCTATCCATGGACTCAACTAATAAGCATCATACTATTTATTTTTTTGCTATGTTATATGGAATTACATGCAATCATGATTGGCCTAGCTTTAGTTTTATCCAGCATGATTTTTTACTTTTTATATGCAAAAAAAACAACATCAAAATATGCCCTACTTCACTTAATTGAAGATTTAACCAATAAAAAACTCACATCCATACACCTGGAAAAAGAATTAAAAGACATTATCCATGAGAGAGATAACATAACCAAAGATGACTTTGACAACCTTATAGAAAACGCCCCTACCATGGATATTGAAGGCCCACTCAAACTTAATGATTTTTTTCATATCATAACAGAAGAACTGCAGAACCATGTAAAAGGCGACAAGGATAAATTACTTCAATTATTCATAGAAAGAGAAGAGAGTAGTTCAACCGTTTTGCTTCCCTCCATCGCAATACCTCATATTGTCGTTGAAGAAGATGACTGTTTTACAATTCTACTTGCAAGGTGCAGCAAAGGAATCAAATTTTCTGAGGAGCATCAAGATGTAAAAGCTGTAGTCGCCTTAATAGGTTCAAAAAACAAAAGAAATCTACACTTAAGAACTTTGGCTGCTATCGCACAGATAATTCAGAGTAAAAACTTTGATTCCGACTGGCGAAAAGCTAGTTCTCTACATAACCTAAAAGATATTTTTCTCCTTGCAGAAAGAAGAAGAGTTAATTAGAAGGCCTAGCTCCATTTTTGTTATCAGCCTTTACAGTAGAGCTGTTTAATTCGTTGCTTTTTGAACGTCCCTCAAACGGTTCAGCTATAGCTTTACCGGCACCCTCCAATGTATTAACTACACCTTTACCTGCGTCTGTAACCAAATTCACAATATTCATTGGATTTAAAATATTGGTAGTATTTTTAGCCAAAAATTTAGGGATAAAAACTGCATAGTTTATTACCGGTTTATTTACGACACCATGAATATTAATCGGCAATTTAATATGATTGATATCAGAGTGAGCTTTCACCTTTATTTTTCCATTATAACCAATTGTTCCGGAAAAGTTAGAGTAGTTTACTGTATCATTTTTAGTGCCTATAAAATGAATTTTATCTAAATTAACTTTACCATTTCTTGCGGTTAAACGAATTTCGCCTGTAGTTAAATCAATATTATCCTTATTTGAAAATATATTTTTAGTAGAGTCAACGCCTTTTTTAAGGTTCTTAATGCGTACCCCCCCTGGTAACATCTCTCTAAGCCGTAGTAAAACTTCTAATGGAATAAGCGTAATATAAACCAGTTTAAACTGCCCAATCTGGTACGGCAGTGAAAGTTTGCTTAACATTATATCTAATTTACCATTAAAATTTTTCTTCATATTTTCTTCAGTAAAACCTTTTCCCTGAAGAGATAAAGAAAACATATCAACCATACCTTTGGTTTTTTCATACTCACCACTAACAAAAGTTTTTATTAACGGGTTTAAATCAAGATTTTTAAAGTCAGCCTTTAATTTATATGGGTAGCCATCTGAAGAACCAGTGTTTATATCCCCATAAAAATTAATATCGGTGCCATTTACAATTAGAGCTTTATTCAATAAACTTATTTTATTGTTTTTAATACCCAGTTTACCGTTATAGCTTGATTTGATTAAATCTCCGCAAAAAATATCATTTAGCATGAAATCACATTTTAAATCCAAGCCCTTAAAATCTATTGCTCCATATTCTCCCGTTAATACAACTGCTGATTTATTTTTGCTCTTCTTTTTTACTTTAGTTTTGTAATTAGCTTTACCCCTGTCTTGATTAGCAGCTAGTTTTAAACATATTTTTACAACTTCATCAAGAGCAATACTGTCTGAAGTTATAGCCAAATTTGATATTCCTTTGTTCACAGGCAAAGGAAAATGTCCGTTAACATCCAAGCTTACTATTTTAATTTTTTCTTTCAGTAAAAGAAGGTTGAGGTCATCGATATTAAATTCTTTGTCATTTTCAACTAGACTAAACTTCAGGCCACCTGTTATTTTTGTCTGCTTTCGCATAAGCATCGGTTTATTACCTAAAAATGCTTCAGACATATTAAAATCACCTTTTATTGATGCAGTTTTATTAGACTCTGTATAATCAAAAAGTAGTTCCCCCTCAGCCTGTATTTTTTCGATATTTCTTGAGATATCAGTACAAAACAGGTCAAAAAAATGCTTATTAATATTCTCAACAGACATTATTAGGTTTGAATCTTTTTTTTCATTAATGGATATTTTGCCGTTAGTTTTAGCTAAGAATCCCAGGGCACCGTTTATATACAACTCGGTAACACAGTCTTTTAATTTTACAGTTTCGGTATCATAAAATACAGCATTAATATCATTTGAAATACTAAGATTATTAACTGGTCTACCATAAAAACTAAAGTTCGAATATAGTAGTTCTGCCTGGCCATTTACTTTAATAAAATCCAGTGTTTTTGGAATAGTAAGCAGGTATTTATACCTTAAATAGCCATCATTTAACTTTAACGGAAAACCTTTAGGTATATACTCGACAATATCTATAATATGAAATTTATTTACGGCCATTTCAATTTTTATATCTCTGTCGGATATAAACTTGTTTTTCCTAAATTTAAAAGAAAAAGGCTCTTCAAGATTAAAAATACTTTTCTCATCGTCTTTGGAGCGCCTGGATATAAACTTAAAATCATTAATTTTAATTTTATTTGAATCCACAATATTAAAGTTAATATCACTTATTATATTAAAATTTAATTTCTGCTCAGTATTTAAATCCGGCTTAAAATCGTTAATTTCAAAAGATAGATCTTCAACATTAGTATTGCCTTTTAATGTAATATCATTATTGCGAGGATCTACAGACAACGCTAAATCTGAGTTCAATTTCCCTGTAAAAAAGCGCACGTTTTTATACATAAATATATTTAGTAAATTCAAATCCAGGTGTCTAGATTTTATGCCGATCACAGGTGCTGCTTCAACATGCGAAAGCCGTGCTTTTTCATAATTAAAAATAAAGGGGTTATTTAGATTTGAAGAAAGAATATTTTCGTTATCAACAGTCAAGGTCGAATTAAATTTTTCTAAAGAAACTATTTTTTTGCTAAAATCTAAATTAAGACTATAGCCAAGGTGCAAGTCTAATGGTACATCATTGGTAAGCTGATAACTGCCGGCAGTAAAAGTAAAATCTGATAGAAGTAGTTTTCCACTAGATGTTATATCGTCAAGTGACAAAACCAAATTCCCATAATAGAAAAGTTCAGTATTGCCAAGTTTGAAATCACCCAATAAATCAGTAACTGTGGCAAGCAGAGGAGTTCGTATAGGACCCGCCTGTATTTTCAATAGAAGTTTAAAGGGTGTAAAATCAAGCGTACCATCTGCATCCAAATATGACTCCAATTCGGTATTAACAGAATCCTTTATATTCAAAGTTTTTATATCATAACAGTGAATGCCATTTCTCTCTCTTTTTATTTCGGTTTTAAAACTCAAAGCTCTATTGCGAACCCTGCTATTCCCTAAATATCCATTCAAATCAGAAATAGAGCTGGAGAAGTTTACATGCGATGGTATACATTGACTGTCAAGATTTACTGATAATAACCCTGAGATGTTCCCTTGATCAATACAAACAGTTTCAGCTGACTTTATTTTAATATTCCCATTGTACTTGATTACAGATAACAGACCGTTTTTAAAACGATCTGCTTTTAATATAAGGTTATTCAATTCGGTTCTTAAAGAGTTTTTGTTTAGATTATTTTTAAAATTAATATTTAAAGTAACAATATTAACGTTAGTGAAATCTAAAAGAAATTCCGAAGAATCATCTTCTGAAGATGACCCATTATACAACCATGGAAGACTCCACCTGCCATTCTTCTCTTTTACAAAGTTTAAATCCATTCCATCAAAATAGACATCTCTAAGTTCTAGAGTATTTTTGAATAAAGAAAGTATATTGATGTAGCCAGAACCATTTTTTGCGGATATGAAAACATTGTCCTTCTCACCAAGCGTCGCGTCATGAAGCTCTATGTATGATGTAAAAGGATCATAGGTTGCATACTTTACAATAAAATCAGCCCCCATTAAATCCCCAACATAAGGAACAAGCATTCTAGTCAGAAAAAAATTGCTTGTTATAAAAAAATACAGACATAGAGGCATTATTATTATTATACACAATAAATAAATAAATAGTTTTTTTATACTCTTAGACTTCATTCATTACTCTTTGCAGTTATGTTCACAGTATTCATTATTTTCGTCTCTAATAAAAAAGCGACTGATACACTCTAATATATAGTATAATGTGTACAGTCGCTTAAATAAATCGAATAATAAGTTTATTTTTTAATTACATTAGATTTTAATCATTTCTATTCTTAGTCCTCAATCAAGGCATTAGTAATCTTCAAGAGGAATACGTGCAGTTTCTTTCATCTTCAGAATAACAAATATTATGCATATCCCACCTATAATTAAATAATAACAAGGGGCGACAGCACTTCCGCTCCAGGCGCATAAAGTTTTGAAACAAGACTCGATGGATTTGCCTTGAAAAGCATATTCCCGGATATAACTGCACCAAGTCCCCAATATAAATAAATATCTGGATTAATCCCCAACAAAATATATCCAGCTGCAAGAAAAATAGCTCCCAGGAACATAGTACGTTTTGTACCTAATATTTTGTCACCAATAATTCCCCCAACACTTATCAGTCCATACGATAGTGTAGAAAATGCACCATATAAAGTATAAGCTTCAACGTCTGAAAATTTAAGGTGTCTGGCCAGGAAAGTTACAAGCAATGCCTGTAGTCCATAGTACCCGAATCTTTCTCAGAGTTCGATTGAAAAAATCAGTGAAAAAGTTCTTTTAGGATTCTGCGGTAAATGCAGTTGTTCAATGCTTGCCATATGTTTGTTTATTTGTTTATATTTATACATAACCTGCGGCGAGCTTTAAGAGATCATCAAGGATGGAAACAAGCTTTGCAATATCACCGGTAACTGCGGCCACATTGTTTAATATCCTATCCGTTTCGTTCAACATTCTGTTTATCTCTTTAATTGATTTATTAGCTTCAACAACTTCTACGGTATCTTCATAAAAATCAGCACTCAATAAATTAACCAAGGAACCTCTAAGTTTTTTACCCTGGATAAGAAATTCTTTTCGTTCTTCAGAAGTAAAACGGTTATCCAGAGAATTGTCAAAGCAGTCCATTATAGTTTTTGTAAGTTCACCACATTCCAACTTCATTTTTATTCTCCCTATCAAAAAGCACTGAAAGCCTTCACTGCAAAATCCGTAGATCAAAAATTACTTTATAGCTTCTGCAAATAGCTGTACACTTCTATTAAATCGATCTAAGGCTGAAACAAACTCCGCAAAATCTTTAGGTCTTCCAAAGGACTCTGAATATTTGACCAGCGCGTTATTTGTCTGTTTCATATCCTGAATAAGATTAGCCGGATTCGAATTTAATAGCGTATTATATTCAATTATTACTTTATTAATTCTGGACAGTTCAGTTCTTCTTCTTGTCAATGAAAGTTTTTTCCGGTTTTCATTATAGTGAGCAGACATCTCGGTAATTTTCTGTTTCAACCCGGTTTTCTGAAGCGGAATTATTACATTATTAAGATCATTCTGGATTTGATCTAATATTTTATTTACTGCTGGACGTCCAATTCTAATAGCATTTCCAATTGCATCGTCCCTCGATTTTTCCAGATACATTTCACCAAGTACACCGATAATCTTTGAAACCGGCCCAGAATACTGCATCGCATCAGTATCACTACCGGAAAGTTCTGCAAAAGTCTTCCCTAAATCCTCTAGATTTTTGCCTAATTCAATACTGTTCTGACGAAACACTGCCGGCGAATCATTTCCGGCCAGTTCACCGAGTCTATTTGCATAAATCCCGATCAGGATTAAAGCATCAGCTCTGGCTTTTATTGATTCAGGACTTAATACTGCATTTAGTAGAGGGGTAGTTTTGCCATTGTCATTGATCAACAGTTCTTTTTCTGAATTGAATAAGCAATCGTTAAGATAAATTTCACGTTCAAAATTATTGGCTCTTTCAAAATAATCAGCAATAATAAAACTGGATTTGTTAATACTCTGTTGAAAAGATATTACTGGCTCTGTGTATTTAGAGGTAAAACATCCGGAGATATTCAGAACAATTAAGCCCATCAAAACAATCAACGCAACACTGTTTTTCTTTTTCTTATTCATTCCATAGAATATCCCATAAAAAAAAACCTTTTTGTTGTAAGGAACAATAAACTATCCACAATTTTCATTATATCTAATTACTATTTATTTGCAACATGTTTAGATAACTAATAATCTGAAACACCTCGACACAGATTGAATCATAGCTCTATTTTCAGTTCAAATACATTCAGAAGCGACACAACATTCGGCATACTGAATTTTGCTCCAGTGATTTTATTGTTCAATGGGTTTATATCATACTTGACAGCACCTTCAAAATTCGCTTTTGATAAATTTGAATCTTCAAATACAGTATCGGACAATTCAGAATTTCTAAAATCAGCTTCTATAAGTTTCGTTCTAACAAAATCACATTCAAAGATTTTGGACTCTTTAAACAAACCTTTTCTTATTTCCAACTCAGAAAAATTGCATCTCTGTATAAAACATTTATTGAAATGAATTTCAAAAATGAATCTGTCGCACTTTTTAAAATTCACCCCGACTATTTTGCTGTTTTCAAATATAACATTTCTCAGTTTTGCTCCATTAAAAACAATCAAACTCAGGTTACAATCTTCAAACAAACAGTCTTCAAAAGTTGAATATGAAAAATCTGTTTCTATAAACTTACAATTTTCAAATTTACAGTCCGTATACGTTTTATTATGGACTTTTAAACTGCACAAATCCTGTCTTGAAAAAGTTTCATTTTCGTATTCTGTATGTTTTAACATTCTTATTGTAAATCCTTTTTAAGGCCACTCATCTTCACTCTATTTCTACCATTTGATATGAATAAATTATCCTTAGTCTGTAGCAGCTGGACTTGTTTCTCCTGTAGGCGAACAAATCTGAATTGGTTTTGCTCCCGGATCAAGAACGTCATTAGGATTTCCTTTTAATTTAGGGAATTTTTTAGAAAGCTGTTGTGCTTGATTAACTACTTTTGCTGCCACATCATTGCAATAGACAGTTAAGTATTTATAAGCAGCACTTTTATTTTTTTTATACAGTTTCATTGCCTCAGCCTGAACTTTTGACTGATCTGTTATCAACCTGTTTTCTTCCTTATCCCATATTTTTCTAACTATTGAAGTTTTTTGCATGCTGTCCCTATCAACCTGGGCTTGTAGTTTTCTAAATATCCACCAAGCTTTTTTGTAGTTAGGTTCAGAGCTGTACGTTTTTGGATTAAAATGATAATCTGCAGTTAATACTTTATCTAAATCTCCGGAATAGTAATATGAGTCTGGAGTATCAGTAGTGCCTATGTACCATGGAGTTAGTATTCCGGTATTTGGCGCTGCAGAAGTCCTCCAGTATATGCAACCAATAGCTGGTGGAAGTTTTGAGCTCAACTCAAAAACTCCACCTTCCTGTGTTCTTCTCAGGCATATATTCCTCCATTGCCAATTTTCAGGGTCTTTTTTCTTGCCATCAACTGTAGCAATATCATACATTTTATTCATGTAGTTGTCAGTATTAGTATGCCTCAACACAGCCATTATATCCTGAACCGATATTTTTTTTGCAGGTTTAACACTGAACGGCAACCTTCTATCAGGACTTCTATCAATTTTCTTCTGAGTTATAAGCCCCTCAGAAAGCCAATGTCTCGGATCCATTAGCTGTTCTCTAGGCTCAGAATACACTTCTGAAAAATTGAATACTTGAGTTTTCTCAGGATTGTACCAGCCTTTTTCAGTAGCATATTTAATTAAATCTTTGGATACAACGAAGTTTTTTGTATCCTGGGGATTGACATCCTGAATTGTATAAACGTTTGGCAATAAAGCCACCTGGTCGTCCGGAACCCTTTCAGCAACCCATTTGTTGCCTTTTGTAACTGCCATCAGCCACGCTTCGTTCGGGTCTGCAATTACAAACGTTCTGTTACTTACATAACCATATTTATCTATAAGATCTCCAATTATTTGAACACCCTCTCTGGCAGTTTTAGCTCTCTCTGCTACAAATCTTCTTAGCAAGTAAGCTAACCCACCATTTTTTATCTGCCCTTCTTTTTCCAACATTGATAAATTAGGCATTCTATCGGGACAGAAATCACTAACAATTACTACTCCAAATTCATTCAAATATCCATCACTTGATGTTGCCCCGGGGATTTCGGACCAGAGAAACGCATTAGTTTCAGCAACCTGCGGAATTTTTCCTCCATTCTTTAAATCAACCATTGCATCTTTTGAATAATGCATCCTTGGAATTTTTCTAAAATTTACAGATAGATTCCCAGTGTTTTGTTCATCATGCCCTACCAGTACACTTCCATTGCTTGAAGCATCCTTTCCTACGACAATTGTAAAACATGCAATTAAAGGTTGACAGACAAATACCAAGGCTACCAATGCGCAGCAAACCCCTACTCTAAGCTTTCTATTCATTTCATATTCTCTTTTACCATGTTGAAAAGTTGTAAAAACAGTTTCCTTAAATAAAATTATTAAAAGACTTCTGTCAAAAAAAAAATCAGCCAAGCGCAACAATAACGAGTCCGATAAATAGAATTGCCGTACCGACAACCCTGGGAAGATGCATTTGCTCTTTAAGCAAAACCATTCCAAATATAGCTCCGATTGGTATGCTAAGCTGGCGAAAAGCCACCACATAACTGATATTTTTTACAAATGACATTGAAACCAAAACCAGAGAATAACCTAACATAATACCTATTCCGGTTATTACTGCATTTCTTTTACTATTCCTGGCAGCATAAACAAGCCTTTTATGTTCTTTTTTAGAGAAAAGGATAAAAAACATCAACCATGTTATAACACTTAGGTTTTCCATAAAGGCATACAGCAGAGTCAATATTATAATGTTTTTACCAGTTATGCTATTTCTAAGTATACCTAGTGCGTTATCATCAATGATGGAGTAACCGGCGGTACCGAATGCCGCAAGTAAAGCAAGTATACATGTCAAATTCAGGTAATTTTTAATACTGAAGTTTTTATAACTTTTTAACGGCAGTATAAAACAGCCAATCATTATCAGTACAATTCCCAGTATGCACATATCTGAAACATACTTACCCTCTCCAAGCATAAATGAAACAACGGCTACAACTATTATCGGAGAAGAACGCGCAAGCGGATACGCAACAGACATATCTCCGCGTCTATAAGCACCGGCAAGAGATGCGTGATATCCGGCCATAAAAAAACCGGTAAAAAATAGCAGCAGCCAAACCTGTACCGGAAAGCTAAACAAAACGGTATAATAAAGTATAAAAATAGGGAAAAGGAATATAGCTCCCGTCAAGCTCGCCAACAGTATAAAAGAAGCTGTAGGGTTTTCTTTTTTACTAACAAGATTCCAGCCGGCATGCACAAATGCTGAAATTACAATTAATAATATGGCAATAAATGACACAGGATATCCTCAGTTATTTTCATAATTCATCAAAAAACTTTTTTGCTATGAGTATAATATATCCTAAAAAGCTTTATACTATTGATTTTATATTAAGCATGATTTATTTTAATGGCATAGGAAAAAACTCTTTAACTTGCTAAAATAGAAAATAATTCCATTATAACATCTAAAAATAACGGGAGACAATAAACTAAATGGAAATTTTTATAAACTCTTTGATAGCTTACCTTATAATTATTGACCCTTTGGGTATGTCAATTTTCTTCAGTACGCTGACAACAAACAAATCTGATAAATATGTAAGACAAATGGCTGTCAGAGCATATAGCATTTCTATTATAATTGTTTTGATTTTCGGCTTATTCGGCAGTAAACTGCTCGTTGTTTTGGGTATACATATTTATTCTTTTAAAATCGCAGGTGGCCTTCTCCTTTTTTATACCGCTTTTCATATGATAACCAAACCGGATGAAAATATCAATGAAGCAGAAAAAATGGTTGAAATTGATATATCTGTTTATCCACTGACAATCCCCATGATGGCCGGACCAGGCGCCCTAACAATGACTATTCTGCTTTTTTCTAATGTAGAAAGCAGTGCATCCGGAACGCTCTTAGTGGCACTAGCCGCGTTTATTGTTTATACTCTGACATTGTTATGCTTTTTTCTATCTAAAAAGATAAAAAGGGTAGTAGGAATTTCTGGAAACAATATAATCAAGAGGCTGGTTGGAGTACTACTTGCATCTCTTTCTGTACAATTTATTGTAGATGGCATAATTGCTACAATACACTAATGCTTTGACAATCATCAAAGACTGCAAAAAACAGACTATACTGGAAGTTTTTTGGTTTTGTTTGATTTCCTACTATGCTTAAGCTCACTCATCAGTCCCGCGTTTGCGGGGCTGATGGACAGGACGACGGATAAATGCAAGATTTTTATCCTCTATTTCTTTTATTATTTACCGAAAATAATTTCGCTTTGAGTATAAACCAATATCAAATTAAACTTGTTTTTTTATTTTCTTTTAACGAGAAATATAGTATTGTTTATCAATAACCTTAAATGTTGATACTGAAAACAAATTTCTATACCCTTTAATCTAGCAGAGGAAGTACTTATTATGTCTGATAAAAACAGGATAAAATTTACCAGTTATCTATGGTCCAATAAATTGGTTATAACAATTATTACGTTCTTAATTATTCTGTTCGCCGCCTTTATTGCAGCAATCCCCTATAGTATGTCTTTTATCATTGACAACGGTCTTCGTCAGAAAAACCTCACCGTTTTGAATTTAATTTTTATAATAATGGGAATATTTGCTATCCTTGTTGCTGTTACTCAGGTTCTGAGAGATTATCTATATCTAGACTTTTGCTCCCGTGTTCTCAAAGGTATCAGAGAAAAAACTTTTTCATATTTGCAGACATTATCTATGTGTTTCTATTCAAAAACAGCTCCGGGAGAGGTCATTTCACGATTTTCAAGTGATTTGGCTGTAATTGAACAATCTTTGATTTATGCACCAAACTATCTGCTAGTGCCCATCTTTAATGCACTCATATCTATCGTTCTGCTTTTCGAGCTTGACACACGTCTCGCATGGATTTCAATGTTAGTTTTCCCCGCATGCCTAATCGGCCCTTTTTTCCTTTCTGCACGTGCATCTAAGGCTGGATATGTGAGAAAAAAATCGGAAGCTATCACCATTTCTGATGTACAGACAAATATTTCATCTCAGTCCGTAATCAAAGCCCTTAACTTACAGGGACTATCCATTAATTTCTTTGAAAAGAACAATATTCGCTTATACCGCAATATGCTGAAAGCACTTTTTTACAGCGCTTTAATTGAACGTTCCGGGATCATTGCAGCAATGATACTCCAGGTAGTAGTACTTGGAATTGGGACCTATATGACATACTATGGGCAACTCGAAATAGGCATACTTGTAGCATTTCAAGGGCTTTTTCTGGGATTAACTTATTCTGTCATAACTGGAAGCTCTTTTATCCCTATGATTGTACAGGGAAGGGTCGGAATGGGAAGGATAAACACACTGCTCAATGAAATTCCTGTAGTTGAAGATATATCTAATGCTAAAGACCTTTTACCCCTAGCCTCTGAAATAAAATTTAATAATGTTACCTTTGGTTATACTCCGGATAAATTAAATCTTAAAAATTTGACATTAAGTATACCAAAAGGTTCATCTGTCGCTTTCGTAGGGCCTAGTGGGTGTGGAAAAAGCACCATTCTAAACTTAATAATGCGCTTCTATGACCCGGGCAGCGGAAATGTAACCTTTGATAAACGTGACATTCAAATGGTCACACAGGCTTCTCTGCGCACCCAGCTTGGGATAGTCTTACAGGATAACATTTTATTTAATACATCTATTATGGATAACCTCTTAGCCGCAAAGCTAGATGCCACACAGGAAGAAGTATATAATGCCGCAAAACAAGCAGAAATACATGATTTTATAATATCCCTGCCCGATGGTTATAGGACAGTGGCCGGAGAACGCGGAGGACAGTTGTCGGGCGGTCAAAGGCAGCGTATTGCAATTGCCAGGGCATTGCTTCGCGGAGGCAATATTCTCATTCTAGATGAAGCGACATCTGCACTAGACCCTGTTACACAGTCAGCAGTTAATCAGACCATAACAAATATTGGAAAAAGCGGAATGACTATTATTTCTGTTACACACCGTCTTTCAGCAGTAATTGAAATGGATAAGGTATTTGTGATGGACGATGGAAAAGTTATTGAACAGGGAAAGCATGAAGAACTATTAAAACTTAATGGTAAATATAAGCAAATGTGGGATAAACAATCTTCATAATCAAGTTATACCAAAGGTATTTTTATTTGGGTTTCTTTGTGTTATTTCTATACACAATGATTTTTATTATTTTTCGAAAACCATTTCGCTTTATGTATAAACTTGTTTTTGTCATTTTATTTTATTGTGAGTTAACATTGTAACTATTAATCTATTAAAAAATCATAAATAAAGGTATTTTAAAATGTATAATAAATTGAAATGTTCTTTCTTCTATCTTATTCCGACTCTAACATTAGTTTTACTCCTTTCTTCATGTGAAACACTAGACCAGAAAGGAAAGTCGAAAGAAATAGATACTGAAGACTTACCTAAGTGGACTATTTCGATAAATGAAGTTGTAAAATATCCACGTGCTATGCGCGGAGAAAAAGAAATTCCAACTTTCAGTGGACGTACAGTATGGGTAAGAAAACACTATGACCTAAACTCAAAATCTATTATTTCAATAACAACAGTTCCCTCTAAAGAAAAACCTGGCTACTTTAATCTGAAAGTAAAGTTGGACAGACATGGCTCACTAGTCGCTATGAGATTAAGCAACGATGCAACTCATGCACCATGGGCGTTTCTAGTAGATGGAGTATATTACAGATCAGTTGAATTCAGTGAATCTCCCTTAGAAGAAGACTACTCAGAAATTATCATTAAGGGGCCGTTTGATAAATCTCTTGCTTCATTCTTAAAAAGATATTCTAAACCCAATTATAAACATTTTCATCCGAACAACTGATTTTAAAAACACAATTAAACTTACTCTTTCGTATATAGATTAAGAATTAAATATTATTTTTTTAGCAAGTGAATTAACAAAGACTTTGGTGTAATTAGAGGACAAAATGACAGAAAAAAAGCAAATCGATGAATTATTAATTACCGCAACAGAATCAGACAATCCTGAAATATTATCTGATATTGTTTCAGCTCTCTCTACAAATAAAGAAGCACTAACAGAAAACATTAAAGACGGACTGTCAATGATAATAGAATCCTGGCAGGCAGCCCCTTTTAATTCTCCCAACAAAACTCGTTTTATTATTGAAATTTCCCAATTTTTCAATACTAATTTTCCAGAATTACGTTCAGTACTGCCTGCCGCTATAAAAAAGACACTCCCTGCCGGCATAAATAAAACAACAGCTATCAAAGCACTAAAAATAAGGGATGAAAACACCAGTCTTTCAAATTTCTATTTACGATACCTAAACCTTCTAGAATTAAAACCAAATAGTTTTTTTTACAACATCTCTTCTACAACCTGGGGCATAATCGGTAAACTTGACTGGATAACTGGAACAGTAGCTTTGCTAAAGCTAAACGGAACAACATCGCAGGAAGTAGACCTTTCTGTAATCCTCGAACAAATCTACATTTTTGATTCTGGAATTAAACTGAATGCACTGTTAAAAACATCAAAGATACCTTCTCCAGATAAACTTCTGGATATTCTAACCACTAGTGCCTTTACTTCTACAAATAAAGAGATTATTAAAAAAGCACTTTTTTTCCTGTTTGTCCCCGAAAAAATGAACCCGGCTACTTTTAATAAATGGCTGAATTCTTCGACTGTCAAGAAAAATTCCGATCCTTCTGATAAGGCTCTATCACCGGATAAAGCCCGTAGTGTAAGCGAATTAAATATATTTATTAAACAACATACGTCATTTACTATAGAGCCGAGTAGTATCCCCAAAATAGCAGCAGTATTCAACACAATAAAACCAATTAATTCAATAAGAGACTATATTCTATGGGTTGAGACTATATGCCTAATCTCTAAAGCTTTGACCTCAGATGAAATACTCACAATTATACCGCAGAATAACAAAGTCAGAAGCATGATATGGCCTACTCCTGCTGAACTAGACGAATCAATCGGAATGGAAATATGGTGTCAGCTTAAAGCTGGCGTGCTGCCTGCCTGGGCCAACATTACTAAAATAGTCAATGGTACTGACTATTTAATGACCATTTGTCTATACCTGCCATGGCGAGACTGGAAAGCTATTACCTCCATATTAAACATGAAAGACCTAGAAAAAGTTTTCACTATGACGACTCGTCTTTCAAACCCGGAAGCATTACTATGGATATGGAAGAATAGACAAAAGGCATCAGAAACAATAATTAAAAAACTTAATCTACTTAATTTCTTCTCAGCTATTTCAAGAGGGATGGATGGTGCTATTTGGCAGGCAGCTGTAAAAGAACTAAAGGCACTTATACAGGATAACAGTGAATTTCAAAGTTATATCCTTAAAAAAGGAGATGAGAAGAGTTTTATTGTATTTTTAGATAAACTTAATACTACAGATAGTTTTACGACAACAGAAAGACAGAGCATAATTATAAAACTGTCAAGAAAACATCCTATATTGAAAACATTATTTGAATCAGGCAAGGTGAAGAAAATAGAAAACTCCTCTTCAAAAGATGAAGAAATCAGAAAAACTGAAGAAATCTATATTACTTCAATTAAATCATTTAATGAAAAAATGAAAGAACTTAACGATATCATAAACGTGCAAGTACCTGAAAATACTCAAGCAATAGCTGTAGCTCGTGCTCATGGCGACCTTCGTGAAAACGCAGAGTATGCAGCTGCCAAAGAAAGACAGAAATATCTAAATGAACATCGTGCAATGTTGGAAATGCGAATAGCAATAACAAGGCCAACAGATTTCTCTGATATAACTGTATCTGATAAAGTTATAGTTGGCAGTACGGTACATCTAAAACATGATAATAATGAAATAGAGATTTGCCATATCCTTGGTGCGTGGGATAGTGTTCCTGAGAAAAGGTATGTCTCCTATGAAACGGAATTTGGAAAAGCTCTAATAGGAAGCAAAGTGGGTGATTCAGTTACACTTCCCGACAGCACCACATGCACAATAAACAAAATTTCACCGTTGTCTGAAGATATACGTACAGCCCTAATCTAAATTAAATGAAAGTATTTTAGGTTTTTGATATAATTTTTAATTTTTGTAGACATTAGGTGTCTAATATGCAAGCAATAAAAAATATACTCTTTAACTGGACGCATATATCCGGTTTCAGAAAAAGAAATATTACGCATAATGCTAAAAAGTTTGTCCTAACCGAATATAATATCCAAGCTTCTGCAAAACTTAAAAATAAAACTATAGTTTTTTTATCCGATACTCATTTCCGTGAATTACAATTTCCATATCTAGAACTGGCAGATTTTATTAATTCACTGAAACCAGACTGGATAATATTCGGAGGTGACCTTGTTCGTTATATGTCTTATTGTGAAACTGCTATTGAGTTTCTCAGTAAACTCACGGCCAAAGTAGCTAAACTTTCAGTTTTGGGAAACAACGAAACAAGAAAGACAAAATGGACTTCTAATGGATTCTGGAACAAAATCTATAAAAAATCAGGGTTTCAACTTCTGTCTGACACAATTAGCGATATTCCACCAATACACTTTATAGGAATTAATCACCATACAGAAATAGCCATTTTACCGCCAGTTCCTCCCGGATATTATACATGCTTAATTTCTCATTACCCCAGCACAGTCATTGATGTGTTTAATAGAGAAGACTTTAAAAATATTGATTTGATTCTATGCGGCCACACGCACGGTGGCCAGGTACGGTTACCTTTTTTAGGTGCAGTCAATACTGAAAACAAATATTGGAAGCTACTTGAATATGGACACTATAAAAATAGAAAAACTCAATCAAATATGATTATAACCAACGGCATAGGATGTTCTGGTATCAAATACAGATTGTGCTGTAAACCGGAAATAGTCCGCATCAACTTCATACCCAAAGCTAAATAGTTTTCGAAAGATAATAAAAATAATTGAATAAAAAAAATTACAGATAAGCCAACAATAAAAAAATTAACAAGCCAAAGGCATGTACCTCCGGTATATATAGGAATAAAAATCATGAAAAAAATAAATTTTCAGAAAATCTTATTGAATAAAAACACTCTTATTGCATTCCTGTTCACTGCAATAGCCCTATGTGTTTTAACAGGCTGCGAATCTATTCCGCCCGGTAATCCTCCGAAAGGGCCTATTGTATCGATTACTACCACAAATAGTCACCCGCTGTCTCCAAAAGACGCTATAAACAATATGACCACCGCAATAGCTACCTGCCCTCAACTATATGAAAAACAGGAAATTCCAGTTATCAACCTATATCCTACAAGATTATCTGAATCATATGAAGAATATGAGGGGCAGCTTAATCATCTAACTGTGCGTCTTTATAGAAATCTTTTCGAAATGGATATTACTAAATTCTCTAAATATCTAGCGACAAATCAATGTGACTTTCTGCTAGCATCTACTTTTTCGAGGATTTATGGTGATATACTTGAAGAAGAGGATGACCAGCCAGTATTATTCACGTGGGAAGTAAAACTATTATCTCCCAAAAACACATCAAAAACTGTTTGGAAACAAAAAGTTACGGTAAAAATAGATAAGAATACTCCCTAAAAAAACGACATCTTTAATAGAAAACTGATCCCTACTAAATTCCTATCCCGGCGGTTTACGGAGAAACCGCCCTACCCAAACTCCAGACAATGCACCGCACAGATAGGGACAGCTCTCCGAAGCTGTCCGTAATAACACGTATCATGGACGAAAAATCGTGTTTTTGAACTTATTTTAGGAATTTAAACTCAATTTAAGATTACCTTATCCATAACTATGATAAGACTGAAAATTGGATACTTTTAATAGTCCTCTGGCAATCCTTGTTCGATATTAGATATTCAGGATTTGTTGTGCCAATAAATTCCATGACACATTTAAATATTCATATAAGTGGGGTGCTTGCAAAACTCTGTTTCATGCGGTTTTGACAGAGCAAAACCCTCCACTCATGAGTTCGAGTTCAAAGCTGGGGGGGGGGGGGGAACCTTTTTTGTTTCCCGCTTTTGGTTTTTTTTTTTGGTATTGGTTAAATATTCC
>CAZVCD010000007.1:0-32657 GCA_964625675.1 uncultured Victivallales bacterium | reverse complement strand
TCAGCAGTTATATCTATTGGTCAGGTACACAGTGGTAAAAATTCAAATATTATACCTGATACTGCAGTGCTGGAAGGGACTGCAAGGTATTTCAAACCGGAAGTGGGAAGAAATATTCCGGATTTAATGAGGCGTACCGTCAAAGGCATATGTGACAGCATGGGCGCTGATTTTGAGTTTATTTATGAAAAACCATATATTCCGATAATAATTGAAAAAGAGGCATTTGATATTGGCAAAAGAAACATTATAGAAACTTTTGGAAAAGATAAATGGTTGGATATGGAAAAACCTGAAATGGTTGCGGAGGATTTTTCTTATTTTCTCAAAAAATCCCCAGGTGCAATGTTCAAACTTGGACTTGGAAAAGATCATCCAGCACTACACAATCCTCACTTTGATTTTAATGATAATGTTTTAAAAGACGGTATCCTATTTTTTGTTGCTGTAACACTTGATTACCTTAAATAATATTAGGCTACAATATTCTATCTCATAAGTCATATAAAAATATTTGAATAATTTATATTCAGCGGTATTATTATCTTCTCTATTATTAGTACAAAAAAACATATTATTTATATAAAAGGTAAAAAGAAGAAAGAACTATGGATATTTCAAGCTTTGAAAGCTCGCTGTCAAAAAGTCTCAAATCATTGAATATTGAATTTAATCCCGGTGCTATAGTTTCCGGAAAAATTATTGAAATTGATAGAAAATCCGTATTTGTTGATATCAGTTCCAAAAGCGAAGGTATTATCAATAGGGAAGAACTTGTTGATAAAGAAGGCAATCTTACTGTAGAAATTGGTGACTCCATTGAAGCGTACTTTGTTTCTGATAAAGGTGGAGAAATTACATTAACCGTAAAAATGACTGGGACATTTATCAGTAAACATCTTGACGAAGCATATCAAAGTGGAATTCCTGTCGAAGGAAAAGTCGGCGAAGAAAGAAAAGGCGGTTATAGTGTTAAAATTGCTGGTAAAGACGCATTCTGCCCTTACTCTCAAATCGATCTTTACCGCAAAGACCCTGAAACTTTTATTGGCAATACATATTCTTTCATAGTCACTGAAATGAACAGGTCAAATTTAGTTGTATCAAGACGTAAACTTCTTGAACAAAATAAAAAGTTAAGAATCCAATTCCTCAAAGAAAATATGGAAGTCGGAAACATAGTTTCAGCAACAGTTCAGAATATTAAGGATTTTGGTGTTTTTGTTGATCTGGATGGTTGTGATGGATTTATTCCTATATCAGAACTTGCCTGGGGAAGAATTGAAAATCCAGAAGAACTTGTCAGTGTCGGTGATAGAGTTGAAGTAAAAGTAAAAGCTCTTGATTGGGAAAACAATAAAATTACACTTAGTTTTCGCGCTGTACACACTCCTTGGGAAACTATTGCAGAGAAATATCCGGTGGGAACAGTTGTTAATGCTAAAATTACAAGACTCGCGCCTTTTGGGGCTTTTGCTGAAATAGAAAAAGGAGTTGAAGGCCTAATTCATATTTCAAAACTTAATCCTGGGAGACGAATTAATCATCCTAAAGACGCTGTTACTGTAGGTGAAATAGTCAGTGTTGAAGTAGATAAAGTAGACCTGGATGCACAGAGAATTGCTCTGGCACGAAACTTTTCTGCACAACTTTCTGAAGCAGAAGGAGATTCAGCACCCATTACTACTATTATTGAGGGTGTATCTCTAAAAGGAACAGTTGAAGGATTGAAAAATTTTGGAATATTTGTTAGACTGACATCTACGCAGAATGGCCTGCTTCATATTAGTGAAATAAAAAATGACAAAGAACCGGATATATCACTAAAAGTATTGAGCAAAAGGTATCCTATCGGCTCTGAAATAAATGTTACTATTAAACAGATTAATAACGGCAAAATATCACTCGCGCTTACAGGAAAAATGGGAAGCTCTGAAAATAAAGCCTGGAAAGATTTAAATAAAACAAAGAAAAACGCTAGTTTTGGTACAAGCATGGCAGATGCATTTGACGGCTTGGAGCTATAAAAAACAATTAATTACTGTTCTTCTATTTAGCGAAAGTTTTTCTCATTTTAGATACTGAAATTTTTTAATGATTATTGCGATAAGCTGCGATAATGAATAAAACAGCATATAAGAAATATTGGTTTGAAATAGATCTAGGATTCTATGGTTTCTAAAAGATTTATAATAGAAAGGCATTTATATTTATGTCGAATATACAGACATCGGATGTTACTTATAAGTTAAATGATAATCCTCCGTTTATAGAGAAAATTTTTGCTGCACTCCAGCACCTCTGTGCAATTTTTGTACCAATAATGACCCCCGGATATATCGTTTGCCAGGAGCTTGGATATGATATTGAAACTACAACCGGAATCATAAGTATGTGTCTCGTTATTTCTGGAATTGCTACTTTTATTCAGGCAAAAAGATTCGGTTTTCTAGGTTCAGGGCTCTTAAGTATTCAGGGTACCAGTTTTGGTTTTGTTACAATATTGATTATTACCGGAAAAGTAGGAGGATTAAGTCTGATTTTCGGTTCCTGTCTTCTCGGTTCACTTGCCGCTGTAATATTTGCTCCTTTTGTGCGAAAATTAAAATATGCATTCCCTCCTCTTGTTAGCGGAATAGTTGTCATTCTTATTGGGACAACATTGATGGAAGTAGGTATTGAGGCATGTGCAGGAGGCCCTGCTGCAAGATTAAATGGAACTTTTGGTGATGTATCTAATCTTGCTATAGCCGCAATAGTGGTAATTCTAATCATTTTTTTTCAAAGCTGTAGAAATAAATACTTAAGGGTTTGTTCAATAATTTTTGCTATAATTATTGGTTTTATAATATCACTATGTATGGGAATGGTTGATTTTAGTCCACTTTCAAATATCAAATTTTTGCAAATACCGGTGCCATTCAAATATGGTTTTTCTTTTAATATAGCTACTTTACTGCCTATTATTATAATTTATCTTGTAACGTGTGTAGAAGCAGTAGGAGATATTACAGCTACAGCAATGGTATCTGGAGAACCAATTTCAGGGAAAAAACATATGCAGAGAATTTCCGGAGGTATACTTACAGGCGGTGTTGCATCTTTTGTTGGAAGTATATTTTCTTCTTTCCCACTGTCTTCATTCAGCCAGAATAACGGTATTATACAAATTACAGGCGTTGCCAGCAAACATGTTGGTTATTATATTGCCGCTTTTCTATTTCTTGCCGGCATTTTTCCTGTTTTTGGTACAGCTTTTAGCCTAGTACCACAACCTGTTTTAGGCGGCACCATGCTAATAATGTTTGGTACTATAGCCGCTGCGGGCATAAAAGTAGTTTCTATGGATAAATTAGATAGAAGGGCCCTTATTATTATTGCAGTATCACTTGGCTGTGGTCTTGGTGTAGCTGTTCCCGGTATAATGGATAAACTGCCTGAATTAATAAGAACATCTTTCTCTTCAGGAATTGCTACTGGTGGAATTGTTGCTATATCGCTTAATCTCCTTATGCCTAAAACATAAACATTATCCACTTCACATACTAAACCTCCTACCAGACAAAAACTTGTCTTTGCCACAGGTATTTGTATTTGGTCAAGTAAACTTTAAATTAATATTAACTTTTAAAATGAGGGGATAGATCTTTATTATGCGTAAAAATTTAGCGACCGTTTATGAAACAAGATGCAAAAAGTTTTTTACTAAAATATCTAATATGGTTACAGAGGACCATATAACTCTAAAAGCAGAATACTATAAAACTAAAGAATTTGTTAAGTATGAAGATAGATTAGAAGGAAAATATGTTTCTGTAAACGAAGGTGATATATGGGGAGAAAAATGGGAGAGTGCTTGGTTTCATTTAACCGGAGAAGTGCCTGTTAAATGGAAGGATAAAGCTATAGCTATTAAGCTTGATTTAGGTGGAGAGTCTCTCGTTTTCTCAGATAAAGGAGAACCTCTCTGTGGATTAACACATAATTCAGCTTTTAATCTGGACTTTGACAAGACTCTTTATCATTTATTTGATAAGGCAAATGGTGGAGAGAAGGTGGATTGATGGGTAGAAGCTACTACTAATGGTTTATTTGGTATAATTATTGAAATGAATTTCAGCCCCGAAGCCCCTCCGGCACCAGAGGTTTATACCACTAAAGTACATGATATTAAACTATGTGTCTTTGATAAGGAAATGTGGCAATTTCAATTGGATTTAGATGTTTTAATAAATCTTATGGAAACACTGCCGGCAAATGCTACACGCAGAAGAAGAATTTTAAGGGGTATAAATTTGGCAATTGAGGCCTTTAAGGATAATAAAAACAACCTTGATAAATCCAGAAAAATTGTCAAAAAACTTCTTGATGCACCTGCAAATACTTCTGCCTTAACTGCTACATCTGTAGGGCATGCTCATATTGATACCGGATGGTTGTGGCCGGTTAAAGAAAGTATTAGAAAAACAGCAAGAACTTTTGCAAATCAAATGGAGATGATTGACAAATATCCAGAATATGTATTTGGTGCATCACAGCCACAGCATTATCAGTTTATGAAAGATCATTATCCTAATTTGTATCAAAGGCTGAAGAAGTATGTAAAAAACGGTCAATGGGAGCTTCAAGGTGGAATGTGGGTCGAACCTGACTGTAATATTATATCAGGTGAATCAATGGTAAGGCAGGTGTTGTACGGTAAGAACTTTTTCATGGATGAATTTGGAGTCGATATTAAAAATCTTTGGCTGCCGGATGTCTTTGGTTATTCTGCCGCTATACCACAAATTCTAAAAAAATCAGGAATGGATTATTTTTTAACTCAGAAGATTTCCTGGAACCAGTTTAATAAATTTCCTCATCATACTTTTGTCTGGCAGGGGATTGACGGGAGTGAAGTTCTTACACATTTTATTCCGACTGATACTTACAACGGTCATATGACTCCAGAAGAATTAATTAAAACTGAAGAGCGGTTCAATGAAAGTGATATTCTTGATGAATATCTGTCTGTATTCGGAATAGGAGATGGAGGAGGGGGTCCTAAAGAAGAGCACATTGAAAGAGGACTACGACAGAAAAACCTTGAAGGTTCTTCAAAAGTTAAATTTGACCATGCTCAGAACTTTTTTAACAGAATAGGAAAAAGTAAGAATCTACTTGAAAAATGGGTGGGAGAGCTCTATTTGGAACTTCATAGAGGTACCTTGACCAGTCAGGCTAAGGTTAAAAAAGGCAATAGAACTTTAGAAAATATGCTTAAACAAGTAGAGTTTCTTTATTCTTCTATTGATATAAAACATTACCCCCAAAATGAGCTTGAAAGTATCTGGAAGGTAGTTCTTATAAACCAATTCCATGATATTCTTCCAGGGTCATGTATTAAAGAAGTTTATGATGTTACCCATGTAGAACATGAAGAATGTATTACTAAATGTAAAGATCTAATTAGTAAATTTGATGAATTAGCATTGCAGAAAGATGAAAATGGAATAGTGCTGTTTAATAGTCTTAGCTATCCATATAATAGGCCGGTTAATGTTGGAAAAGACTTTGTTGGATATGAATTAACAGATACGTCAGGTAATACTATACCATCTCAGGATGAAGAAGAGGGTAAGATAATTTTACCAAGCATTTCTGCAGATAAATTTATTAAAATACAAAAAGGTATAAAGAGAAAAAGTAATAATGTTAAATCAGAAGAACTTGTTCTTGAGAATGATTTAGTTAAATATGTATTTAAAGAAAATGGTGAAATCAGTTTCGCTTTAGATAAAGAAACAGGTAAAGAAATATTAACTAAAGGAAATATGTTATCACTATATGCAGATAACCCTCTTGACTGGGATGCCTGGGATATAGATATATACTATGAGGACCAACTGCTTGAAACAGCTAAAAGCATAAAACATACTCAGTTAACTTCCGGTTCAGTAAGAAATGGCATTGAATTTATTTCCAGTATAAGTAAATCTAAGATACAACAAAAGGTCTATCTATCTAAAAATAGTAAAAGGCTTGATTTTGAAACAGTTGTTGACTGGAATGAGCAGCACAGAATGTTAAGAGTATCTTTTGATACAAATACTAGAGCAACGGAGGCTTCTTTTGACATTCAATATGGTTATGTTAAGAGAAATACTCATAGGAATACAAGTTGGGATTTAGCAAAGTTTGAGGTCTGTGCACACAAATATGTTGATTTATCCGACAATAGTTATGGGGTAGCGCTTCTTAATGACTGTAAATATGGGCACAAGGTATTGGGTAAAACTATTGATTTAAATTTATTAAGATCACCAACTGCGCCAGATCCGGTTGCAGATCAAAACCAACGCCATATTTTGACTTATAGCCTGTATCCCCACAAAGGTGCTCTAATTGATTCCGATGTAATTCAGGAAGCGGCAATGCTGAATTCTAAGCCGGTAACTTTTAAAAATAAGTCTTTTAATTCCTTGAGTTTACCCTGTCAAATAATAGATACAGATGGGGTCTCTCTTGAAGTTGTCAAAAAAGCAGAAAAAGAGAACTGCTGGATTATCAGATTAGTAGAAGTGAAAGGAAAAACCTCAACTGCTACACTCAGTTTTAATGTAAAATCAAAGTTAATGGAAACTAATTTAATGGAATGGGAAGAACATGAATGGCAGAAGGTTGGTGATTCAATACCTGTTACTCTTGATCCATTTGAGATTAGAACATGTAAACTTAAGTGTGATAATTAGAAAAAATGTTACTGAGAGAAACATTTAAAAACAAATATGCTTTATATATTAATTATTAAGTAAATTTGCTTTTGAAGTACTATTAACTATGCAATTAAAGAAAAACTTAGGTTTTATACCTGTCTTGAGCATAACGATTGGCTCTATGATAAGTTCAGGGATATTTATTCTTCCTGCGGTAGCGTTTGCCCGTACTGGACCGTCTATAATTGTTTCTTACCTGCTTGCCGGCGTCTGTGCTTTAATTGGCTCGCTAAGTATGATAGAGTTAACAACCGCGATGCCGAAGGCTGGCGGAGTGTACTTCTTTACTTCCAGGAGTTTAGGGGCTATGGTTGGGACCTTGTCGGGATTGCTGATGTGGACAGCAATTGCGATGAAAGGTGCTTTTGCTATTTATGGTTTATCCGCGGTTGTTTCGCTCTATACCGGTATAAATTTTTTCATAATTGGTGTAGCAGTTACACTTTTTTATACGGCACTAAATATCAAAGGCACCAAAGAAGCAGCTAAATTTGATGTTTGTCTTGTGTCGTCTATTATTTTAATAATGATACCTTTTATTATTTTTGGTTACGACAAAATAAATTGGGGCGATTTTACTCCGTTCATTTCCGATAGTGGAGGATTTAACTCGATTTTTGCTACATCAGCATTTGTTTTTATTGCTTTCGGAGGAATAATGAATGCGGCGAATGTATCAGAGGAAATGGCTAATCCGAAACGTGATATTCCGCTTGCAATAATTATAGCGATAGTATTTGTTTCAATTTTATACACAATAATATTGTTAATAGCTATTGGTGTAGTACCAAATAAAGAATTTATAAGCTCAATCAATCCAATAGCAGATGCAGGGAAATATATTTTGGGTATGCCCGGTTTCGTTGTTATTACAATAGCAGCCTGTCTCGCATTTTCTTCATGTGCTAATTCGGGTATAATGTCGTCATCCAGATATCCTTTGGCCATGAGCAGGGATAAACTGGTGCCTGAATTTATTGGCAGAATAAATAAGAAGACCAATACTCCTATATATGCGATATTATTAACGGCTATTCTGATTATTGTTGCATTAAGTTTACCCTTAAATGCATTAGTAGAAGGTGCGTCTACAGTGATTCTTACATCATATCTGCTAACGGATATTTCTGTTATTATACTTAGAAAAAGTAAAATCCAGAACTACAGGCCTTCATTTAAAGTGCCGCTGTTCCCATGGGTTAATATTTTAAGTATTTTTCTCTTTATTTCTCTAATATGTCATATGGGGTTACAAGCAATTAAAATTAGTGGGGGATTAGTAGTTGTCAGTCTGATTGTATATTTTATCTTTTCGAGAAGAAACAAACAAAAATACGCATTGTTTCATCTTGTTGAAAAGCTTAGAAACAAAGATTTGACCTCTGATGGACTTGAAGGAGAACTGAGTAAAATAGTACAGGAACGTGATAATATAATAGAAGATGAATTTGATAGAATTATTGAAAAAGCACCTGTTATTGATCTGGATAGATCATACAAGTTGAATAAATTTCTGCAAATAGTTACTGAAAAACTTCATGAACATATAAATGTTAATCCTAAAAACTTACTTTCGAAGTTTATTCAGAGAGAGCAAGAAGGTTCTACTGTATTGGTGCCAACGGTTGCTGTTCCGCATATTATTATAGATGGAAAAAACATTTTTGAAATAGTACTGGTTAGATGTAAAACAGGAATTCAATTCTCAGAAAAAGACAGAGGAGTTAAAACCATTATTGCTATTGTCGCTTCGAAAGACAATAGAACTATGCATCTAAAAACATTAACTGCTATAGCACAGATAATCCAGGATAAAAACTTTGATGATAAATGGGAAAAAGCTGAGACCCCTAAAAACCTGCGTGACCTATTTCTGCTTGGTGATAGAAGAAGAGAAGTGTAACAATTAACCGGTTACTGATTGTTAGGTAACAGGTCTTTTGGAATATATTTTGCTAATCCGGCTTCCTTATAATACTTTAGAGCTCCCGGGTGCACTGGAAGTGTTAGTTTTTTTTCCCTTGATATCTGCAAAGCTTTTAATGCCACTATCAACATTAACTATAAAAAAGCCGCCTTAAAAAAGGCGGCTTTGTAGTTTTCAATGTTAGTCTTTTTACTATCGGCGATCTCCGAAAATTCTCAGTAATAATAGAAATAGATTTATGAAGTCAAGATACAGAGCTAATGCTCCCATTATAGCCGTTTTTTTGCCGGCTTCAGAATTTGCTTCAAAAGTTCTGCTCATTTTTTTGATTTTCTGTGTATCATAAGCAATTAAACCTACAAAAATCAAAATACCGACGTATGTAACAATCCAGTACATTAACGTGCTATGTAGGAATATATTTATTACAGAAGCAATAATAAGACCGATAAGAGCCATGAAGCATAAATGTCCGATGCTTGTCAGGTCTTTTTTGGTAAACCAGCCGATACAACTCATAGCAGCAAATGTAGCTGCAGTTGCAAAAAATGTAGAAGCAACCGATGTGGCAGTAAATGCTAGAAGTATTACTGAAAGAGTAACACCGTTAAGTGCCGAGTAAGCTATGAATAACAGTATTGCAGTGGTCGCAGAAATTTTGTTCATTAAGGCTACTAAGGCCATTACCATTCCTATTTCAACGATAATAAGCCCAATAAAAAGAATTTGGTTTGTGGCAATTGTTTTCACCAGAATAGGTGTTGATGCCACATAAAATGCTACAAGGCCTGTTATCACTAGCGCAAAACACATCCAGCTGTAAACTCTGGTTATAAAATTGTGTTCGCGTATCTGATAATCAGATGTTGCAGTTGGGTTTCTCATATCCTGCATAATAATATTTCTCCTTATAATTAATTTAAGTAGGAGGCATATTTTACTCTAGATATGTATATTATTCAATGATTTATTTTTTTTAAATGAAAAAACTGTAATAATTAAAGCTGACTTTAATTATTACAGTTTGTCATCTGATAAATTTAAAAAGTCATAAGTTGTATAGGTCGTGTACCAAATTACCAAATCAATAAATAGGTACTTAGCATGGATATAAAGCCAGTAGCTCCTTCTGAACGCAACTTGAAGGGGATAGATTATTTTTTATTCTGGGCAGGTGTTGCTATTTCACTTGCTGAAATATGGGCTGGAGGATTTTTAGCTCCAATGGGTTTTTGTTTGGGGCTTTTAGCTATCTTTATTGGACATACTATTGGAAACACTTTCTTAGGTTTAGGAGGTTTAATAGGGTCGGAATACGGTCTTACTTCAATGGCTTCTGTGCGGCCATCGTTTGGAATAAAAGGTGCGAATATTGCAGCAGTACTGAATATTATTCAATTAATTGGATGGGCATCAATACTGCTAATTATTGCAGGACAGGCCGGAGCTATACTCGGTCGTTCGATAGGTGGAATTTGGGCATCTTCCAGGTTCTGGATTATTTTAATCGGAGCGGGAACACTGTTCTGGGCATTATACACCGGAGAAAAAGTATGGAAAATAATGCAGTATACTGCGTGCGCTACAATGCTGATTGTTATATTGATAATGACATGGGTTATTTTTGGAAAAGTTGATATAAATACTCTCAGGATATCTCAAACTGGCAGTATGCATTTTATGACAGCATTGGATTTAGTTATAGCCATGCCTATTTCTTTTTTACCAATTGTTGCTGATTATTCTCGTTTTTCAAAAGGGAAGAAATCAGCATTATGGAATACTTGGGGTGGATATTTTCTGATTTCAAGCTGGATGTTTGTGCTAGGTCTTACCGCAGCTATTGTCATGGGGGAAAAAGACCCGGCAATTTTAATGGTAAACACTTTGAGTGTGATTGGATTGGCGGTGCCGGCTTTAATAATGATTGTTTTTTCTACAATAACCTCAAACTTTCCCGATTTGTATTCGGCAACATGTTCAATGATGAATGTTTCTAATAAAACCAATCCTAAACTCTTTATGTGGATTGTGGGGCTGCTTACGATATTAGTAGCGTTGGTTTTTCCAATGGGAGAATATGAAAACTATCTTCTATTTATAGGTGCTATGTTTATTCCTCTTTTTGGTGTGGTGCTTACTGATTATTTTATAATACGCAGGAAAAAACTTAAAATAGAGGATATAGATAAAAATGGTGGTGTCTATTGGTATTCTAAAGGCGTAAATGTTATTGCAGTAGTAGCCTGGAGTGTTGGGTTCTGGGTATATATCTATTTTTCGTATATAAATAAAATATACGGTGGATCTCTTCCATCAATAATCTGTGCGGGACTGTTGTATTACATATTAATGAAGTTTTGTCGGAATAAAAAGGCAGTGAATTAGAAAATATTAAAACTGAAGAGTGGTTGTGGCAACTGTCGGGCTACATTCAGTGCTGTGGTTGCGGGGCACCGCAACCCTCCATCCCAGCGATTCGGGTTATATTATGGATGGTGGGGACAGTTCTCTGAGCTGTCCGTCTTTTGATCTGCATGGAGGTAAATAACGACTGACTAAAAAGGCGGTTTAGGGACAAACCGTCCTACCTCAACCTCAATTAAGGATATTATTTTATCCAAGCTTGGATAAAACAAAATCTGCTCTTTGTTTAACAGGTAGTTTTGGTATTTCTATTAAATTAAAACCAAGTTTTTTATATACTGATACTATTTGGCTGTGAAGTTTCAATGTGTCTTTGTAAGGGTAGGGGCGTATTGAATCGGAAGTATATATTTCCGGCCATGGGGGGCAGATAAATACATCTTTTTCAAAATCACATTTATTTAATTTTGTGTAATATTCATCGGGTATAGGTATATTTGAATTTTTCAGATATGCGAAAACATCAGGGATGCCTCTGTCCAAAAAACAAATATTATCATTTTCATTTACTGTTTTAAGATACTGTCTATACATTTCTTCAAAAACAATATGGGCAAATTTTATCAAATCTTTAAAGGGTGATATTCCGAGTTTTTCCGCAGTTTTTTCCCGTAGGAGTCTTCTTGGAATCTCTTCAAAACCTATATAACCTCTCCAGGTTAGCTCTTCAATAATTTCAGTCTTTCCTGCTCCCGGTGCTCCGGTAATAATATATGCTCTCATAGTTTGCTACTTATTGTAATGGTGTGGCTGTTCCGTCATCACCAATATTTATAAAAGTCACAATAGTATTAAAAACTATTTCTTCTTCGTTAGAACTTTCGTTTTTACAGAAAACATCTACTTGATATTTAACATAAGCACTGCCCTGTTTCATGTTTTCAATATGAAACCTTAGGATACTCCCCTGTTTAACACTTTTTCTGAATTTAATTTTATCCATTCCTGAGGTGACGAGATTACTCTTTGGAAACTCAAGAGTTGCAGCAATCCAGGAATATTCATCCGTCCACTTCAGAAGGTTGCCACCAAAAATATACCCGTAGTGGTTTAAGTCTTCTGGCAATACAGCCTTATAGTTATCGATGCTCATTGTTTCTCCTTATTAATTTTTTGTTTGTAGGAAAGTGTCCAAATAGTTTTTTCATTTTAATTTAAGTGTAACTGTACCTTTGCAATCATTTTATGAATACCGGTCAATTTATACTTTTTATATTTTCTTTTAAACTTATGTGTGGATACAATTTTAAAGCCGAGCTTCTTGTATATATTTAAGGCGTGTTCATTTTGAATTTCCACAATTAATGCAACTTTCGGAATGTTTAATTTTTTTGCATATTCGAATGAGTGTTTTAGTAGTTTGGAGGCAATGCTCTGTCCTCTGTATTCTGAAAACACTGAAATAGCCTGAATGTATAGTTCATCGTCGTAAAAATTGGGTATAGCTTTATTTAATGAACTTCTTAGCATCATTTTGAGTAATCTCAAAAAGCCGGCGACTCTACTTATTTCTTTTCCGTATTTACCTATATTTTTTTCTAATAATTTTTTTAAATTACCCTGATACAAAGATATTGCACCTTTAACTTTGTCATTCTCTTCAAAGAGAAAAAAGTATTCTTTAGAGAAAATAGTTTCAGTAGATTCATATAGTAAATCTAGAATAGTATATAATTTTTCATCATCACAGGCAAAGAAATACTCCATCAGATTTGAACCTGCCATATAATGAAGTTTAGTTATTTCTTTTTTGTCTTTTAATTCAGCTTTTCGTATCATAAATTCTATTACGCCCCAATAAACAATTTTCGCCTAAATCATTGTTTCTCAAAAGTAGATTTTTCAACTAACAGTTGTCGCAGCATGCCTCTTTACCAGTTAAAATTCCTCTGATCAATGCTTCTGCACACCCAACTCCAGTATCAACCGTAATTGCATCGAATTTGCAGTTTTTCATACATGCACCGCATTCCATGCATTTATCTTTATCAGTAATATAAATCTTATTTTCTTTGATATCAAAGACTTTGTGTGGGCAAACTTTCATGCACATTTTACAAGACGTACATTTATCCGAAAAGAATTGTAATGTTGCTACATTTTTTAAATATATCATAATATCCTCCATGCAGACAATTTAAATAGGATGATTAAAATTATTGATAAAACAACGCAAAGAATATAAATAGGCAGTCCCATTTTCAATTCCTTTTTTACTCCGGACATGTTTGTAAAAGTTGATGCGCCGGTAAACTGAAGGCCTATATATGATGAAATCATCGGATATAGTATCCAGCAAAATATTATAATATAAACATTACTCAAAACAGGTATATATCCACTAAATATTAATGCGAGAATGGGTGTTATTAATCCTATTGTAAATCCTTTGATAGCAAAGGATCTGGTGGGAAGTATAGGTAGTAGGGCAGGGACTAATACAGCACCTGCTACTATTGAAATTGCTCCAAGTATTACTATTGGCAATCCTTCTTTGAATATATAACTGAAAATAATGCCGTTTGGTTGAAGACCGAAAATAAGTAAAGTAAATGCTGATAAATATAGAAACTTTTTCCAGGGCTGAAAGAATTCGACAGGTACAAGCAATAGTCTGTCTATGAGTGGGAATTCTATTTTTCGCATTTTTTCTGTTGCGTTGTAGTTATTTTCTACAAAACTTTTAATATTAGCTGACTTGATCGGGCCATAGATGACTTTAAACCCAGTTTTTTCCGTGACTTTATGAGCGCTTATTCCAACCGCACCTAGCTGTGGAACTATTAATTTATTATGTTTGACCAAATTTTTAATATTTGTTTTTTTGATTTGTTTTATTAATTCTTCAGTGCTGAAAGTTCCTTTGCCGGCCGCGCACCAAACGTTTATCCCTTTTGAATCAAGTGCAAGTATCCAGGCGTTCATTCCTTTTAGATGTTTTCTCAGTATATCAAATGTAAGCTTATAATTTGCTGTTACAAAAACATCCGAATTTTCATCCGGAGTGCCTATTGCGTATAATCCAGGCGTTACTTTATAATCATCTCTTCTGCTTCCAATTCTACATTTAATCTGTCCCCATCTATCTGCCCATGACCATTTGAAGGATATTTTGGGTATATTGCCAATTACTGTATCTGTTGAACATAATACAGATGGTTGCTGTTCCTTTGTTTTTTCCGAACTGCAGCTGCAAGGTTGCTGTTCATTTGGAGAGGGGGTACTGCAACATTCGCTCCCTGAACCTTCTGACTTTTTCATTTTATTTACTATGTCCTTTATATATAGTGTACAGGAATTTGCTTTTTAATTTCTTCATAATCAACATAATCATGATTTCAAACAGAAGTAAAAAGACAAAAACACAAGTCCCCCAGTCATCCGACGGGGCTGGCCGTTGAATAACCGGGAAGATTTATCTTGAAAAAATATTTAACAGTATAAGAATTTATTTTTAACTTATTGATATACAATAATATAATTGTCATTAAAAGAAAATATACCAGAGGTATTTTTATTTTTGGGTTATCTGTGAGATTGTTATCCTCAGTTAAAATACTGAGCATTTTATATATTTTTGATAATGCATTACTTCTGCATATTGTAAATAGAAAAGCTACTAGATATAATGAAAATTGTTGTTATATAAGTTTGTGGATTCTTTTAAGTGTATAGGAATTTGCTTTTTGGCTTACTCATAGCCAATAACATTAGTCAACGTAATAAAATAAAAAGATAAAAACAAGATTTATCTTGATAATAAAGTTTTAAAAAAAAGGAGTATGTATGAAGGCAGGGCACAAATTTTTTTGTGGGTTAATTTTATCGTTAGTTCTAATTTCAGTAAGTTGTCTGTTTGCTAAAGAGGATCTGATCTTTGCAGTTACTCTTATTAGGCATGGTGACAGAACTCCGACAGGCAAAATAAAAAGCAGCCCTCATAAGTGGAAAATTGGTGTTGGTGAACTGACTTCTCTTGGTATGAATCAGCACTTTAAGCTGGGAACTAAGCTCAGAAAACGATATGTTAACCAATTAAAACTCTTACCTGTTAAATATATTAATAATGAAATGTATGTAAGATGCACTGATTTTAATAGAACAATACAAAGTGCGGAATCATTGCTTAACGGGTTATATCCCTTAGGACTTGGGCCGTTATTAAGGAATGGCGATCCGGCAATGCCTGCTGCAGTACAGCCTATTCCATTAAGAACAATGCCTGTCGTTCAGGATGATCTCCTACTGGCAAAGGACGCACACATAGATAAATTTAATGAAATGTGTGAAAAATATGTTTATACAGATAAAGCCTGGATTGATAAACAGAATGAACTTAAGCCTAATTTTAAAAAGTGGTCTGAAATTTTTGGTTCTGAAATTAATAACCTCGTCGATTTAATGTCGATTGCAGACAATATAAATGTTAGGCTTAGAAACGGTGTATCTCTTCCTGAAGGATTATCTAAAAAAGATGCTTCAAAACTAATTAAACTTGCAGAATGGGCCCAGGCTCAACAGTTTAAGCCAAAGGTTATAGGCGATTATTTAGGTAGTAAATTTCTTGTTCAATTAAAAGATGATATGATGAAAGCAGTTCAGGATAAACAGCAGTATAAATATATTCTTTATTCTGGACATGATAGTTCAATTCTACCTGTTATGAGTGCCTTAGGCGTACCGTTGGATTTTAATCCACCCTATGCTTCAAATGTATGCTTTGAACTTTATAAAGACGGAGACAATTACTTTGTTAAAGTACGGTTTAATGGTAAAGATGTTGATTTAATATCTGGTCAAAAACAATGCAGTATTGATGATTTTTCAAAAATAGTTCAGAAATCAAAAGATGGGGCTAAGTAAAAAACTATAATTATATTTTTTAATGTATAAATGTCAGAGGATATCCAATTATGGAAAACGAAATTTTAAAACAAAGAAAAGTCAGTAATCCATCAATAGTAAAACTTTCTTTGGCATTAACTGTATTTGTATTTAGCCTTTATTGTGGAACACTTTCTACATTTATTATGCAGGCATCACACTATTTTCATGCGTCATTAACATCAGCCGGCACATTGGAAACTTACCAGAATGGAGCTGTCGTTGTTTTCTCATTTATAGCTTTCTCTTTTATATTGAAAAGAGGTTATAGGCAATCGATGATGGTTGTTCTTGTGTTGATGATTGTTCTTTCAATATTAGGACCGATAATAAATACCTACTGGATGATAAAACTCTTTTTAGTCGGAACAGGAGTAGTTTTGGTAGGAATGAAAATTTGTATTTATTCTGCTGCCGCAATTATTTGTCAAGAGGAAAATGAACAGGCAGGGTTTCTTTCACTTCTTGAATCTATTTGGATGATATCCGGAATGGCCGGAATGTGGTTAATAGCTTATTTTGTATCACAAACTCCAACGCAATGGTTAAATTTTTTATATATTTATGCGTTATTAGGTATTTTAAATCTGATTGTTTGGATGTTTGTAAGAATAGATGAAAGTGCTCTTACAAAAGAGAAAGCGACGCCTGTTTCACAGCAGATCAAAGAAATGCTGGTAATGTGTAGAAGCAAGTTGATTATTGCAGCAATTGTAATGATTTTTATAGGAAGTGTATTAGAAATTAGCTTTAGTGCGTGGCTTCCAGGTTTCTACGAAGCGGCTCTAAATCTTTCACCTGCTTTAAGCCTAGAAATTGCTAGTTTTGCCGGACTAGCTACGTTTGCCGGAAGACTTGTTACTTTCTTTTTGTTAAAATATATGAAATGGCAGAAAATGTTACTATGCTACTATGTCATAGGGTTAGCTTTTTTGGGTGTAGTTCTTTTTTCTTTGCACGCATCAGGGCAAACAATTACAAATTTGAAAGATGTCTCATTAATGGCTTTGATTTTTCCGGCATTTGGATTCTTTTTCGCTCCAAGTACGCCTGTTCTAAACTCTTCCATTTTGAGTCGTACGGTTAAAGAAAAACAAGCTTTGCTAATGACTATTTTGGCTGTAGTATTTGCAATAGCATCCAGCCTAACAGCCAGAGGCATTGGCTATTTGATGCAACATTTAGGTGGTATTGAGGGATTCAAAATTGCAACAATTGTTCCTCTAGTTATACTGATAATCTTAGTTCTTCCGTATGCCAAACTCTTAAAGACTGGAAAAGTCGAATAAAGGAAAGATTATGTTTAATATCATTATTAGTTTAATTAAGACTAGATTTGTTATAGTTGCATCTTTGTTACTCTTTACAGCCTGCTCTACTGTTTCGCAGAAACAGGTTATATCATCACCTCAAGAGAGCAGCAGTCAACCGGATGCATCTGTGCATATTAATACTATGATTCAGAAAATGGATGCTGATAAAAATCCAAAAAGCCATATTGGCAGTATCAGAATGTATGCTTTAGATAATTTCAGTAACCTTACAAATGAAGAGCTTATGTTAATTCAAAAAACCAATCCTAAAATATACAATAATAATAATACGTTAGAATATTGTTTTGTGTGGACTTTGCCCAATAATGGTGGGTGCCTTGAAGTTGTAGCTACTCCTCCTCCCAGTTGTACTCCAATAGCTGTTTTTAGGAGAGATAGAGTATACTTTCCTTAGCTGAGAAACAGTTCATAGGCAGGATTATCATTTTCTTCAACATAGTTATAATTTAATTTTTCCAGAAAACTATTAATTGTAGATTTTTTTTCTGTAGGGATCTGGAGTGCTAAAAAAACGCGTCCGAATGCTGCGCCATGGTTTCTATAATGAAACATTGTTATATCCCATTTTGATTCCATTGCTTTTAAAAATTTTAGTAGAGCACCGGGTCGTTCCGGAAACTGCACCCTGTAGAGTAGTTCTTTATTGGCAAGCTTTGTTCGTCCTCCAACCATATGCCTTACGTGCAGCTTGGCCAGTTCATTTTTGGAAAGGTCTACAACAGAATAATTTTTGCTTTGAAGATATTTCATAATATCTTTGCGATTTTCATTATGAGATAACTGTATGCCTACAAATACTCTCGCATTTTCAGTATCTGAATAGCGATAATTGAATTCTGTAATACTGTGTTTGCTTAAGGTTTGGCAGAAGGCTCTAAAGCTTCCCGGATGTTCTGGGATAGTTACTGCAAATATGGCTTCCCGTTCCTCTCCAAGCTCTGATCGTTCGGATATATGCCTTAATCTGTCAAAGTTTACATTTGCGCCACTTATAATAGCCAAAAGATTTTTATTGCTAATGTTATGTTTTTCTACATACTTTTTTAAACCGGCAATAGCTAGAGCACCTGCCGGTTCAGCAATGGCACGTGTATCTGTATAGATATCTTTTATTGCTGCACATACTTGGTCAGTGTCTACTGTTATTACTTCATCCACACATTGCTTTGCAATATTAAATGGTTCTTTACCAATTTGTTTTACAGCTACACCGTCGGCAAAAATACCTACATGTGAGAGAGTGACTCTTTTCCCGGCTTTTAAAGCAGCTTTTAGGCAGGCAGACTCTTTAGACTCTACACCTATAATTTTGATCCCAGGGCGTAAGTATTTTATGTATGCGGAAATCCCGGCAATTAGTCCACCACCACCAACCGGAATAAAGATAGCATGCAGAGGTTTTGAATACTGGCGAGTAATTTCCATGCCTATTGTTCCCTGTCCGGCAATAACATCGGGATCGTCGTAAGGATGTACAAAAGTTAAATCAAGGGAGTCTTTCAAAAAATAGGCGTGCTGGAAAGCTTCATCAAAGGTATCTCCATGTAAAACCACCCGTGCTCCCTGTTTTTTTACAGATGCAACCTTTATATTAGGAGTGGTGTTTGGCATAACAATTGTTGCTTTTATTCCTTTTTTCGCAGCGGACACTGCCACACCCTGAGCATGATTCCCGGCAGATGCCGTAATTATACCTTTTGATGACTCTTCTGGAGATAATTTATCGATCTTATTATAGGCTCCACGCAGTTTAAATGAAAACACAGACTGGAGATCTTCTCTTTTTACGAGAATATTATTGTCTAACTGTTCGCTAAGAAATTCCATAGAGTGTATAGGTGTTTCTATGGCTACATCGTAGACGCGTGCTTCAAGTATTTTTTTTATATATTTGTCTAACATAATAGTTAATCATTGTTTTAAATTGAATTGTATAGTTCTCTTATAATATCTTCTGTTTCCTGCCATCCTATGCATTCATCTGTAATAGAAATACCATGTTTTAAGGAAGAAAGATCATTCATGTTCTGTTTGCCATGCTCAAGATTGCTTTCAATCATAACACCTACTATGCTTTTCTCTTTGTCTTTTCTTTGGGTTATTACATTTTTAAGAACAGCTGATTGTTTTGAAGCTTTTTTCTCTGAATTAGCGTGACTGCAATCTACAATTATGCTGGGAGTAATATTGTTTTTTTTCATCAGTTCCCTGGTATAGGCAATATATTCAGAACCGTAATTAGGTTCATTACTACCTCCTCTCAGGATAATATGAGAATATTTATTTCCTGTTGTATGAAAGATACCGCTTCGGCCATCTTCGAGAACACCCAGAAAAACATGTTTATGCATTGCTGCTTTAATAGCTTCAACTGCGGTTTGTATGTTGCCGTTTGTAGAATTCTTAAAGCCAACAGGCATGGATAGGCCGCTTGCAAGTTGTCGGTGTGTTTGTGATTCAGTTGTTCTAGCGCCAATGGCAGTCCATGAGACGAGATCTGCTATATATTGAGCGGTAACTGGGCCTAGTGTTTCTGTGGCGGTAGGTAGGCCAAGCTCATCTATGTCCAGTAATAATTTTCGTGCTATTTTTAAGCCTTTGCTCATATGGCATGAACCGTCTAAATCGGGGTCATAGATAACACCTTTCCAGCCGACTGTTGTTCGAGGTTTTTCAAAATATACACGCATTATAAGCATTAGTTTGCTGCTGACTTCAATGCTCAATTTTTTAAGACGCTTTGCATATTCAATAGCTTCTGCCGGATTATGGATAGAGCAGGGGCCTACGATAACTAAAAACTTGTCGGATTTGTGATCTAGAATTTTCTGAATTTTATTTCTTGAGTCAATAACGCGTTTACTGCCGCTTTCAGATAAAGGGAGCAGAGTTTTTAGCTCTTTAGGGGAAGCTAAAGGTTCAAATTTTTCAATATGCAGATTATCTCTTGTTGTCATGGTTTTACCTAATTACATCATAATTATATTGTTTAATTTTCGTTTTGGCACATGGTGTGCAATGTTATCATCGCGCCAGTATTTTATGCTTCCATTTTCTTCTATTTCATCTATAATGACTTTTTCAGCAGGTTCACCGAGAGCTAGGACTAGAAGAATTTCATACTGTTCCGGTATTGATAAATTATTTCTTAATACGTCTTTTTTAATACTGCCGATCATACATCCGCCTAATCCTTCTTCTACAGCTCCCAGCATTATGCTTTGGGCACATATTCCCGGATCAATGCTGAAGTTTTTTTTAATTGCGGTATCACCTAGTATTATAATATAAGCAGATGGTCTTTCTCCTTTTGTCGGTCCATGCCAGTCTTTTAAATAGCCTGCCCAGGAAAGAGAAGGAAAGATAAGTTCATTTTTTGATGCTGAGTTTGAAAGATAATATTTTAAGGGCTGAATATTTGCACTTGATGGTGAAAGCCTGGCGTAATTAACAAGTTTTTTAAGGATATCATTAGATATCGCTTTTTCTTGATTAAATCGCCTATAGCTTCTGTTTTTTCTTATTAATTTATCTATACCGGAGGTATTTTTATTTTGGGTCATTTGTGGAATTTTCACCTCCAATTTTTATTGTTATTTTTCGAAAACCATTTTGCTTTGGGGATAACATTATAAAAGCCTCAATTTAAACTGTAATATTCTGAACTAGAAATACTTTCAGTATATATACCGGGGGTAGATGCCTCTGGCTTGTTAATTTTTTTGTTTTTGTTTCATATGTGAAATTTTTTTATTCAATTATTTTTACAATTTTCCGAAAATCATTTCACTATGAGTATAATACATCTTTTATTAGAAAAAATATATAAACTTAATTAGAGATGTATGTTTTTTTTGATACTCAAATCGTGTATCATTATATTGAGTGGATTCTAGATGAAATAAATAATCAAATCACTAAATCAGCAAACCGATAAAATCTTGATCTATGAATATAAAAAGAAAATTACTGTTTTTTACATTATTAACGATATTCATTGCTGGAATTTCTGGCTTTTGCTTCTCAAAAGAAAATGTAATAATATCTGATGAAACTCCTGATTCATCTATAAATAAAAAAGGAAAAAGACCTAAGGAAGTTTCTGGAAATTCTGGTGACGGTGGATTTTTCAATAGAGCTATAACAGGCAACTTCTTAAAATATTCTGATGAGAAGCTGGAATTAACTGCCAAAGAAAAACAATGGCTACATGAACATCCCAAAATAATTATTACTTCTGCACCCAATGTCCCTCCGATAAACTTCTTAGCAGCCGGTAAATTTGTGGGCATTTCTGCTGATTATTTAAAGTTAATTGAGGAAAAATTAAAAATAAAATTTGTTTATACCGATTACATTGGTTATCAAAAAACAATCGAACAGATTGAAAATAAAAAAATAGATATGATTACCGGGATAACACCCACACCTTTTGTCTTTAAATCTTTAGACTTTTCCACCCCTTACCTCAAACTAGCCCCTGTTATTATTGTCAGGAACGATACTAAAGGAGCAGTAACTCTTGGACAGTTGAATGGTTTGAACGTAGCCGTTGTCAGTAATTATGCTATCGGTGGTTTTATAAAAGATAATTACCCCAACATTAACTTAAAATATGTATCGGATTCATATGTTGGCCTGAGCACTCTTTCCACAGGAGGTGTTGATGCTATGGTTATTGATATGGTCGAAGCATCATATTGCATTGAATTTGAGGGAATAACTAATTTACGCGTAGCTGGGAAAACTGATTATGTTAACAGAATTAGTTTTGGTGTCCGAAAAGACTGGCCGATACTTGTTTCAATTTTAAATAAAGCACTCGCGGAAATATCAGGTACGGAAAAAAGTAAAATAACAGAAAAATGGACTTCTTTTGGAGGAAGAAAAGAATTAAGTCGTATGTTTTGGGTTGTTCTTTCTTTTACTTTTGGAATAATATTATTGGTTTTTATCCTGTTTATTGTTTGGAACAGAGTCTTGAAACGGCAGGTTGTTCTCAGAACTAAAGAGTTAATGGTAGAGCTTAACGAAAGACAGAAAGCAGAAGAGAAATTAAGAAAATACAGAGATCAACTTGAAGAGCAGGTCAAAATTCGTACTGCGAACCTTCAGGAGGCAAATAGCCGCCTTACAGAAGAAATTTCTGTGCGTGAAAAAGTAGAGCTTGCCTTGCGTGAGAATGAAATGAAATATAAATCTCTTTTTGAATCAGCCTATGCGGCCATTTTAATCATGGATGGAATACATTTTATTGATTGCAATACTCTTGCTCTGAAGATGTTTAGCTGTAAAAGAAAAGATATTATAGGTAAACCTGTTGGATCTTTTTCATACGAAGATGGCCATGATGATACATCAAAGAAATTAATTATGTATAAAGTGGAGCAAGTATTAAAAAGTGGAAAACCTTTTGTTTTTGAATGGTCCCTTAAACGCTTAGACGGTACTGTTTTTGATGCGTTAATTAGTTTAAACAGGGTAATGCTTGGATCTGAATATGTGTTGCAGACCATTATAAACGATATTTCTGTACAGAAGAAAGCACATGAAGAACTTAATAAAGCTAAAGAAATTGCAGAAACTGCAAATATGGCAAAGAGTGCATTTCTTGCAAATATGTCTCATGAAATCAGAACTCCGATGAATGCTATTTTGGGGTTTACACAGTTAATGTTTAGAAACCCGGAATTAAGTGAACAGCAGAAACAGAATTTGGAAATTATAAATAGAAGCGGAGAGCATCTTCTTGGGTTAATAGATCAAGTTCTAGAAATGTCTAAAATCGAAGCAGGTAGTACCACGTTGAATGAAAAAGCATTTGACCTATTCTGTTTACTGGATGATTTGGAACTAATGTTCAAATTTCGTGCGGATGCAAAAAAACTTTCATTTACTGTGTTCCGTGACTCTAATGTGCCTAAATTTTTATTTGGAGATGATGGAAAATTAAGGCAGGTGCTTGTAAACCTTTTAGAAAATTCGATGAAATTTACACAAACGGGTGGTGTGGTCTTAAGGCTAAAAAAAATATCAGCAGAACAGACAAGAAGCATTGACGAAGCGGGATTGTTTTCAAAAATATCTAAGAAAATAGGTTCAACACTTAGAACTAAAAATAGAAAAAAGAGGTTGATTAATGATGTACAGTGGTTGTCTTTTGAAGTTGAAGACTCAGGATCTGGTATAGCTGAAAACGAGCTAGACAAACTTTTTACTTCATTTGGGCAGACATCTTCCGGTAAAAAATTAGGTAGTGGTACTGGTTTGGGGCTGGCGATAAGTCAGGAGTATATAAAACTTATGGGAGGTGAAATTGCTGTTTCCAGCGTAGTGAATAAAAAAACACGTTTTTATTTTACTCTTCGCATGAAAATGCCTCCAAAAAATAGTGAAATTCTGAAAGTGACCTCTGCTAAACAAGTCAAGGGATTGCAGAGAAAACAGAAAAAATATCGCATTCTTGTCGTAGAAGATGAGAAAGAGAATAGTGAGCTGATATTGAGATTACTTGAGTCGGTCGGTTTTTTGGTTAAAGTTGCCGTTAATGGTGAAGTGGGTGTGAAGTGTTTTGAGGAATGGCAACCGAATTTGATAATAATGGACTTGCGTATGCCTGTTATGGATGGTTATTTGGCTACTAAAACAATTAAAGCTACAAAAGATGGTAAAAAAACTCCGATTATTGCTTTGTCGGCTAATGTCTTTGAAGAAGATTACGCTAAGGCCATGGCTGCAGGGTGTGATAGCTTTATGAGTAAACCTTTTAAGGAAGAAAAGCTATTTGATATTATTAAGCAGCACCTAAAAGTAAAGTATGACTATATAGATGAAAAACCCATAAGTGATAGAAATACTTTGTCTGAAGGAGTACAAGTAACGCATGAAACTGTTCACAAGTTACTGCCTAAAACTCTTATTAAAAAACTGGAAAAAGCTGTTTTACAGGCTGATTTTGATTTAATTATGTCTTTGCTTAAAACAGTAAAAAAAGTTAATAATGCATGCTACAAAGAACTTTTTCAACTAGCTGAAAATTTTGAATATGATAAGTTATTGGAATTATTAAAATAAGATTGAATCAAACAAGGGGTAATATGCCGAATAAGCTAAAAGGTATGGAGATAATGGTGGTGGATGACACCCTCAATAACCTAAGATTATTAGCAAAAATACTAAAAAAACAGGGATATAAAGTACGGCCTGTTCCTAATGGTAAATTAGCTCTTGCTGCTATAAAAGTATCTGCGCCTGATTTAATACTGCTGGATATTAATATGCCTGGTATTAATGGTTATGAAGTGTGCAACCAATTGAAAAAGAACATAAAAACCAGAGAAATACCGGTGATTTTTCTTAGTGCAATGAATGAAACCCTTGATAAAATAAAAGCATTTGAAGTTGGTGGAATCGATTATATTACTAAGCCTTTTCAGGTAGAGGAAGTACTTGCTCGTGTAAAAACACATTTGAATCTTTATTTATTACAGAAGGAAATGGAGGAAACAAATAATAATCTTGAGGCCATTGTAAAGCGTAGAACAGATGAACTGTTAAAGTTACAAATACTTAAGCATGGAATAGAATTAGAACTGAAAATAGCAAAAGAAATACAATCTTCTATTCTGCCTCATAGTTTCCTGCCTTTTAAAAACAGGATAGCATTTTTTGCTGAAACGAAACCAGCCAGGCGTGTAGGTGGTGACTTTTACGACTTCTGCTCTATTGATGAAAATAGAATGTTTTTCTGTATAGGTGATGTTTCTGGCAAAGGAATTCCAGCCGCTCTTTTTATGGCTATTATTAAAACTTTGATAAAGGTAGAAGCAAAACGTCTAAAATCTCCCGTTGATATAATTGTAGCTGTTAATGATTTTCTTCTCGAAGAAAATGACACATGTATGTTTGCGTCAGTTTTTTGTGGTATAATAAATATTGATTCTGGGAAAATAGAATATTGTAATGCTGGCCACACAGCGCCATTGCTCAGCCGTCATGGTGAAAAATATGAGTACCAACCACTTCATAACGATACAGTTGTCGGGGTTTTGCCTGCTAAAGAAAATGATTATTTTACTGGAGAGATGGAGTTTGGACGAGGAGACAGGATTTTTTTATATTCAGATGGTATTACGGAGGCTATTAATAAAAAGAAAGAGCAGTATACAAATGAAAGACTTCTAAAGGTGCTAAATGAAACAAATTCTATTGAATCCTCAAAGGTTATAGATTTTGTTAAAGCAGACCTTTTAACACATATGGAAGATGAACCACAGGCTGATGATATGACTGTAATGATTTTGGAAAATATACCTTAAAAAGATAAAATAAATAAAGTACGATCTGTAAAAAGTTGAATTTATTTTTAATTATAATATAGTCTATATCATAGTCTAAAAAATATTTACACATAAACACGGAGGATTAACATGAAAGCATTCAAAGATTTTACACTCAAAGACCTGTTGTTTTTTGATAAAATGATTACTCCTATGGTAGTAACTTATCTGTACTGGTTAGGGCTGCTTGGGTCATTTATTTCCGGATTGATAGTAATGTTTACTGACTTTTCATTCGGATCATTTTTAAGTGGTATTATTTTCTTTATTTTTGGTGTAATTTGTTCAAGAGTATTTTATGAATTGGTTATTATACTATTTATGATTCATGAAAAACTGACAGTTGTCACAGACAATGTAAAGACTGGGATAAAAACTATTTCTCCTAAAGTTACTGCTAAGGCAAAAGCACCAGGAGTGGCAAAGAAAAAAGAAGCGAAGTAAACTACAGTTATACTTATTGATTACTAACAAGTGGGGCGTTCGGCGATATTAGCAGGACGGCCCACTGTTTTTTTAGTATTTAAAAAGGAATGGTTATTACTTTTTATGAGGATAATAATTGAATGTCTCATTTAGCCATGAAAAAATTTTTTCATTTGAAATAGCGATAGCACCTTCCTGGCAATGCAACTCAGCTGATTCAGCTTTAGTAAACTTGAGAAATGTTTTTGGACATTTTAGAGCATTATAAAGTTTTTGCGGCTGTCCTGCTAGGAACATATCATCTTCACTATCAATTATAAGCATACTGCACTCTATCTTCTCAGCAATATTTTTCATGTTATATTTATTTAGTTGATTAAATAAATCTGCTGGTGTTTTTACATGAAAAGTCCATAGACCATTATCGATAAACCATTTTAAGGTCAAACTGTACTTGCAATATTTTTCTATAATTGAATTGAACTCAGCTGAATTTGATTTTATAAGTTTAACCACTTCAGGGGTTAACGATTTATAAATATTTTCTGTCATAGAATAGACACCGCCATTCGCAATACAGGCTTTAATTCGTTTTTCAAAGGCTACGGCCCGGGGAGCTAAATAGCCTCCCATGCTTCTTCCCATTAAGGCTATTCTACTAGCGTCAACATAAGGAAGTTTCACAGCAAAATCCACGGCGGGGGTAATTACTTTTTCCCAGTCATAACGGAAAGGTAAATTTTGTAGCGCGATTACTTCTCCCTGCCCAGGACCTTCAAAAAGTAGACAGTGGTAACCTCTTTCTGCCGCTGCGGTTCCAACACAGTAATATAAACCTTCCTTTGTTCCGTCATAACCTGTATTTACAATTAACAAAGGTGCTTTCGATTCTGCATTTTTTGCTTTTATAAAATATCCGGGAAGGGTAGTGTTTTCGTAAGGAATTTTTATTGTTTGAATATTTGGCAAAGATGCAATGGCCTTTAGAAAACTGTTTCTACCTTTGAGCCAACAATCGATAGCAATTTTGAGCTTTTCCGGATAATGATAGTAAAAACCTGCATCCTGATAGTAGCTGGTAGCTCTAAAATAAGCATTTCTTGCAGAAACTATATTCCCTTTCTTATTTGAATCCTCTGCAAACTTATAGATTCTGTCCGCTAATTCCTTCCATGCATTGTGCCAACTGTCAAAATCTTTATTCTTTATTTTTGACGCTGCGGTAAGGCATTCACCTACATCTGCACCTTCGCTGTGGCTTGTACCTAGCATACGAACAAATTCAAAGTTAAAACTTGGGTCATTAAAGAAAAAGTCTTTATACCAAAGTTTTGTACTGTTGGTGCTCTGTTTTTTAATGTGTTTTGGAGGCGACTGTTCTTTCGCACTAGTGGATGAACATATTATAAATAAAAACAATGCTGTCAGTTGTGTTATTTTTTTAGTGATCAATGCTTATCTCCAACGTTGTTTTTATTATTTCAGTATTTCTGTGAGGGTAGATATAAATTTATCATTGTCCTTTTTTGTACCGATTGATACTCGAATCCATTCCGGCAGCATATAGGCTGCCATAGGTCTTACGATAACTCCCCGCTTCTGCAGTTTTTGAAAAACTTCAGCACCGTTGCCCACTTTGATTAAGATAAAGTTAGCATAGGGATGGATGTAATCCAGATTGAACTTTTTGCATGCTGAAATAATTTGCACTATTCCGTTTTTGTACAGTTCTTTAGTTTTTAGTATAAAATCATAGTCGTCCAGTGCTGCTGTAGCAGCTATTTGGGCCATTTTATTGCAGTTAAAGGGCTGTCGTGGTTTATTTAAAACTTTTGCTAGCTCTGGCGTGGAAATGCCGTAACCGACGCGTAATCCAGCTAAGCCGTATGCTTTAGAAAAAGAGCGTAAAACAATGACATTTCTACCTTCATGAACGTATGATAGTGAATCCGGCATTTCTCCTTGACATATTTCTGCGTATGCCTCATCGAAAACAATCAAAATATCGTCAGGAACTTTATTCATAAATTTTACTATATCATTGTTGTAAACCATGCTGCCGGTCGGATTGTTTGGATTACATATATAAATTACTCTTGTGTTATCTTTAATGGCATCAAGCATGGCGTCAAGATCATGCGTTAGTTTTTCTTTCATTGGAACTTCTATAACTTCACTTCCGGACATTATGCCAAGAAGTTTATATATTACAAAAGCATGTTTGCTCATTATCATGGAAGTATCTTTGGACAAAAAACAATGAGCTATGAATTCTAAAATTTCGTTGGAACCGTTGCCTACAATGAGCTGTTCAGGGAGAATGTGATACTTTTTAGAAAGTTTATTCTTTAGGTAAAAAGCGCCGCCATCAGGATAAAGATTCATTTTTTCTAATGAATCTCTCATGGCTTTCATGGCAAGGGGAGAAACTCCCAAAGGTGACTCATTCGATGCTATTTTCACTATATGGTCTAGGTTCAAACCAAACTCACGCGCAACTTCCGCTATTGGTCTTCCAGGTTCATATGGAATTATTTTATCGACACTTTTGTTGATATATTCAAGTAAAGCCATGGTAATCCTCTAATTTTATGTAGTTTCAGAGTCACATGCCATGTGTCTCTACTTAATCTGAATCATATATAACTTAAAAACTAACTATAGAATCTAATGGTGTCAGCTAATAAAGTCTATTTTTATAGAAAATGAAGCCGATAATTTTTCTCCTGGTTTGAGAGAAACAGTACCGCATTTAAAAACTTCATCATTAAAGTGATTTACACCGTTGTTTGCATTTGTTGCAGGTTCAAAAGCGAAAAATGGATCATCAGGATTGAAGAATATTAGATGCGAGCATTCTGGAGAACATTCGTAGGAAACTTTTATGCCACTGTCTGGCCAAAGCATATGTCCCTTTCCGTTGTATCCCTGGTAGCAGTTGTCAATATGAACTTTAGGGTCAAGCTGTTTTTCTATCGAAAAATCCAGTTTTCCAAATGGCTTTTCCGGGTTACCTGAAGGGATACAGTTTTCGTTGATATCAGGATATACACCTTCTGTTTCAAACTGCACAAAAACCGGTTCATTTTCCTTTGTAAGTGAACGGCTATAGTAAGGGTGCCACCCAAAACCGGCGGGCATTGGTGTGTCTCCATTATTCTTCAATGTGATTCTCGATTTGAATGTATTGCCTGAAATTGAATAATCTACTTCTGCACTGAACGGCCATGGCCAGTTTACATCCTTATATTTTGAAGAATCAAAGTAGCAGATGATTCTATCTTGATTTATTTCTTCAATTATCCATTTACTCTTTCTTGTATCACCATGGATAGAGTGATTTTTTCCATTTTTTAATTGGTGATTTTTTTCGTTAAAAGTAAACGTTCCATCTTCAATGCGGTTTGAATATGGAATCATTAAGAAGCTTGAGGCATCAAGGCTGTTGCTATCTTTTCGGCTATCCGGCATTATAGCGATTTCTTTTTTGTCTTTTTTAACATAAAACGCCAGTACAGCAGCACCATAATCAGGATTGATAACAGCTTTTAAAAGTTCATTGCTAATAGTAACTTCAGACATAGTAACTTTCCCCTTCAGCTTTTTACTAATAATTTCAGTGTACAGTGATTTGCTTTTTAACTTCTTAATAATCAACATAATCATGATTACAAACAGTAGCAAAAAGACAAAAACAAGATTTATCTTGAAATGTATAAAAATAATCTTTAATCTATTATGAATATACCTTTAATACGGTTTGTTTGCAATGATTTATTTTAAGGCTATAGATATATTGATTTGCTGAAAATTACGACGTCTTTATCGGCAAAAGTTAATTTAGCATGCCATTTTTTTGCTAGCCATTCACACGTTTGCTTTGTGAAATAACAGACATGTGTTGGATCATTTTTGTAGTGCCAGCTATCAAAAGCTTGACGGTCAAGCGCCAGTTTTGTCATTATTCCTAGGAAACCACCCGGTTTTAGGCATTCCCATAACCTATCAAGTTCGTTTTTAGGGTCAAACAGATGTTCAACTACTTCACTTGTTGTAATAAAATCGTACTGCTTCTTAAACACAGAGACTTCATTTGCGTAAAAATGATCATAGATTGACATGATATGTCCAGCTTCCTCAAACATCAATGAAAGGGTAGGGCCGGGGCCTGAACCAAAGTCAAGGCCTTTACTTTTCGGAGCAATAAGCTTTTGTATTGGATTAAATATACGACTTAAAAATTTGCGGTAATTGGGGTCATCTGGGATATTTTGGTGCAGATCGTATCTGCTTTTTTCTTCTTCTGATGATAGACGCTGGGATGTGGGGACAAAAACTAAACAGCACGTATTGCATTGAAAGTAAGAACGAAACTTATCTTTTAAAAAAAACTCTGTATGAACTGACTGGCAAAGCGGACAATTTTTTTCTGGGGTCATTGTAATGCTCATTTCAGCTTATATGAAATTTATTTTGATCATTAAAAAACACAATATTACTAAATATATACCCAAGACAAAATGATTTCCGAAAAATAATAAAAATAAATGAGGATAAAGTCCTGCAAACAAATAAAAAACAAAAATACCTCCGATATAATTGTAAAAAAAAATCAATTCGGTATAATCAATTATTAAAGGCTTACTCTTTATTTTCAAAATGATTAATGATAGTGTCTCAGGTTACCTTTGTCATAGCTTTACCCGCAAGGATTTTATGAATATTTTATTAAATGCTATTATCCCGGTTTTTGGTATTATGCTGCTTGGTACAGCGGCTTCAGTTACTGGTGTACTCGGAGAAAGTGCAGAGAAAAGTTTATCTAAGTTTGTCTATTTTTTTGCATTACCATCCGTTCTGTTTATATCTACCGCTCAAACACCTTTATCTAATTTTTTCAATGGCCCCTTTGTTATAGCCTATTCGCTGGGGACAATAATAACTTTTAGTGTGTTTTTATGGTTATTTTTTAAATATGGCCAAAAGAGAGAAGCTGTGATAAGAGCGTTAGCTGTTGCATCTCCAAATACGGCGTTTATGGGAATACCGGTAATAATGGTTTTGTTTGGCAACAAAGGTATGCTGGCCGTTGTAATAAGCACTATTATTCTTTCATTTATTGTATGTGTATCAGTTATTATGCTTGAATTTATTGTTGAACCTAAGAATTTATCAATTATCAAATTAATGAAAAAGATTATTATAAAAAATCCTATAATTTTTTCGATTATTATTGGATTTGTTTTGTCAGCGTTGAAGATAAAACCTCCAACTCCCATCTCCGAGCTGTTTAGTTTACTAGGGTCAACCTGCGGGCCGTGTGCTATGTTTGCAATAGGTATGACATTGGTTTTGAAAATTCCCAAACGGATAATACCAAAAATTATAATTGTTAACGTTGCTAAACTTATGCTTATGCCGGCTATTGTGTTTGTACTTCTTCTGCTTTTAGGTGCTTCTCCGCTAATGACTGCAACTGGGCTAATACTGTCTGCCATGCCTGTGGCAGCAACTACGTTTATTATAGCGCAGCAGTATGAAATTAGCGTACAGGAAAGTTCTGATATGGTTCTTAGCAGTACTATCGCATCTATAATAACTCTGTCGGTAGCGATCCTGATAGTTTCCCGCTATTTCCCGGCAACACTTTTATCTTAACCCGAATAATGGATAAAAGATCTACTATTCCGACGGTTTACGGAGAAACCGCCCTACCCAGACTCCAAACAATGCACCGCATAGGTAGGGACAGCTCTCCGAAGCTGTCCGAAATAACCCGAATAATGGATAAAAATTGAAATTTAGAACTTATTTGGGGAGTCTTGTCTCACTTTAATATAACATTATCCATAACTAAGGTTATCTTGGGCTAGCTGTAGTACAATGTCAATTCCAAGGAGTCAAGCGGGGGATCCAGCGTGGAACCTGTTTTTTATAATTCCTGTATTCATTGCCAAATCTTTTTTCCATACTTCTCTCTTCTATAAGTGGAAAATAGATTGCGTTAGCAATGAAGAATATAATCATCCATATGGCTATTGGGCGGGATTGTAGTAGTAATGCTTCAGCGAAGAGTAAGAGTAACACCCCGGTAATCATCGGATTTCTAACATGCCGATATGGTCCTCGAATAACTAACTTTTTTGGAGGATCCCAGGGGGCAGGGGTTCCTTTGCCAAACTTTATGAAAAGGTTGGACGTCCAGATACTTAATATAAGGCCGGCAGTTGCAGATAAAAGAGCTATCCAAAACTGTATTTGTGCAGGAGAAGCTAATTCCACTGCAGACTTGGAATCTTGCGTAGTAAGTAGAATAGCTGCAGGGACAAAAACAAGCACAGTGCCTGGCAATATGATGATTGTTTTTATAAATCCCCAGTTCATCTTCAGATACCTTCTTTAATATGATTAATCGATCAATTCCAAAATCTTTTTATAAATAGCCTATCCTTTTGATGCACAACCAGGACACATTTTTTTCATTTTACAGACTGCGCATGATTTTTTTCTAAGGGTAAAAGAACTCATTATGACTATAAGCAGAAAGATTACTATCGTACAAATA